>NZ_UGHY01000002.1:1567403-1899806 GCF_900450995.1 Haemophilus parainfluenzae | reverse complement strand
ATCTTTATATTTTTTTAAATCTTTAAATTTAAGAATATCTTTTGGTTCTAAATCAGCCGATAATTCTTGGCTTGAACCCTCATCTAATAAGGCTAAAAGGCGCTCACGAGCATCAATGCGCATATGATGGCCGCATTTTGGACAAACATATAAATTACGTTTTACTTCTTCACCGTAAAGAACTTGTTCACAAGAGGTACATTTTGTCCAAACCCCTTCTGGTACGTTGGCTTTACGTGATGCAGAGGAAGAGGTTCCTTTGCTAAAAATTCTATCAATCCAGCTCATTTTTTACCTTTTTTATTAACTAGAAAAGTTTGCATATTTAATCATAATTTAGCGAAATTTGCTAGTCAGATGAGATTATCTTCTAAAAACAATGGCCCTAAATTTTTCTGTGGAATCGCAAATTTTTCAGGGTAAATGACATTCACTAAATATAAGCCTTCGGGTTTCGCTGTTGGAGCAGCTAATTTACGATCTTTTTGCTCTAACAACCATTTCATCCACTCAACAGGTTGATTACCGGCACCGACTTCAATCAAGCTTCCCACAATGTTGCGTACCATATGATGCACAAAAGCATTGGCTTGAATATCCACAATAATGTACTGCCCTTTTCGCACCACATTTAAATGATGCACATTTCGCCAAGGGGTATTTGATTGACACTGTGCCGCACGGAAAGAAGAAAAATCATTTTCTCCCAATAAAAACTGCCCCGCTTGGTACATTTTCTTTTCGTCCAAATCTAAATGGCAATGGGTAATTCCTTCCGGCAAAATGGCTGAACGCAATTTATTACAATATAAAATATAACGATAGCGACGCGCGGTTGCCGAAAAACGAGCATGAAATTCATCATCCACCACTTTTGCCCAACTCACTGAAATATCATCAGGTAAATTCGCATTGGTACCAAATGCCCAAGCTTTTTCAGGACGAACTGCTGTGGTTTCAAAATGTACGACTTGCCCTGTACCATGCACACCAGAGTCTGTTCTGCCCGCACAAAACACTTCAATTTTTTCATTTGCCACAAAAGATAACGCTTTTTCTAATTCTTCTTGTACGCTACGCACTTTCTCTTGTCGCTGCCAGCCACAATACTGTTTTCCGTTATATTCAATGCCTAAGGCTATCTTCATTGGAAAATACTCCTAAAACGATTTCAAATTTGACCGCACTTTGCCCGAAAAGAAAAAAACACCAATAACTCATCATTATTGGTGTTCTTATCACAAGCTAAAAATTAAGCACGTTTGAAGTCAATGTGAACCAATTTTGGTTTGAATGGGTGACGTTGCATTGCTTGAACTTTCACTGCAACTTCTTTACCTTCAACCACTAAAGTGATTACATCGCTATAGAAAGAATCGTGAACTTGTGCGTTGTTTAATTCATCGTGATTTAAGATGATTGAAACAGGTGCTTCGCTGCCACCATAAATGATTGCAGGGATTTGACCGTTGTGACGCAGGCGGCGGCTCGCACCCTTACCTTGCGCTTGACGAACTTCAGCGTTAAATTTAAATGCCATTTTAATGTTCTCTTGATTAAAAGTTTAAAATAAAAAATTGCAGGCGACCCAGCAATTTTCCTAAATTTGCTCAAAGACAAACTTTGAGAGCGACGGATTATAAAATATTCAGCCCCACAATGCAAATTTACACAGCAATTTTTTTCTAGGCTTTTCAAGGCAAAGCGATTAAAATAAGCCCCAATTTTTAATTAATTTTAACTAACTGATTGTAAGTGGGTTTCAAATGGAATTTCTTATCAGCTTTTTTACCGATTACGGTTATTGGGCGGTGCTATTTGTTCTGATTATTTGTGGCTTTGGTGTACCTATTCCAGAAGATATCACGCTTGTCTCCGGCGGTGTAATCGCTGGCCTCTATCCTGAAAGCGTCAATTCCCACTTAATGTTAGTCGTGAGTATGATTGGTGTACTTGCTGGTGACTCAACCATGTACTGGCTTGGTCGCATTTACGGCACCCGAATTTTACGTTTCCGACCAATGCGTAAAATTGTAACATTAGAACGCCTCAAAATGGTGCGTGAAAAATTTGCCCAATACGGCAACCGTGTTTTATTTGTAGCTCGTTTCCTTCCAGGATTACGCGCACCAATTTATATGGTTTCAGGCATCACCCGCCGTGTCAGCTACACTCGCTTTGTATTAATTGATTTCTGCGCCGCGATTATTTCCGTGCCAATTTGGGTTTACCTTGGTGAATTTGGTGCGAAAAACTTAGATTGGTTACACGAACAAATTAAAAAAGGCCAACTCGTGATTTATATCCTTGTTGGCGCATTAGCGATTTTCTTATTCTGGAAATGGAAAAAAGCGAAGAAACAGGCTAAATAATTTCTTATAAAGTGCGGTCAAAACTTTATAAATTTTCGTCAATAAAAAAACGCTTAATAATTTTATTAAGCGTTTTTTTGTTTTTGTTAACCTACTCTCACATCTTTAGTTTCTAAATAAGCAAAAAAAGATGTCCCTTGAAACTTACATTTCAAGGGACAGAGCTTTGCGAGAAATTTTTTCTCTTATTGTAACAACGTTTTTCATTTCGCAGTGCCATTACAACGAGGTGAATTCTAGCTATTTATTTTTTTATCGTCAATATATTTTTTATACAAAAATCTGTTAAAATTTAAACAAAAAACTAATAAAAAGGAACAAACCTTATGGAAAATAAAAACTTACATTATATCCTTGGTCTTGACCTTGGTATCGCCTCTGTTGGCTGGGCTGTAGTTGAAATTGACGAAAAAGAGAATCCTCTGCGTTTAATTGATGTTGGTGTTCGTACTTTCGAACGAGCAGAAATGCCCAAAACAGGTGAAAGTCTCGCGCTTTCTCGCCGCTTAGCCCGCTCCGCTCGTCGATTAACTCAACGTCGCGTTGCTCGCCTGAAAAAAGCAAAACGACTTCTAAAATCAGAAAATATCCTATTATCCACTGATGAACATCTTCCTCATCAACTTTGGCAGCTACGTGTCGAAGGTCTAGATCGAAAACTAGAACGCCAAGAATGGGCTGCTGTGTTATTACATTTAATTAAGCACCGTGGTTATTTATCTCAGCGTAAAAATGAAAGTAAAAGCGAAAATAAAGAGCTAGGCGCGTTATTAAGCGGTGTAGCCAGTAACCATGAATTACTGCAACAAGCTACATATCGTACGCCTGCAGAACTTGCTGTAAAAAAATTTGAGAGCGAAGAAGGCCATATCCGTAACCAGCAAGGCGCCTATACTCACACATTTAGCCGACTAGACTTACTCGCCGAAATGGAACTTCTCTTCTCGCGTCAACAACACTTTGGTAATCCATTCGCTTCAGAAAAATTATTAGAAAATTTAACCGCACTTTTAATGTGGCAAAAACCTGCCTTATCTGGTGAAGCCATTTTAAAAATGCTCGGTAAATGTACTTTTGAAGATGAATATAAGGCAGCTAAAAATACCTATACTGCTGAACGTTTTGTTTGGATAACGAAATTAAATAATTTACGTATTCAAGAAAATGGCTTAGAGCGTGCCTTAAGTGATAATGAACGTTTAATGTTAATCGAACAACCTTATGAAAAAGCTAAATTAACTTATGCACAAGTACGTTCAATATTAAATTTATCTGATGATGCAATCTTTAAAGGCGTCCGTTATTCCGGTGAAGATAAAAAAGCCATTGAAACCAAAACAACTCTGATGGAAATGAAAGCCTATCACCAAATTCGCAAGGTATTAGAAGGTAATAACCTAAAAGCTGAATGGGCAGAATTAAAGGCAAATCCAACATTATTAGATGAAATTGGTACGGCATTTTCATTATATAAAACTGATGAAGATATCAGCGCTTACTTAGCGGGCAAACTCTCTCAACCTGTATTAAATGCCTTATTGGAAAATCTTAGTTTTGATAAATTTATCCAATTATCTCTTAAAGCTTTATATAAACTTCTACCATTAATGCAACAAGGACTACGCTATGACGAGGCTTGTCGTGAAATTTATGGCGATCATTATGGTAAAAAAACAGAAGAAAGCTATCACTTCTTACCACAGATTCCAGCTGATGAAATCCGTAATCCTGTGGTTTTAAGAACACTCACGCAGGCTCGAAAAGTGATTAATGGTGTAGTGAGATTATATGGTTCGCCCGCTCGTATTCATATTGAAACAGGACGAGAAGTTGGCAAATCTTACAAAGATCGTCGTGAACTAGAAAAACGTCAGGAAGAAAATCGTAAACAGCGAGAAAACGCAATCAATGAGTTTAAAGAGTACTTCCCTCATTTTGCTGGTGAACCTAAAGCCAAAGACATTTTAAAAATGCGACTTTATAAACAACAAAATGCAAAATGTTTATATTCCGGCAAACCTATCGAATTACACCGTTTATTAGAAAAAGGCTATGTAGAAGTCGATCACGCCCTACCGTTTTCCCGCACTTGGGATGATAGCTTCAACAATAAAGTACTAGTGATTGCTAATGAAAATCAAAACAAAGGCAATTTAACCCCTTTTGAATGGCTTGATGGTAAACATGACAGCGAACGCTGGAGAGCTTTCAAAGCATTAGTTGAAACGAGCGCATTCCCTTATGCAAAAAAACAACGCATCCTAAGCCAAAAACTTGATGAAAAAGGCTTTATCGAGCGTAACTTAAATGATACGCGCTACGTTGCTCGTTTCTTATGTAACTTTATTGCAGATAATATGCACTTAACAGGTGAAGGAAAACGCAAAGTATTTGCTTCCAACGGGCAAATTACTGCTTTACTTCGTGGCCGTTGGGGATTAGCAAAATCACGTGAAGACAATGACCGCCATCACGCTTTAGATGCCGTTGTGGTCGCTTGCTCAACCGTCGCTATGCAGAAAAAAATCACACGTTTTGTTCGTTTTGAAGCAGGTGATGTATTCACTGGTGAACGAATAGATCGTGAAACTGGTGAAATTATTCCATTACACTTCCCTGCACCATGGCAATTTTTCAAACAAGAAGTTGAAATCCGAATTTTTAGTGATAATCCTAAACTGGAGCTAGAAAATAGATTGCCTGATCGTCCACAAGCAAATCATGAATTTGTCCAACCTCTATTTGTATCTCGAATGCCAACACGCAAAATGACCGGTCAAGGACACATGGAAACCGTGAAATCCGCGAAACGTCTCAATGAAGGGATAAGCGTGATTAAAATTCCACTCACTAAATTAAAATTAAAAGATTTAGAATTGATGGTAAATCGTGAACGTGAAAAAGATCTTTATGATGCTTTAAAAGCTCGTCTAGAGGCGTTTAATGATGATCCTGCTAAAGCGTTTTCGGAACCTTTTATGAAAAAAGGTGGGGCTATTGTTAAATCAGTACGAGTAGAGCAAGTACAAAAATCTGGCGTATTAGTCCGTGAGGGTAATGGTGTCGCGGATAATGCCTCTATGGTGAGAGTGGATGTCTTCACTAAAAATGGAAAATATTTCCTTGTACCAATTTATACCTGGCAAGTAGCTAAAGGTATTTTGCCTAATAAAGCTGCGACACAATATAAAGATGAGGAAGATTGGGAAGTGATGGATAACTCTGCAACTTTCAAATTTTCATTACACCCAAATGACTTAGTGAAATTAGTCACTAAAAAGAAAACCATTTGGGGTTACTTTAATGGGCTTGACCGAGCAACAGGTAATATTGTTATTAAGGAACATGATCTAGAAAAATCTAAAGCAAAAGGCGGTATTCATCAAAGTGTTGGAATAAAACTAGCTCTTTCCTTTGAAAAATATCAAATAGATGAACTTGGGAAAAATATTCGTTTATGTAAACCAAGTAAACGCCAAGCTATTCGTTAATCTCAACTTAATCCTCATACGTATTACGTATGGGGATTTTTTTGTAAGGATATATTATGACATGGAGAAGTCTTCTTATTAGTAAAGGGGGAAAACTCTCTTTGCATCAGCAACAAATGCTGATTCAACAAGAAGGAAACGAATTTACCGTTCCTTTAGAAGATATTGCTATTGTAGTTGTGGAAAGCCGAGAAACGGTGATTACCCTTCCTTTACTCTCGGCATTCGGTTTATACGGAATCACTTTATTAAGTTGCGATGAACAATTTTTACCTTGTGGTCAATGGCTCCCTTTTAATCAATATTATCGACAATTAAAAACCCTTAAATTACAACTTGAAACGAGCTTGCCACTGAAAAAACAACTTTGGCAACGCATTGTGCAACAAAAAATTCGTAATCAAGCAAAAGTCTTATCACTCTGTCAGCTTCGAGAAAAATCAGAACGGTTACTCCGGCTCGCTAATTTAGTGAAATCAGGCGATAAAGATAATCTTGAAGCACAAAGTGCGGTCATTTATTTCTCTGGATTATTCGGCACTCATTTCAGACGAAAAGAAGACAATGCCATTAATATACATCTGAACTATGCTTATACCGTTGTGCGTTCAGCTGTGGCAAGAAGCCTTGTACTTTATGGTTGGCTACCACAATTAGGTTTATTTCATCATAGTGAACTGAATGCCTTTAATTTAGCGGATGATTTTATTGAGCCTTTTCGCCCTCTTGTTGATTTGCTGGTATGGAACTTACTCGAAAAAGAATTACTCTCCCAAAATCTTAGTCCTCTATCAAAACAGCAATTAATCAAAATCTTGCATCATCAACTATTCTTTAACCAAGAAAAAGTGAGTGTTTTAACTGCCATAGATAAAAGTGTTGCCTCTTTACAAATTGCACTTACTCAAAAAAATGCAGCATTATTGCAGTTACCCGAGATTGATACATTGCAGGAATATCAATATGAGTGAGGAAGTATTTATGCGTATGATCGTTCTATTCGATTTACCGGTCACCACTAAAGCAAAAATGCGGGCGGCAAACCAATTCCGTCAATTTTTACTTAAAGATGGTTATCAAATGTTGCAACTGTCTATTTATACTCGAATTATTAAAGGGAGAGACGCGTTAGAAAAACATCATAAAAGACTCGTCGCACACTTACCTGAAGAGGGCTCAATTCGATGTTTATCTATTACAGAAAAACAATTTGCGAGTATGGAAATTTTAGTGGGAGAGAAAAAACTGCAAGAAAAAAAGGTTAATTCAAATCAATTATTGCTTTTTTAGCCGTTTTTTAGGCAAAACAAAAGCCCCTAAACCTTGCGGCATGGGGCTTTTTGCTGTCCCTATTATAGCACTGCGAAATGAAAAAGGGAGCTACAACCGGTCGCTGTTGATAATGCAAGTTTTAAAGATTATAGCACTGCGAAATGAAAAAGGGAGCTACAACTTTATTTGTTATCTATTAAATTAGTGAGGCATTATAGCACTGCGAAATGAAAAAGGGAGCTACAACTACTAATGTGTTTGAAGAAATGGCTTCTGAATTATAGCACTGCGAAATGAAAAAGGGAGCTACAACCTTCTGGGTTAGTGAAAATTATTAATGAAAATTATAGCACTGCGAAATGAAAAAGGGAGCTACAACCACAAAGTCTTCAGTACGAATAACCACACCATTATAGCACTGCGAAATGAAAAAGGGAGCTACAACAAAAAATCAGGTAGTCTCATTATTGGATTAATTATAGCACTGCGAAATGAAAAAGGGAGCTACAACCATAAGGTGAACCGTCAGGATTTTGTTGGGATTATAGCACTGCGAAATGAAAAAGGGAGCTACAACAGCGATACTCCCCATCCATAAAAGGCGTGTATTATAGCACTGCAAAATGAAAAAGGGAGCTACAACGGTTTAACTTTACTTGCTTTAGTTTTTATAATTATAGCACTGCGAAATGAAAAAGGGAGCTACAACTTTAAAATCTTTGGATTAATATAGAAATGGATTATAGCACTGCGAAATGAAAAAGGGAGCTACAACTTCAAACCCCTACAACAGCAACGCAGACGAATTATAGCACTGCGAAATGAAAAAGGGAGCTACAACCAAAAGCTAACTAATAGCTAGGATCTAACAATTATAGCACTGCGAAATGAAAAAGGGAGCTACAACAATTAGTAACGCATTAAGTCGTGAGACGGTATTATAGCACTGCGAAATGAAAAAGGGAGCTACAACCGTAAAATACTAATCCTACGAAAATCCACGATTATAGCACTGCGAAATGAAAAAGGGAGCTACAACTTATGTAGATCGCAACCATATTGACCCACTGATTATAGCACTGCGAAATGAAAAAGGGAGCTACAACTTTCAAAAAACTTTAAGGGGGTGAATCATGATTATAGCACTGCGAAATGAAAAAGGGAGCTACAACTCCAACTCCACACTATGAAGTTTTGAAGAAATTATAGCACTGCGAAATGAAAAAGGGAGCTACAACTTTCACAAACGGTCATTCACCCCGTCAGCGATTATAGCACTGCGAAATGAAAAAGGGAGCTACAACAGTTAAAACTAGCTCTTTTTTATTAAATTTATTATAGCACTGCGAAATGAAAAAGGGAGCTACAACGGCCTTTCTTAACAAATTAAAAAAGACAAAATTATAGCACTGCGAAATGAAAAAGGGAGCTACAACTAATGCCACCAAGATAACCCACGCTGAATTATTATAGCACTGCGAAATGAAAAAGGGAGCTACAACTTGCGTATCTTGCGAAACGCGAAGTGAGGCATTATAGCACTGCGAAATGAAAAAGGGAGCTACAACACAAACGGGAAGCTAAACGGGATCAGGATAATTATAGCACTGCGAAATGAAAAAGGGAGCTACAACATATGGAAAAAGTATATTTTTCAAAAGTCGATTATAGCACTGCGAAATGAAAAAGGGAGCTACAACCCGAACGGGAAGCTAAACGGGATCAGGATAATTATAGCACTGCGAAATGAAAAAGGGAGCTACAACTTTACGACACTCCGAAAACAACAAAAAATCATTATAGCACTGCGAAATGAAAAAGGGAGCTACAACTTTGAGCGCCTGTCTTTCCACCGCTCTATAATTATAGCACTGCGAAATGAAAAAGGGAGCTACAACGATCGTGGTGTTTTTAGCGATACGATAAAAATTATAGCACTGCGAAATGAAAAAGGGAGCTACAACATTAGCTAGTTTTCCCACGTAGATAAGCCGATTATAGCACTGCGAAATGAAAAAGGGAGCTACAACTTTATCTTATGAGCAGGATAAAGAACGTATGATTATAGCACTGCGAAATGAAAAAGGGAGCTACAACCAAGACTTGATGAATTATTAGCTTTTGTTCATTATAGCACTGCGAAATGAAAAAGGGAGCTACAACAAAATCCACATAGTTAATAAAAACAACATTATTATAGCACTGCGAAATGAAAAAGGGAGCTACAACAACGCGATTGCACAAGATGGCAAAAAATTAATTATAGCACTGCGAAATAAAAAAGGGTGTTATTACAATACAGTATAAATTTATTATTTAATAATAATGTATTTAACTTCATTCTCTTCTTGCTTTTTTTTCTGATGCTCTCTCTCCCATTTTTTATATAAAAAATAGATTAATATCCTAAATAAGACAAGAAATACGAGGTAAGTAAATGCAATACCTAAAAGTACATTCCATATTACACCATGAATAACGCCAATCAGCACTAAAATAATTGAAAGCGGAAATATAAAAAACACATTAAACATGACAATAAACTCTCTGCCTAAAAAGCGAATAAGAGCAATTTCATCTTTAAACATATTTCCTCCTTATAGTAATCTTAATTAACTATATCCTCTTGCTTTTAAATAATTCTCCACCGTATCTACAATCGCTTGTGTTTGCGGATCAATTTCGATATTCACTAAATCACCGATTTGACGTTTGCCGATCAGGGTTCGATGTAGGGTTTCTGGAATTAAATTTACACAGAATTCATCATTCTTCACTTCACCGATGGTAAGGCTTATGCCGTCAATCGCGATAAATCCTTTGGTAAGAATATATTTCATCACGTCTTTAGTAGGTAATTTAAACCAAACCTGACGATTGTTTTCGCTTTCAATAATTTGTGAAACGCTTGCGGTACAATAAACGTGACCAGATAAAATATGCCCACCAATTTCTGCGCCCATTTGCATTGCACGTTCGATATTCACAAAATCCCCGGCTTTTAAGTTACCGAGATTGGTGATGCGCAAGGTTTCCTGCATTAAGTCAAAGCTCACTAGATCATCGTAAATTTCAGTTACTGTTAAACACACGCCATTATTTGCCACTGATGCACCGATTTCTAAGCCTTTTCGCATTTCAGCTGGTAATTTTACGATCTGTGTTCTAAAATTATCGCTGTCTTTAATTGCATGAATTTGGGCGATGCCCTGTACAATACCTGTAAACATTATTATTCCTTCATTAAAAATTTTTCCAATATTATAGCAAAATTTATGAATTCTCGTCTTTTTTCTCAATACCGTATTGATATTAAAAAACTTATCCGAATTGCGACACCTATCGGTCTTGCCCAGTTAGCTCAAACTGGCATGGGCACCGTGGATGTGATTATGGCGGGGCGTGTAAGCTCGGCTGATGTAGGCGGTGTCGGTATTGGTGCCTCCATTTGGCTACCTTTGGTACTTTTCGGGCAGGGGTTATTACTCGCCTTGCCACCAACAATTTCCTATTTAAACGGTTCTGGGCAGCGCCATCGCATTGCCCACCAAGTTAGACAAGGCCTTTGGATTTCATTTTTAGTGATGATTCCCCTTGCACTCATCATCTATCATAATGATTTCATATTACAGTTTATGAATATGGATGCCCACATGGCTGATGTGACGATGAATTATTTGCGTGCGATGGTATGGGGCTTACCAGCCTATTTATTGCTGATTAATTTCCGCTGTTTGAATGATGGCATTGCTAAGACCAAACCGGCTATGGTGATTACCTTCATGGGGTTAATGCTGAATATTCCACTGAATTATATGTTTATTTACGGCAAATTTGGTGCACCTGCACTGGGCGGTATCGGTTGTGGTGTAGCAACGGCTATTGTCAACTGGGCGATGGCAATATTGATGATTACCTATTCGGCCAAAAACTATAATGAACGTAGTTTGAAAGTCTTTGAAAAGATTATTGAAAAACCTGACATCAAAACACTGAAAAAATTGACCGCACTTGGTTTACCTATTGCCATTGCGCTGTGCAGTGAAGTCTCACTGTTTGCCTTAAGTAGTTTATTACTTTCCCCATTAGGCGCAGATGTGGTCGCCAGCCACCAAATTGCCTTAAACACCAGTGCCGTAGCCTTTATGTTCCCAATGTCTATTGCGATGGCGGCAACCATTTTAGTGGCGCAAGAGCTCGGTAATCATGCGCCACAAAAAGCCAAAATCATGGCTCACGCCGCTATTATTCTTGGCTTGATCGCAGCAAGTGTATTAGCATTAGTGATTTGGGTATTTAGTGCAGAGATTGCCGCATTAATTGTAGGAGATAATGCCACCGTTATTGCCCTTTCAGGCAGCTTATTAGCAATGGCGGCGATTTATCAATTTTCAGATTCAGTACAAGTCGTTGTGAGCGGTATTTTACGTGGCTATAAAGACACAAAAATCATCCTTTATATCACGTTACTTGCTTATTGGGGCGTAGGTATCCCTGTTGGGTATATTCTTTCCCGAACGGATTGGATTGTTCCAAGCATCGGTGCAAAAGGCTTCTGGGTTGCGTTTATCATTGCATTAACCATTGCCGCCACTTTACTCTTTATACGTATGCGAAAAATCCAATCACAACCTGATGAAGCCATTATTCAGCAACTAGAAAGATTGAAGTAGTTAAGGTAAAAAGTGCGGTCGAATTTAATCTGACCCCAAAAAGTTAGACTGTTATTTAAAGGACTGTTTTCGGTATTGTATCGGACTCAGTCCTTTTAATTTTAGTTGAATCCGTCGATGATTATAGTAATCCAAATAATCCCTGACAGCATCAACTATCTCTTCTCTACTGTTAAATTCCCGACCATAAAAACATTCCGTTTTTAATCGTCCAAAGAAACTTTCCATTGCGGCATTATCTAAGCAATTCCCTTTTCTCGACATACTTTGAATGATGCCATGTTCAGCTAAAATTCGACGATAAGCTACCATTTGATATTGCCATCCCTGGTCTGAATGTAAAATGACACTACAAGCTTTATTTAATCCTTTGACGGCTTGCATTAACATGTCCTCTACTTGCGCCCAGTTTGGGGAATAGCTGAGATTATATGAGACTATCTCATTGTTAAATAAGTCTAAAATTGGAGATAAATAGACTTTACTCCCATCTTTCGCCTTAAACTCGGTGATATCAGTTACCCATTTTTGTTTCGGGGCCGTTGCGCTAAAATCGCGTTCAAGATGATTCGGTGCAATCACCCCTATCGTGCCTCGATAAGTCGTAAATTTCTTGCTTTTTCTTGACCGCACTTGAAGCCCAAGTGTCTGCATTAAACGTTGAACTTTTTTATGATTCACGCCTGGTAAACAGGCATGAACTCGTCGGTAGCCATAATCAGGATGATTGGCTTTGATGCGTTTAATTGCCTTTTTCAGCTGCTCATCCTTATCCGGTTTAATCTGGAGTTTCGCAAAAAACGTACTACGCGCTAACTGTGCAAAACCTAAAAGCCATTTTAACGGATAGCGTGTTCTTAACCTTTGGATAATTTCCGTTGCTCGGCTTCGTCCTGAAGTCTGAGCCTTCTCAACTCCTTTAGGTAGGCCACCTCCGCTTCAAGCTGTAAAATTCTCAGGCGTAAACGGTCTTCTTCAGTTCTGGGTGGCGGTGGCATTTTTGCATATTTGGGTTTCATTGGCGGTCGTCCTGATGGTTTACGGGGAATCAGTCCTTTTATGCCATTTTTTTCAAACCGTTTCAACCATGTCCCGACTAGGGCGTTGGAAGGAATATTGTAAAAACGAGCTGCTTCTCGAATGCTCATTTTTCCTTTTAGAATAGGTTGAAGAACCTGTAATTTAAATTCGATTGTGTAGTGTTTACCCATAAAAAAATTTGCACCTCAATTGTTGGTTTGTTGAGTCCAACTTTTGGGGTGCAGATCAATTTGACCGCACTTTTGTCTTTTACATCACCACCACATCAAACTGTTCTTGGTTGTAGTACTGTTCTGTTTTGACTTGAACCTGTTTGCTGATGAACATTTCAACCTCTGGCAATAAACCGTGCGATTCTTCTTTGATTAAATAATCCGCTACGGCTGGAGAGGCATAAACCACAAATTGTTCACTCGAAAATAAGTGGTTAACGCGAATGATCTCACGCATAATTTCATAGCATACTGTTTCAACCGTTTTTACGCGTCCACGACCTTGACAAGTTGGGCATTCATCACACAAAACGTGCTCTAAACTTTCGCGAGTACGTTTACGCGTCATTTCCACTAAACCAAGTTGAGTAAAACCATTTACATTCGTTTTTACGCGATCTTTTGATAGGGCCTCTTCCAAGGATTCAATCACGCGATTACGATGCTCATCGGTTTGCATATCAATAAAATCAATAATGATAATACCGCCTAGATTACGCAGTTGTAGCTGCTGTGCAATGGCTTTAGTGGCTTCAATATTGGTGTTAAAAATGGTTTCATCTAAATTTCGATGGCCAACGAATGCGCCCGTATTGATATCAATGGTCGTCATGGCTTCGGTTTGTTCAATAATGAGATATCCACCTGATTTTAAATTTACGCGTTTTTCAAGTGCATTTTGAATGCCACGCTCTACACCATAAATATCAAAGATCGGCTGACTGCCCGTATAAAGCATTAATTTATCACTTAATTCAGGCATAAATTCATCGGTAAATTCTTTCACTTCGTTAAAACAAAGTTTGGAATCGATATGAATTTTCTCTAAATTAGCACCGATAAAATCACGCAGAATACGTTGTGGCAATGCAGGTTCGCCATAAATTTTAGAACGGGTTGGATATTTGCCTTTACGCTCAAGCACTTTACACCATAAGCGTTTTAAAAATTCTGCATCTTGGCGCAATTCTTCTTCCGTTGCGCCTTCGGTAGCAGTACGAATAATAAAGCCGCCTAATTCATCACAAAAAGGCTCAACTAGCGCTTTTAATCTTGCGCGTTCTTCTTCGCTTTCAATACGTTGTGATACACCCACATGGCTATTTTCAGGCATAAAAACAAGATAACGAGAAGGCAACGTAATATCGGTGGTTAATCTTGCGCCTTTGGTGCCCAAAGGATCTTTCACCACTTGTACCACGATATCCTGCCCCTCGCGTACGAGTTCAGAAATGCTTTTTGCACGGAATTGCTTTTGTTCGTTCACATCCACACACTCGGTATGTGAAACAATATCGGAAGCGTGTAAAAATGCGGCTTTTTCTAAACCGATATCCACAAACGCAGATTGCATCCCCGGTAAAACACGGGTTACTCGCCCTTTATAGATATTCCCCACGATGCCACGTTTGGCTTGACGTTCAATATGAACTTCTTTTAAAACGCCCGTTTCCACCAACGCAACGCGGGTTTCATTGGGCGTAACATTCATTAATAATTCAACAGAATTCATTTTTTCGACCTTAGTTTTAATGATATAAGTCTATCGAAAAGGAAAATAGAATAATAGACCCAAATAAGGTAAAATATGACCTTTCTCAAATTTTCATGACTTTTTGGGGTACTTAATGTTTGGTTTAGACCCAACACTTATTACTTTTAGTATTTATATTTTCGGCATGATTTTAATCGGTGTCCTTGCCTATTATTATACAAACAACTTATCCGATTACATTTTAGGTGGCCGTAAACTCGGGAGTTTTGTAACCGCCATGTCAGCTGGCGCATCTGATATGTCCGGCTGGCTATTAATGGGCTTGCCAGGTGCAGTATATGTATCTGGCCTAGTAGAAGGTTGGATCGCCATTGGTTTAATCCTTGGAGCTTATTTTAACTGGCTACTCGTGGCGGGTCGTTTACGGATCTATACCGAATTTAACAACAATGCTCTCACATTACCGGAATATTTCCACCATCGCTTTGGTACAAAGCATCATCTCTTAAAAATTGTGTCTGCATCAATCATCTTAGTATTCTTCACGATTTACTGTGCTTCAGGTGTAGTTGCGGGTGCTAAATTATTCCAAAACCTATTCTCAGTCGACTACTCCACCGCCATTTGGTACGGCGCATTAGCGACGATTATTTATACCTTTATCGGTGGATTTTTAGCGGTGAGTTGGACTGATACCATTCAAGCTACTTTGATGATTTTTGCCTTAATTTTAACGCCACTCTTCATCTTTTTAAGTTTGGGCGATACATCACAATTTACGGAAGTACTCCATCAAGCTGAAGTTGCTGCAAGTAAAGACTTTACCGATTTATTTAGTTCTACCACGCCATTAGGTTTATTAAGTTTAGCGGCTTGGGGCTTAGGTTATTTTGGTCAACCGCATATCCTTGCGCGTTTTATGGCGGCTTATTCGGTGAAATCATTAATCAAAGCACGCCGTATTAGTATGACGTGGATGGTGATTTGCTTAGCAGGTGCGATTGGTATTGGTTTCTTCGGCATTCCTTATTTCTTTGCGAATCCTGGTGTTGCGAGCGTAGTAAATAATGAACCAGAACAAGTATTTATTGAACTGGCTAAATTGCTCTTTAATCCATGGATTGCCGGTATTCTACTGTCTGCAATTTTAGCGGCTGTGATGAGTACACTTTCTGCACAATTATTAATTTCTTCAAGCTCTATTACTGAAGATTTTTATAAAGGGTTTATTCGTCCAAAAGCTGCTGAAAAAGAATTAGTTTGGTTAGGTCGTGCAATGGTTTTAGTTATCGCGGGCATTGCAATTTGGATTGCTCAAGATGAAAACAGCAAAGTACTAAAACTCGTTGAATTTGCCTGGGCTGGGTTTGGTTCTGCATTTGGTCCTGTGGTGCTTTTCTCCTTATTCTGGAAACGCATGACTTCATCAGCGGCGATGGCTGGCATGGTTGTCGGCGCAGTTGTCGTATTTGCTTGGAAATCCATCATTCCTAAAACCAGTGAGTGGTTTAATGTTTATGAAATGATTCCTGGATTTGCTCTCGCTAGCCTTGCAATTATTGTGGTTTCTCTCCTTTCTGCCGAACCAGAAAATGAAGTTAAAGAAACCTTTGAGAAAGCCGAAAAAGCCTATAAGGAAGCAAAATAATGATTGATTTTCGTCCTTTTTATCAGCAAATTGCCACCACCAATTTATCTGCTTGGCTAGAAACGTTGCCTTTGCAGTTAAAAGAATGGGAAAAACAAACCCATGGTGATTATGGCAAATGGTCAAAAATCGTAGATTTTCTCCCTGATTTGCAGGCAGATACCATCGATTTAAAAAATGCGGTGAAATCTGACCGCACTTCCCCACTTTCGGAAGGCGAAAAACAACGTATTATCCACCATTTGAAGCAATTGATGCCGTGGCGAAAAGGACCTTATCATTTATTTGATATTCACGTGGATTGCGAATGGCGTTCTGATTTCAAATGGGAGCGTGTTTTGCCTCATCTTGCGCCATTAAAAGATCGTACCATTTTAGATGTGGGCTGCGGTAGTGGCTACCATATGTGGCGCATGGTTGGTGCAGGTGCAAAAATGGTGGTGGGTATTGATCCAACCGAACTTTTCCTTTGCCAATTTGAAGCCGTTCGAAAATTATTAAATAATGATCGACGAGCTAACTTAATCCCATTAGGCATTGAAGAAATGCAACCACTTGCGGCATTTGATACGGCATTCTCAATGGGGGTGCTTTATCATCGTAAATCACCGCTTGATCATCTCACTCAACTAAAAAATCAATTAGTAAAAGGTGGCGAGCTCGTCTTAGAAACCTTAGTAGTTGATGGCGATGTCAATACGGTATTAGTGCCTTCAGATCGCTATGCCAAAATGAAAAACGTATATTTTATTCCTTCTGTTGCTGCACTCATCAATTGGTTGGAAAAAGTCGGCTTTACTAATGTGCGTTGTGTGGATGTCGCCACCACTACATTAGAAGAACAACGTAAAACAGATTGGTTAGAAAATGAAAGTTTGATTGATTTCTTAGATCCAAATGATCACAGTAAAACCATCGAAGGCTATCAAGCTCCAACTCGCGCAGTGATTTTAGCCAATAAATAATTGCTTAAATAAAAGAGCGATCAAAAAATTCAATGTTTTTTGACCGCTCTTTGCTTTTCTATTTTAATGCAATATGCACCGTAATCTCTTCGCGATCGTGATACAAATGTTTTGCTTGAATATCAAATTCCAATTCTTTTTCTGCCAATATCACCGCAAGATTTTCTAAGCACAACATCACTTCTTGATAACGTTTTTTCATTGGCAATTTCAAGTTGAAAATGGTTTCTCTGCACCAGCCGTTAATCAACCATTTCCCTATTAAATTCGCAATTCGACTTGGTTGCTCCACCATGTCACACACAAGCCAATCAATATGATTACGTTTTGGCGGTTGAAATTTAAATCCATCTTCTGGGCAATGTTCTATTCTGCCAGTATCATGCAAACTGGCCGCCATTTTGCCGTGATCAACTGCATACACAAATAAACCACGTTTCACTAATTGATAAGTCCAACCGCCAGGGCAAGCACCGAGATCAACGCCAACCATATTTTCATTTAAGCGTTTACTTTCTTCATTTCGAGGAATAAAGGTTAAAATCGCTTCTTCCAATTTTAAAGTTGAACGGCTTGGCGCATCCGCTGGGAATTTCAAACGTGGTATCCCCATAAAATGGGTAGAGTTATTGCCAAGATAAGAATACCCTACATAGCAACAATTCGGCTGAGTGAAAAAACAATGTAAAATCTGACCGCGCTTTGCATTCGGCTTACCTTGTAACCAACCTTGTTTTTTCAACGCTTGGCGTAACGGCACGGTAAATTTTCGGCAAAATGTCGAAAGCTCTTTGGCTTCATTGGTATCTGCTGTTTCGACAAATAGCTCTACCGCTTGCTTAAGATTAATGTCTTCTGCTATGCGTTTATATTGAGCCATAATTGGCGAGATACGATCTTGAGGATCGAGATTTTCTAAGAAATCTGAAACAACGATCATTTGACGCACAAAAATCAAACGATTAAAAGGGATTTCTCGCGCTAAGCGATCCGCATCGCCTGGTTGATAGCATTCAAAAATGACATAGCCGCTGTTTTCTACCACGCGAGCAAAACCAAATACACCACGCTCAGAAGCTTGGTCGGTAATTTCTGCGGCGACTTCTTTTTCAAAGCCAATTCGACAATATAATGCTAATTTATTCATGTTTTCCTAATTTAATTGAATCTTTAATCCATTTTCTAAAGGCTTGAATTTGTTCATCATCTAAACGATCTAAATGATTGACCACATAGAATGATTTTGGATCCCGCAATTCGGTTGGTAACACAATTTGCAAATGACCGTTTTCAATTTCTTGCTGAGCCAAAATACGATTAGCTAACGCAATCCCCTGCCCATGAACGGCCGCTTGCAATGCCATAAAGGTGTGGCTAAATAACGGGCCTTGCTGAATATTCAAATCATCTAATTTGAGATAATCCGCCATCGCTTGCCAGTTATCTCGAGTATGCGTATGAATCAGCGTATGCTTTTTCAAATCATTAGGACAACTTACTGGTATTTTCTCAAGCAATGAAGGCGCGGCCAAAATCACGAGGTTTTCTTCGCCTAAACGATCAACCTGTAAATTTTCCCAATCACCTTTTCCATAATAAATGGCAATATCAATTTCTTTATTCAATAAACCTTCATCTTGATCGACGCCCTTCAAGCGTACCTCAATTTCAGGGTGTTGCTTATTAAAATCACTCAAATGTGGCACAAGCCATTGAATACCAAAGGTTTGTGGTACACTAATTGCCAAATGTGGCTCTGCTTTAAGTGTTAATAAACGTTCGGTTGCTTCATTTAATTTTCGTAATATTCTATTGATATCAACAAAGTAGGCTTTCCCAAATTCCGTCAATTCGAGTGAACGATTTTTACGAATAAAAAGCTCAACACCTAAAAAATCTTCTAATAATTTTATTTGATGGCTCACTGCGGCTTGTGTCACAAAAAGTTCATCTGCCGCTTTTGTGAAGCTTAAATGTCGTGCAGCAGACTCGAAAGACTTCAATGAATTCAAGGGAGGCAAACGTTTATACATAATTCTTCCCAACAGCTAAATTTTAGTTTACAATAACGAAGATTTAATTCGGATTAGTTTTTTTTATGCATCAAATAAAAAAACATCATTTGTCCTTCCATCACCTTCTATCTACAATACCCCCATACTTAATGATTGGTAATTCCTTACAAGTTAATGAGTTTCAGACTTAAGTATGATGTTGTGTTTGCATATAGTTCGGTTCTCCGAACTGGAGTAACAATTAAGTTACTCATTTACTTCCTGTATATATTAAACCATTCTGGTTAAGCGCTGCTCGTTTCGAGCGGCGTTTTTTTATTCTTGGCATTTTAGCATAAGCAAAATTTTATTTCCTGACCAACTTCACAAATTTGAAAATCCAATAAAAATTTTGAGAAATCACAATATTTTTGTGTTTAAAGGTTTTCATAGTTATCGTAATGGTGTAGATTAACTGCATTTCCATTCATAAAATTATTTATACAAATTAAGGAAGCAAAATGAA
Source organism: Haemophilus parainfluenzae (assembly GCF_900450995.1). NCBI lineage: Bacteria > Pseudomonadati > Pseudomonadota > Gammaproteobacteria > Pasteurellales > Pasteurellaceae > Parahaemophilus > Parahaemophilus parainfluenzae. Next base: position 1,880,117 of record NZ_UGHY01000002.1, on the reverse strand, counting down.
AGACTTAGACTGGAACAATCTTGGATTTAGTTATATCAAAACAGATTACCGATTCATCGCACATTGGAAAGATGGCAAATGGGATGAAGGTAAACTCACCACCGATAATATGCTACATATCCACGAAGGTTCAACGGCTATTCACTACGGTCAACAATGCTTTGAAGGCTTAAAAGCCTATCGTTGTAAAGATGGTTCAATCAACTTATTCCGTCCAGATCAAAATGCAAAACGCATGCAACATACCTCTGATCGCTTATTAATGCCACAAATGCCAACAGAATTATTTATCCGAGCTTGTAAAGAAGTGGTGAAAGCAAACCAAGAATGGTTAGGTCCTTACGGATCTGGCGCAACATTATATTTACGTCCATTCCTCTTTGGTACAGGCGCGAATATCGGTGTAAAAACCGCACCTGAATTTATTTTCTCTGTATTCTGCTGCCCTGTTGGCGCTTATTTCAAAGGTGGTTTAGCACCATCTAATTTCATTACGACTGATTACGACCGTGCTGCACCTATGGGAACCGGTGGTGTAAAAGTAGGTGGTAACTACGCAGCAAGTTTGCTTCCACATGAACTAGCCGCAGAAGAAGGTACGCCAGAACGTAAATTCGCTGATGCGATCTATCTCGATCCAAAAACACATACTAAAATTGAAGAAGTGGGTGCGGCAAACTTCTTTGGTATCACCAAAGATAATAAATTTATCACACCAGCATCTGAATCTATTTTACCAAGTATAACTAAATACTCATTACTTCACATTGCAAAAGAACGTTTAGGTATGGAAGCCATTGAAGGTGACGTGTATATCGATCAACTTGATCAATTTGCCGAAGCAGGGGCTTGTGGTACTGCTGCCGTCATTACGCCAGTAGGCGGTATTCAACACAAAGGCAAATTCCACGTGTTCTATTCAGAAACTGAAGTAGGTCCTGTTACACGTAAGCTTTACAACGAGTTAACCGGTATCCAATTCGGTGATGTGGAAGCACCTGAAGGCTGGATTGTAAAAGTAGAATAATTTATTTATCTATCAATAAAAAGAGCGGTCAAATCAAATTGACCGCCCTTTTATTTATTACGATTTTCTTTACTTAACCAAATTCATGGCTAAATTCTTCGCCCCTTTGAAATCCACTTTACCACTTCCGAGCATCGGGATTTCATCTACTAAAAAGACTTGGCTTGGAAGCATAATCGGCGGTACATTTAATCCTTTAATACGCTCATTGATCTCATCTAAAGAAAGCGTAGATTTAATTAAAAGCACTATGCTCTCGCCTTTTTTATCATCGCTCAAAGCGACCGCAACAAATTGATTTTCTTCATCAAATACTTGTGAAAGTTTCTCTTCCACGCTGCCGAGGCTGATCATTTCACCGCCGACTTTAGCAAATCGAGAATAACGATCCACAATGGTAATAAAGCCGTTATGATCGATATGACCTTTATCGCCAGTTTTGTAATAACGTACACCATCAATTTCAACAATCACTTCTGCTGTTTTTTCTGGTGCATTCAAATAACCTTTCATGACTTGCCCACCACCAATCAAGATCAAACCGTCTTCGCCAACTGGTAATTCTTGCAAGCTTTCCGGATCCACAATTTTAATAATGGTGCCCGGTAATGGCATACCTACGGTACCAGCTTGATTGAAGGTAAATTCTTGTAAGGTTTCCGGATCAAGTAAATTAGGCATATTTACACTAGCTACCGGTGCTGTTTCAGTTGCACCATAACCTTCGTAAATTTCCAAGCCAAATTTAAGTTTGAATGCTTCTTTGACATCCGCTTTCAATTTTTCGGCGCCCGCAATAACCATACGTACGTTTTGTAGCATTAACGGATGGAATTTCTTATTGCGTACATACAATCTAAAGAACGTTGAAGTACCAAATAAAATGCTCACACGATGTCGAGCACACATTTTTCCTACTGTCGCCCCATCTGTCGGATCCGCTACACTTACCATTTTAATGCCTTCACACAATGGCAATAAAGTTGTCACTGTTAAGCCGAATGAGTGGAAAATGGGTAAGGAATTCAAAATCACATCATCTTTGTGGAAGTTTAATAATTCACCGATCTGTTTAATATTTGTCAGTAAGTTTTTATGGCTTAATTCAATGCCTTTTGGATCACCTTCACTACCACTACTGAATAAGATGGTTGCAGTATCTTCCAAGCTTACGTCTGCAAAGTAACGTAATTTAATCCACCATTGTGGCGCCAAAAACGCGGTTAAAAATGACCGCACTTTATTCACTTTAGTGATCAATTTCCCTAAATTTTCCATAAAGAGGGCTTTATCAGCCACCACTTGGCTAAAGTCAAAACCTTTTGCGTTCAACTTATCCAAGAATTTTTCAGAGGTAATGACTTGCGAAATATTAGCTTTTTTCAACGCTTTTTCCATCGCTTCAGGGCTTAGCGTGTAGTTTAAATTTACCGGTACTTTGCCCATCACCATTAAGGTCATATTGATAATTGCCCCGATTGATGAACTTGGTAATAGCACACCGACATTTTTTTCATTCCCTAAAGCAGCTTTTAAGGTTTCCACAAACATTAGCACTACCGCAATAAATTTCAGATTATTGAGTTTAGTACCTTGTGCATCTACCGCGGCCTCTTTGAATAAATTTGATTTTGCTGAATTCAACCAATGATGCATAAGCGGTTTACGTTTACTCATGACTTTTTCCCATACAGAGAAAGAAAGTTCGAGTACTTTTTGCTTCATTGCTGTCGCATCAATAAAGCCATGAATTGGTTTACCAAATGCCACTAAAATTTCACGTTTGCCTTGGCGTTTAGTTAAATTCTTATAGAAAGAATCTGCACGAGAGAAGCTGCTGCCCCATAATCCACGTAAATAGAAAGGAACAGTCATCACATTCTCTAAATCTTTTAATACGTGCTCAAAGCCTTTTTGGAACTCATTGATTTGACCGTTATAGCTGATATGACCTTCTGGGAATAAAGCCACTACTTCACCACGCGCTAAATATTCACGAATGGTTTCAATAGATTCACGGCTTGAGCCACCACCAATAGGGATCACTTTGAAAATACGGAAGAACCAAGTGAGATACCATTTTTTGTAAATTGGACGATACATCACAAATTTAATCGCACGCGGGCTAGCCGCTTGTAATACTAACCAGTCAATCCAGCTAATATGGTTACCTAATAACAACACTCCACCACTTTGTGGAAGATTTTTTAACCCATCCACATGAAAACGGTAATTCGCTTTTAACGCAAAGAGCAAGAATAAACGCGTAAATAAATGAGGCACTTTCGACATGGTATATAAACTTGCAGCAAAACATGTAGCAGAAGTCACTAAGAATAAACCTTGAGTCGAAACATTAAGTTGTACAAAAACAATGCTTAATAGCAAAAACACTACCATGAACACGTTTTGTACAAAGTTGTTACCTGCCATGATTTTGCCGCTGATTTTCTCCGGTGCGAAATACTGAATCGTCGCATTCAATGGCACGATTAATAAGCCACCAGAGAAACCAAAGACAAAAGAACAAAGTGCTAATACCACTCCACTTTGTGCTAGTGTTAAGAAGAATAACGACACACAAATACCCAATGCACCAAGCGGGACAATACCTAACTCAATATGTAAACGAGAAGCGCGTCCCGCAAGATATGAACCAAGCGCAAGCCCTATGCCGCTCACCGCAAGAATCGCTTGAATGACAATAGCATTATCTTCATTGAACATCGCTTTATAATGCGCAGGGAATGCCGCCACAATAATTTGTGACACGCCCCAAAACAGGCTTAATCCAATAACACTCAACCAAATATTTTGATCTGCTTTTAATGTGCGAACGTTATCTTTTAAATACCCTAAAGAAAGGTATTTTCTCATATTAAACTGGCCATCCGTATTTTCAGCTTCTTGCTTAAAGAATGGGATTTTAAACGCAAAATAGGCTTCTAGTGCACTCAGTAATACTAATGTTACACCTATAACCCAAACACTTTGTAATACTTCATTCGGATCATCTGATGCCACATAATGCGCTTCAAAGAAGAAAGAAAAAGCAAAAGAACTAAATAGAATGGCCACAATAGTAAGCGCTTGAATGACACCGTTTGCCATACCGATATTTTCAGTGCCCACAATCGATTTAATAATGCTATATTTGGCAGGAGAATAGACCGCACTTTGTGCTGCCAAAATCAATGTCAGTACAAAGGAAATAGCAAACATTCCCGTCATATAACTCAATAAAATCCCAGCACTAATCGCCACAGCCGCTAAACTGCTATAACGAATCACATTGGTGCGAGAAAATTTATCGTTAATAAATGCCGAAGGCGAAAATAAGAAAATAAACGGCAATAAAATCATCGCATTAATTAATGCCGTTAAAACAACCAAACTCTCACCTGAAAAACTTTTCAGCAACACATTTTGAATGGTAATTTTATGTGCCAAATCCACACTGGCATTAATAAAGGCAATGGCTAAATAAGGTACAAAGCCAGTATATTTTAAGAGTTTCATTTCGCACTCTCCGCTTGATAAAGATTAAAGGTTTTCATATTCAAGAGATAAGGTTTTAACACCAATAATAAATCAAATAAGTGTTTTAATTTTTCATCTTTTTGTTCGCTATTGGCTAATGCAGCTAAAGTCACATTCACCTCTTTTTCTGCTAACATTTTTGCAGCAGTCAAATAAGCTTTCACTACCTCCATTTCGGCTTCATTACAACGAGACAAGATAGCCAAAATATCACGTTCTTTTGCTGTAAAAATGCCTTCACGAGGATTCAATAATCCTTCTGCTACCATGTCTTCGATTTGTTTAGCAGAAAGATGAAATTCTGCAGAGAGCTGCTCGACTGAAAATACTTCATTTTCAGCCCCCATGATAATGTCTAATAATCCAATAAGGCTTTCATAAGGATTATTCCAATCAAAATGAGGATGAGCAAAAAGTGCTTTAATTTGTGAAATCGTCGCATTGAAATTGCTTTGTAGATATTTAATAAAACTGAGCAACTCCACACAATATTCATCATAGAGATGAAAATTCGGTTTATCTTTTACCGGTTCAGGCAACAAAGCTTCTTTCACATAGTACAGCACCGTGGATTTTGGTGTCTGACTAAGCTTAACCAAATCATTCATTTTTAACATAAGGATTTCCCTCTAGGTTGATTTGTTGTGTATTATATCGGACAAAAATAAAAAGTAAATAGCGTAACTCTACACTTTTCGTTGAATTTAATAAAAAAGTTGTTCACCACACCATGAACAACTTTCTTAATCAGCTTTAGCTTTCAATTTGTCGCCATAGATCCTTACTGTAAATGACGCCCACTGGATTTTTCTTCGCCCCCATAATAGTTGGAGAAAGATAAACTGGAATGGTGTATTGGAAAAGCGGTAAAGCAAGGTTTTCCTGTTGGATCTTCTCACTTAATTTTAAGTAAATTTCTGACCGCTCTTTTTCATTTAAACTTTTCAATGCTTGCTCAAAAAGCTGATCATATTCCGCATTATCGTAGCCATTTTTATTATCTGGACTTTTAGAATAGAACAAACCCAAGAATGCCATCGGATGATTAAAGTCCGCACACCAGCCTGAACGAATGACTTGGAAATCACCTTTTTGGCGTTTCATTTGTAATGTTTGCCAATTGACTGGTTGGGCATCTACTCGCAACATATCGGACTGAGTTAATTGCCCCACTAAACGTTGTGCGATATTTACATTCAATGGCGTCTCATCATAAAGCACATTTAAGTGTAGCGGATGTCTTTCATTAATTTTATTTTGGGCTAATAACTGCTCTGCAACAACGGGCTCCCATCTTGAATCTTGTCCATTTAACATGGCTTTCGGTAAAAAATACGAACTCGGAATTGCCGCGGGAATCTCATTATTCACGATATTGGTGACAGAGACCAACGAAGCAATCGCCTTGCGCAAATCGGCCTTAGCAACTTTAGGATCGTTGAGATTAAATTCATAAAAATAACTGCAAAGCTGTGGGAAATGTTGAAGGTCCGCATGCACTTCTGGTACATCAACCACCACATCAAAGTCAGATAATTTAGTGGCGATAAAAGGCAAATATTCTACACGCTCAAAAGCCACATTATTTTTCTGCCAATAATAGGGATTTTTAGTTAAGTGTATGCTTTTCACGCTTTCGCTTTCGATCATATAAGCCCCGTTTGTCACTGAGGAATCAGGATCGCGATATTGAGGCACAAGGCTGATATGCGCCAACATTTCCGGTAAATAAGGGATTGCTTTATCGAGCTCAATGCGTAAAGTGCGGTCATTTTCCGCATAAATTCCTAAGCTCCTAAAAGGTTTATTTTTTTCTAAAACGCCTTTCGCATTTTTTAAATTGAGATAAGCTAAATAGGATCTGAAAGGACTATTTGATTGAGACAGTGCTTGCCAAGAAAGCATGATATCTTGGGCAACTAAGGGATCACCATTTGACCAACGAAGCCCTTCACGCAAGGTAAAGATCCAGGTTTTGTTGTCTTTCGTTTGCCAACTTTCTGCGATACCCGACACGATTCTCCCTTCCGGATCATAAGCCGTTAAACCTTCATACAAATCACGTAATAAGCCCTCTTGTTCTGGATAACGAACAAACCAAGGCTCAAAAGAAGGGGGATGAGTAAATGCCCGAGTCAGTAATGTACGATTCGGTTTTGAAGTATTCTCTTGTTTGATTGACTGGCTTTGTGTTGGTTGCTCATCCGTTTCTGTGTTTATCGATTTCTGGCTGTTTAATTTATCACAGCCACTCAATCCCAAAACGACACCGAAAATAACCGCACTTTTAAGCCAAGTAAGGAAAGAATTATCCATTTTCAACGTCTTCTGTTTTAATCCAAAAGAAAAAGAACCAATATTTTACCGCAATTAAAATGGCAATGATCGTTCGACCCACAACGCTTGGGGTAAAATAAAAGCCAATTAAAAGCATTGTGGTTGAAAACGTTAGAATAGAAATTTTTACTTTTTTCGTCAATGCACGACGTTCATTAAAGGATTTTAGGTGCTTTTGATAAAGCTTCGTTCCTAAAAACCATTGTTCTAAACGAGAAGAACCTTTCGCAAAAGAGTAAAGTGTAAGCAGTAAAAAAGGTGTTGTCGGAAGAATAGGTAAAAAAATACCAATAACACCTAATATTAAAGAAATGCATCCAAGAGCAACATACATGGCCTTGGTTAAAGAAGTTTTTGGGAAAAACTTAAGTGAAACAACACCTACAACGATCACAAGAGCAATGATGCCAGAAAAAATGATAATAGAAAAAAAGGAAGTGCCGTCCATCATAAATCCTAAATAAAAGTGATACGCAATTATCACTGATTTTTTAGATTTTTCAACCTTGATATTATAGAATTTGCCGCAATTTATTAAAGAAACTATTAGCAAAAGGAATATTTATGTCTAATCCATTACTTCATATTGAAGGCTTACCTCCGTTTTCTCAAATCAAACCGGAGCATATTCAACCAGCAATCCAAAAACTCATCGAAGAAAATCGTCAAGCCATTGAACAAGTTCTAAAACAACCGCACTTTACTTGGGAAAATTTTATTGAACCACTTTCTGAAGCAGGCGAACATCTAAGCCGTGCTTGGTCACCAATCTCCCATTTAAATTCAGTTAAAAACAGCTCTGAATTACGTGATGCGTACCAAGCCTGCTTACCACTACTCTCTGAATACAGCACTTGGGTCGGTCAACACGAAGGGTTATACAATGCCTATTTAGCCTTAAAAAATAGCCCTGAGTTTGCGACTTATTCCGTCGCGCAAAAGAAAGCCATTGAAAATGCATTACGTGATTTTGAGCTTTCAGGTATCGGTTTATCCGAAGAAAAACAAAAACGTTATGGTGAGATTGTTGCTCGCTTATCTGAATTAAGTTCACAATTTAGTAATAATGTACTCGATGCCACCATGGGCTGGGAAAAAGTTATTGAAGATGAAAGTGAATTAGCGGGTCTTCCTGAATCCGCATTACTTGCAGCAAAACAATCTGCAGAAAGTAAAGGTTTAAAAGGCTATCGCTTTACGTTAGAAATCCCAAGTTATTTGCCAATCATGACCTATTGTGAAAATGCAGCATTACGCGAAGAAATGTATCGAGCTTATGCGACTCGCGCTTCTGATCAAGGTCCAAATGCCGGTAAATGGGATAACACCGCGATCATTGAAGAAATCATGACGTTACGTGTGGAACTAGCTAAATTATTAGGATTCAATACCTATACTGAACGCTCACTTGCCACTAAAATGGCTGAAAATCCACAACAAGTGTTAGACTTCTTAAATAACCTTGCGGATCGTTCAAAAGCACAAGGCGAGAAAGAATTAGCTGAACTCAAAGCTTATTGTGAAAAAGAATTTGGCGTCACTGAACTTGCACCTTGGGATATCAGTTTCTATTCAGAAAAACAAAAACAACATTTATATGCGATCAATAATGAAGAACTCCGTCCTTATTTCCCTGAAGATCGCGTTATTTCGGGCTTATTTGAATTAATTAAACGTATTTTTAATATTCGTGCAGTTGAACGTTTTGGCGTAGATACTTGGCACAAAGATGTGCGTTTCTTTGATTTAATTGATGAAACCGATGAAGTACGAGGCAGTTTCTATCTCGATCTTTATGCACGCGAAAATAAACGTGGCGGCGCGTGGATGGATGATTGTATCGGCAGAAAACGCAATGCTGACGGTTCAATTCAAAAACCTGTTGCCTATTTAACGTGTAACTTCAATGCGCCTATTGGTGATAAACCTGCGTTATTCACCCATGATGAAGTCACGACTCTCTTCCATGAATTTGGTCATGGCATTCACCATATGCTCACCAAAGTTGATGTGCCGGATGTTGCAGGTATCAATGGTGTACCTTGGGATGCGGTAGAGCTACCAAGTCAATTTATGGAAAACTGGTGTTGGGAAAAAGAAGCGCTTGATTTTATTTCTGGTCACTTTGAAACACACGAACCATTGCCAGAAGAAAAATTAAATCAACTTCTGAAAGCGAAAAACTACCAAGCAGCGATGTTTGTGTTACGTCAGCTTGAATTTGGCTTGTTTGATTTTACTCTTCATCATACTTTTGAAGTGGGTAAAGCTAACCAAGTGCTTGATACCTTAAAAGCAGTGAAAGATAAAGTTGCCGTGATTAAAGGTGTTGAGTGGGCAAGGGCACCACATAGCTTTAGCCATATCTTTGCTGGTGGTTACGCAGCAGGTTATTACAGCTATTTATGGGCTGAAGTGTTATCTGCAGATGCCTTCTCTCGCTTTGAAGAAGAAGGAATTTTCAATCCGGTTACGGGTAAATCCTTCTTAGATGAAATTCTCACTCGCGGCGGCTCTGAAGAACCAATGGTATTATTCAAACGCTTCCGTGGGCGTGAACCTCAACTAGACGCATTGCTTCGCCATAAAGGCATTGCGAACTAATAACTAAAAAAGAGCGGTCAAATTTTTGACCGTTTTTTATTTTTCTAATATGCAGAAAATAAAAAAGCCCTCGGTAATCCGAAGGCTTTTATTTTTACTATCGTGATAAAAATTAGCGACGTAAACCTAAACGAGTGATAGTGCTTTGGTATAAAGCAAGATCAGTACGTTTTAAGTAGTCTAAAAGTTTACGACGACGAGAAACCATACGTAATAAACCACGACGACCATGGTGGTCTTTTTTATGCTCAGCAAAGTGAGCTTGTAAGTGGTTGATTTGTGCAGTTAATAATGCGATTTGAACTTCAGAAGAACCAGTATCTTTCGCATCGCGACCAAATTCAGCAACGATTGCTGCTTTTTTTTCAGTACTTAGAGACATTTTTTACTCCTAAAAGGTAGTGTTATTAATACATCATTCGCCGATCTCTAACTCAGCGATGACAGGGAGCCTGAATTTTAACGATTGAGCAGGATAAAGGCAAGCTTTATTCTACTCATGCCTTAATAAATTAATCTTTCAGCGCTTTAATTTTCTCAATCACGTTTGTGGTTGAACAGCCATTTTCGAAATTCAATACACGAACATCGCCGCCGTTCGCCCATACTTCTTTACTGCCTGCAATCTCTTCTGGTTTGTAATCGCCGCCTTTTACCAATAAATCCGGTAAAATATCGCCGATTAAACGTTGTGGTGTATCTTCATCAAAAGAGACTACCCAATCCACTGAAGCTAAACCAGCCAATACTGCCATACGTGCATTCAGATTATTAATTGGACGACTTTCACCTTTTAAGCGTTTGACTGAGTCATCCGTATTCACGGCAACAATTAAACGATCGCCAAGTTTGCGAGCATTTTCTAAATAAGACACATGGCCTGGGTGAAGAATATCAAAACAACCGTTTGTCATCACAATTTTCTCACCGCGCGCTTTAGCATGAGCTACTGCAGTTTTTAATTGGCTTTCTGACATAATACCGAAGCCTGTTTCAGAACGGCCATGGATTGCATTCTCTAATTCTACGGTAGAAACGGTTGATGTACCCAGTTTACCGACCACAATACCTGCCGCCACATTAGCTAAATAGCAAGATTCTTCAAAAGAACGACCATCTGCAAGTGCGGTTGCTAAGACACTGATTACGGTATCGCCCGCCCCCGTTACATCAAACACTTCTTTTGCAACAGTTGGTAGATGGAATGGCTCTTGATTTGGGCGAAGTAATGTCATGCCTTTTTCTGAGCGCGTCACTAAAAGTGCGGTCAATTCGATGTCTGAAATTAATTTTAAACCTTTCTCAATGATTTCTTCTTCAGAACTGCATTTACCTACCACCGCTTCAAATTCTGACATATTTGGTGTCAGTAAAGTCGCACCACGATAACGTTCAAAATCTGTACCTTTTGGATCGATCAACACGGGTACGTTCGCTTTGCGTGCAATTTGGATCATTTTTTGCACATCTTTTAACGTGCCTTTACCGTAATCCGAAAGCACTAGCGCACCAAAGTTTTTCACTTCCGCTTCTAATTTCGCAAGCAACTCATTACATTCCACGTTTTGGAAATCTTCTTCGAAATCTAAACGAAGTAACTGTTGATGGCGAGATAAAATACGTAATTTCGTAATGGTTGGGTGAGTATCCAATGCCACAAAATTACAATCAATTTTTTGATGTTGTAATAAATTGGTTAAGGCTGCACCTGTTTCATCTTGACCAATTAAACCTAAAATTTGCACAGGTACATTAAGAGAAGCAATATTCATTGCCACGTTTGCTGCACCACCTGCACGCTCTTCATTATCTTGTACACGAACCACAGGAACTGGTGCTTCCGGCGAAATACGATTAGTTGCACCAAACCAGTAACGATCAAGCATCACATCGCCTAACACTAGCACTTTTGCTTGATTAAAATTGGCAGAATATTGAGCCATTTTGAAATCTCTCTGTTGGAATAATAAAAATTTGGTGCAATTTTACCACAACTCAAATTTGCGATAAACTACACGCCGAACTAACCAGAAAAGAATTATGAAAAACGAAAAACTCCCTCAATTTCAACCGCACTTTCTTGCACCTAAATACTGGGGCTTTTGGCTTGGTGTGGCGATTTGGCGAAGCCTTTTGTTACTTCCCTATCCAATTTTACGTCACATCGGCAACGGCTTAGGCTGGCTTTTCTCAAAACTAAAAGTGGGAAAACGTCGTGCTGCAATTGCCCGTCGAAATCTTGAGCTCTGCTTCCCAGAAATGCCTGAGCAAGAACGTGAAGCCATTTTGCAAGAAAACTTACGTGCCGTTGGTATGGCAATTATTGAAACTGGCATGGCGTGGTTTTGGTCTGATGCGCGCATTAAAAAATGGTCAAAAATTGAAGGCTTAAATTATTTAAAAGAAAATGCTCAAGACGGCATTATCTTTGTGGGTGTTCATTTCCTCACTCTTGAGTTAGGCGCGCGTATTGTGGGCTTACATCATCCTGGAATAGGTGTTTATCGTCCTAACGATAATCCAGTACTCGATTGGTTACAAATTAAAGGTCGTTTACGTTCAAATAAAGATATGCTGAACCGAAAAGATCTACGTGGAATGTTCAAAGCTTTACGTAAAGGTGAAACCATTTGGTATGCGCCCGATCATGATTACGGCAGAAAAAATGCGGTATTTGTGCCTTTCTTTGCTGTACAAGAAGCGGCAACTACGACGGGGAGTTATTATCTACTTAAATCCGCACCAAATTGCAAGGTCGTGCCATTTGCTCCATTACGCAATAGAGATGGCTCAGGCTATACGGTCAGTATTTCTCCACCAGTGGATTTTTCTGATCTTTCAGATGAAACTGCAATTGCTGCAAGAATGAATAAAGTCGTGGAAAAAGAAATCTTAAAAGGTGTGGAACAATACATGTGGCTACATCGTCGATTTAAAACCCGTCCAACTGAAGATGAGGCAAGTTTATATTCATAAGTGCGGTTGATTTTTCATCTGTTTTTGAATGCTAAAACGACATATCGAAAATAAGGAAAATTTTCCTTATTTTTTTCTTGATCTTTATATAATTAAATATATAATGAATCTCGTTTTAGATAGTAAACTTGTGTTATGACAAACACACTACTGGCTAGTGCATTCCCCCACTCCTTTTGCACTAGCCATTTTTTTTGAAATCTCTTACCATATCTCACCTTTTTCTTTTTTCTTAGAAATCATGAACAACCTAGAACTTGAACGTTTACTAAACGAAAAACTTAGCACAGACAGAATTAACGATTATGCGCCTAACGGTTTGCAAGTAGAAGGCAAAGCGGATATCAAAAAGATCATCACGGGTGTCACCGCAAGCCAAGCACTAATTGATTATGCTGTTGCACAACAAGCTGATGCGATACTTGTCCACCATGGCTATTTTTGGAAAAGTGAAAATCCATGTATTCGCGGCATGAAAGGCAAGCGTATCAAAACCTTACTTGTGAATGACATCAATTTATATGGCTACCATTTACCCTTAGATGTTCACTCTGAATTAGGCAACAATGCAAAACTTGCTCAGTTATTAGGGATTAGCGATCTTCAACCTTTAGAAAATAGCTCAACCAGTATTCCTGTTTGGGGAACGTTAAAAGAGCCCATTACCGCTGAAGAATTTGCGCAACGTATTGAACAAGTACTTCACCGTAAACCATTAATTTGCACCGAAAATGGACCGCACTTAATCCGTAAAATTGGCATTTGTACTGGTGGCGGACAAGGCTATATTGATTTAGCTGCAGCACAAGGTTGTGATGCCTTTATTACCGGTGAGGTTTCGGAGCAAACCATTCACTCTGCTCGTGAGCAAGGTATTCATTTCTTTGCGGCTGGTCACCATGCGACTGAACGCTATGGCATTAAAGCGTTAAGTGAATGGCTAGCGGCTGAATATGGCTTGGATGTAGAATTTAAAGATATTGATAATCCGGCCTAACTGGTACAAAGTGTGATTGATTGCCGAAAGCACACAAAACAAGTATAATCTCGTCGATTTTTTAACTCAAACATAGGAAAAAATATGGGTTTCTTAACTGGTAAACGTATTTTAGTGACAGGTCTTGCAAGCAACCGTTCTATCGCTTACGGGATCGCAAAAGCAATGAAAGAACAAGGCGCTGAGCTTGCTTTCACTTATTTAAATGATAAATTACAACCACGCGTAGAAGAATTTGCAAAAGAATTTGGTTCTGACATCGTATTACCTTTAGACGTAGCGACCGATGAAAGCATCCAAAACTGCTTTGCTGAATTAAGCAAACGTTGGGAAAAATTTGATGGTTTCGTACACGCTATCGCATTCGCACCAGGCGACCAATTAGATGGTGATTATGTAAACGCAGCAACTCGTGAAGGCTACCGTATTGCTCACGACATCAGTGCATTCAGTTTCGTTGCTATGGCACAAGCGGCACGTCCTTACTTAAATCCAAATGCAGCGTTGTTAACCCTTTCTTACTTAGGTGCTGAGCGTGCAATTCCTAACTACAACGTCATGTGTTTAGCGAAAGCGTCTCTTGAAGCGGCAACTCGCGTAATGGCAGCGGATTTAGGTAAAGAAGGTATTCGTGTGAATGCGATTTCTGCGGGTCCAATCCGTACTTTAGCGGCATCAGGTATTAAAAACTTCAAGAAAATGCTTTCTACCTTTGAGAAAACCGCTGCATTACGTCGCACTGTCACTATCGAAGATGTGGGTAACTCAGCGGCATTTTTATGCTCTGATTTAGCATCGGGTATTACTGGTGAGATCGTTCATGTTGATGCAGGTTTCAGCATCACCGCAATGGGCGAATTAGGCGAAGAATAATTTTTCGTACAATCTATTTTTAGGCAGGCTTTTCAGTCTGCCTTTTCTCTTTTTTAAATATAACTATGTTCCAAGATAATCCATTACTCGCACAACTTAAGCAACAAATCCACGATAGCAAAGAACACGTTGAAGGCGTGGTAAAAAGTACTGATAAAGCCTATGGTTTTTTAGAGTGCGATAAAAAAAGCTACTTTATTGCCCCACCCTCAATGAAAAAAGTGATGCACGGTGACAAAATCAAAGCCACCATTGAAAAGCAAGGCGATAAAGAACAAGCTGAACCTGAAGAATTAATTGAGCCAATGCTCACGCGCTTTATTGCCAAAGTGCGGTTCAATAAAGACAAGAAATTGCAAGTTTTAGTAGATCACCCAAGTATCAACCAACCCATTGGTGCGCAACAAGCTAAATCCGTCAAAGAAGAATTACAAGAGGGCGATTGGGTGGTTGCTAATTTAAAAACGCACCCATTACGTGATGATCGCTTTTTCTATGCCACTATCAATCAATTTATCTGCCGTGCTGATGATGAATTAGCCCCTTGGTGGGTGACATTAGCACGTCATGAGCAATCTCGTCATCCTGTGCAAGGTGCAGAAAGTTATGAAATATTAGATCAACAAACTCGCGAAGATCTGACCGCACTTCATTTTGTCACTATTGACTCTGAAAGCACGCAAGATATGGACGATGCTCTTTACATCGAACCTATCGAACAAAATGGTACCCAAACCGGCTGGCGATTAGTCGTTTCGATTGCAGATCCTACGGCTTACATTGCATTAGATTCACAAATTGAAAAAGATGCGAAACAGCGTTGTTTCACTAATTATTTGCCAGGCTTTAACATCCCAATGTTGCCACGCGAATTATCTGATGAATTATGTTCGTTAATCGCAAATGAAACGCGTCCAGCCCTTGTTTGTTATATCGAAACGGATCTTGAAGGCGATATCACAGCTAAACCGCATTTTGTTTCGGCTTATGTTCAATCTAAAGCGAAATTGGCTTACAACAAAGTGTCGGATTATTTAGAACAGGCGGATAACGCATGGCAACCGGAAACACCAGAAATTGCACAGCAAATTGATTGGCTACATCAATTTACTAAAGCACGTATTCAATGGCGTAAAACGCATTCTCTTTTATTTAAAGAGAAACCAGATTACTCCTTTATTCTCGCTGAAAATGGCAAAGTGAAAGAAATTAAAGCAGAATATCGACGCATTGCAAATCAAATCGTGGAAGAATCCATGATTATTGCTAATATCTGTGCGGCTCAATTCTTGGCTGAACAAGCACAAACTGGTATTTTTAATACGCACTCTGGGTTTGATAAGAAATTTTTAGAAAACGCACATAATTTCTTAATGGCAAATTTAGCTAATGAAGAAAATCAAGCCGAGCTTGCAGAGCGTTATTCGGTAGAAAATTTGGCAACCTTAAAGGGTTATTGCCAAATGCGTCATGATATTGAACCGATTGAAGGTGATTATTTAGAATTCCGTTTACGTCGTTATTTAACCTTTGCGGAGTTTAAATCCGAACTTGCTCCACATTTTGGGCTTGGATTAGAAGGTTATGCGACCTGGACATCGCCTATCCGTAAATATTCCGATATGGTGAATCATCGTTTAATTAAAGCCGTGCTCACACAGCAAGCTTGTGAAAAACCACAAGATGAAGTGCTTGCTCGGTTACAAGAAGCACGCCGCCAAAATCGCTTAGTTGAGCGTGATATTGCAGACTGGTTATATTGTCGCTATCTTGCTGATAAAGTCGAAGAAAATGCTGAATTTGATGCAGAAGTGCAAGATGTGATGCGTGGTGGATTACGTATGCAATTATTAGAAAATGGGGCATCCATGTTCGTACCAGCTTCTACATTGCATCCGAATAAAGATGAAGTGCAAGTGAATGCTGATGAATTAGCACTGTATATTCAAGGGGAACGCCGTTACAAAATCGGGGATTTAGTGAAAGTAAAACTCACCGAGGTTCGAGAAGAAACTCGCAGTATTATTGGTCAATTAATCATTTAATGACCACTTTCCTTTTAACACTATAAATACCGCTCGTTACACAACGGGTGGTATTTTTTTATAGTACAGAAATTATGGAAATGTTTTCTACGTTGATAGTATTTGGGGATAGATTAAAGATGAGCAATATCGATATAAGGTATTAATATGATATCCCCGCCTTAAAAAGCGGGGATAAAATGAATGTTTAGGCTAAATTACATTTTAGGAATTTCTACGCCCGATGAAAGCACGTCTTGAATATCAGATTTTAAGACATCTGCTTTTGGTCCATAAATCGCTTGGATACCAGAGCCTTTCACGATAAAGCCCATTGCACCGGCTTGTTTCCAACTTGCTTCATCACCCACTAACTCTGGATTATGTACGGTGATACGTAAACGTGTCATACAAGCATCAACATCTGCAATATTATTACGTCCACCAAGTAAGTTGATAATTTGAATAACTTGCGCGCTAGCATCCGCAACTTTTGGCTCATTACTAGAAGCTTCATCTGAACCTTTCGCATCATAGTTACCATTACGGCCTGCTGTCGCGAGATTAAATTTCTTAATCATAAAGTTCGCGATAAAGAACATAGCCACTGCAAAGAGGATAGATACCCAAATAAAGTTAATCACATCCATACCGATACCGGCTTTAATCGCCATTGGTGTACGTGTCAAGAACTCAATGTTACCGAATGAATGCACACGTAAGTCAACAATATCTGCCATGGCGAAAGCACAACCTTGTACTAACGCATAAACAATATAAAGTGATAATGCGACAAACATAAACATGTATTCAATTGGTTCAGTCACACCTGTTAAGAACACCGCAAGTGCAGAAGAAAGGAAAATACCTTTATAGAGTTTTTTCTTGTCTTCATCCACATTGATATACATGGCGAGCGTCAAGCCCATTAAGATACCGCTTGAACCAATCATTTGCCCTACTTTGAATCGAGCTGGTGTCACGGTTGAAAGTAGCTCGTTATATTGGATTACATTACCCGCGTCTTTAAGGTTAATTAAGTCAGAAATCCATGCTAGCCATAGTGGATCTTGACCAAATACTTGTTTACCTTGTTGTACACCTGTTAAGAATTCATAAGTACCTCCTAATGAAGTATAGTTCATTGGGATAGTCAACATGTGGTGTAAACCAAACGGAAGTAATAGACGCTCTAAGGTACCATAAATAAATGGTGCTAAAATTGGCGCTGAGTTTTGTGAGTTAGCAATCCATTGACCGAAATAATTAATTCCTGTCTGAACTAAAGGCCAGAATAATGATAGGAAGATCGCCACTAATACAGAACGATAAATAACAACGAAAGGAACGAAGCGTTTACCATTAAAGAACGTCAGTACTTCAGGTAATTTACGGAAATTGT
Organism: Haemophilus parainfluenzae; assembly: GCF_900450995.1. NCBI lineage: Bacteria > Pseudomonadati > Pseudomonadota > Gammaproteobacteria > Pasteurellales > Pasteurellaceae > Parahaemophilus > Parahaemophilus parainfluenzae. The sequence continues at coordinate 1,862,337 of NZ_UGHY01000002.1, read as the reverse complement.
AGTAACGGTTAAAAGTTGTTGCACCCACAAAACCAGCGATAATACCAACGAACACACCCATATTTAACGCAGGTTGCCCAAGCACATTCACAAAGTAATTCGCCACAGGAATTTCACCGGCCAATACTGTACTTACATGTGCATTTGGATCCGCTAGCATTTCAAGTTTCACACCGAAAAAGTTACCGGTAATTAAGTTAATTAAAATGAAAGCCAGGCCTGCTGCAAATGCCCCACCCGCACGCTCATTTGCCCAGCTACCACCAATCGCTAAAGCAAATAATAAATGAAGGTTACCAATAATCCCCCAACCAATTTGGGCGATAATATTTCCGACAAGCGCTAGCCATTTCGCATCGCTAATCAAAGGCAGTGAGTTACCAATACTCACCATTAAACCCGCGGCTGGCATCACAGCAATCACAACCATTAGGCACTTACCGAATTTTTGCCAAAATTCAAAACTGAGCATTTTTTTCATATTGATTCTCCTACAAGATGAGAGCTACTTCTACGCCAAAATGGTCGGAAACAATCGGTTTATTTTTACCATTAAAAATAACCTGACTGGATAAAACCCTTTTTGCTTGGTTTAAAAAAATATAATCTAATCGCTTTTCTTCACTATGACCTTTCCAACCGTCAATCGCTTTCTCCACAGTGATACCGCTATCCTTTTGCTCTGCCATTTCAAATGTATCGAATAAGCCTAAGGATTTAATCTGCTGGTAAGCTTGCTGATCGCTTATTGCATCAGTATTGAAATCCCCCATCAGGATTTTAAGATTCGCACTTTGACTTCGCTCTACAATATAACGAATATTATCAAGTTGTTTTTCATCATCACAATTTGGCAAATTGATATGGCAAGAATAACATTCAATTAACTGGCCTTGATATTCTACCGTCAAGCCAATGATTTTACGCGAGAGAATCGAGTCAAGACGTTGATGTTGGCTACAATAAAACGCATCAACATCATAAACGGGCAAGCGCGTTAAAAACACAATGCCCTCATCATATTTATCGTAACCAATATGCGAATTGCTCCAAAAAAGCGAGTATTTCTGTGCAACTCGTTGATTGATTTTATTTAACAGAATGACACCATAGTTATCTTGCTTTAACGTTGGCGAAATAGCAGGAGACGACATCAATTGATTAACCTCTTGTAAGGCAATGATGTCATAACCCTTTTCCACAATAGTCTCAGCAAGAATCTCTATTTTTTCCGCTTGGTTAGCTTCTAACCAAGCGTGTACATTCAGGGTAAGTAGTTTCATTGCTTCCCCTTAGCCCTCACAATGCCAAATGTCTGCATTATATTGAGCGATCGTGCGGTCAGATGAGAAGAAGCCCGCTTTTGCGATATTGTGAACGACTTTCTCATTCCAACTATCTTGATCTTCATAATCGGCTAAGATTTGTTCTTTCGCTTCAACATAAGCATTAAAATCAATTAACGTCATAAACCAGTCTTTATTCAATAATTCATTATAAAGACGTTCTAAACGTGTTTTATTGCCTAATTTCACTACGGCAGGATTCAGAATAAAATCGACCGCTCTTTTAATCTCTTTGTCGTTTTCATAATACTCTTTTGAAACATAACCTGCTGTTTCATAAAGTTTAATAATGCTTTCTGAATCTTTACCGAATGTATAGATATTTTCAGCACCGGCTAATTCTGCAATTTCAACATTAGCGCCGTCCATTGTGCCTAAGGTTAACGCGCCATTCAGCATAAATTTCATATTACCAGTACCGGAAGCTTCCTTAGAGGCAAGTGAAATTTGTTCTGAAATATCGGTTGCAGGAATCAGTTTTTCCGCCACGCTCACATTATAGTTTTCCACTAAATGGACGTTTAAATACTTATTCACTTCAGGATCATTATTGATTAACTCAGATAAACAAAGAATTAAGTGAATAATATCCTGTGCAATGATATAAGCGGGTGCCGCTTTTCCGCCGAAAATCACGGTAATTTTACGTTTTGGTAATTTACCTGCTTTAATTTCTAAATATTTATGAATCACGTAAAGCGCATTCATTTGTTGGCGTTTATATTCATGGAAACGCTTAATTTGCGTATCAATGATTGAATTTTCATCTAAATCAATACCTTTATTTTCTTTAAGGTATGCTTTTAATGCCAATTTGTTTTCAAACTTAATTTTCGCTAATTGTTGATGAACCTTTTTATCATCTTTAAAGGCTAACAATTTTTCTAATTTTGTTGCATCATGCAAATACTCATCGCCAATCAATTCTTTGATGTAAGCCGCTAATGCTTGGTTAGAAAACTCTAACCAACGGCGGAATGTAATACCGTTTGTCTTATTATTGAATTTTTCGGGATATAACGCATAGAACGCTTTAAGTTCTGAATTTTTCAAAATCTCTGTATGTAATGCCGCCACACCATTCACAGAATTTGAAAAGTGGATATCCATATGCGCCATATGCACACGTTTTTGTTTATCAATAATTTGTACGGCAGGATCTTTATACTCGGCACGCACTAATTTATCTAATTTTTTAACGATCATCACTAAATGAGGCACCACTTCATCTAGATAATCTAACGGCCATTTTTCTAGCGCTTCAGCCAAAATCGTATGGTTGGTATAGCCCACCATATTACGTACAATTTCAACCGCTTCTGCAAATTTAATCTGATGTTTTTCCGTTAATAAGCGAATTAATTCAGGAATCACCATTGAAGGGTGAGTATCATTGATCTGAACATACGCATAATCGGCTAAATCATGTAAATTACTGCCACGAGCAATCGCTTCATCAATTAATAACTGTGCCGCATTTGATACCATAAAGTATTGTTGATAAATACGCAGTAATTCCCCATTTTTATCTGAATCATCTGGATAAAGGAATAATGTTAGATTTTCTTCAATCGCAGTTTTATCAAACTCAATACCTTTTTTAATCAGTTTAGGATTCATTGATTTAATATCAAATAAATTGAGATAGTTTTTCGTGTCTTTCTTATAACCTAGAATATCAATACGATCTAGTTTAGAGGTTAACGTAAATTTCTTAAATGGCACCTCATAGCTAATATCCGTTGGAATTAACCAAGAATTATCTTCAATCCAATCATTAGGCTCCGCATGTTGTTCATTCTTTTTGAAGACTTGTTTGAATAACCCATAATGATAATTTAAACCTACCCCCTCAGCATTTAAGCCAAGTGTAGACATGGAATCAATAAAACAAGAAGCCAAACGCCCTAAACCACCATTTCCTAAAGATGGTTCAGGCTCAATATCTTCAATATGGCTTAATGATTTACCCGCACTTTCTAATTCTCCTTTAATATCTTGATACACACCAAGGTTAATCAAGTTATTAGAAAGTAATTTACCGATTAAAAACTCTGCTGAGATATAGTAAACCTTACGTTTACCCGTGTTTTTAGGTTTATCTGCAGAAAGTGCTTTTACGTAATTTAATAATTGAATATAAGTTTCTTTATCACTTAATTGCTCAAGCGATTTATTGGTTTCGTTTTTTACAAATGTACTAAATTTAATCATTGGGTTTTCCTGATTAGCACGTTGATATAACGTGGTCATTTTTGCTAAAAAGTCTTTTTTATCTTGTGTTAAATCTGATTGCTGCATTCTCCATTGCCAGTTTCCACCAATTGTTGAAGGAACATTCATTCTTGAACTATCAGGCAAATCTAAAACATCTTGCATTGTGGCAATCGCTGTATTGCTGACCGTTGCAAAGAGCTGACGAATCATTGCTTGGCAAATCAACTCATCATTATGACGGTGCGTATAATCATTGATATATTGCTGCTGTTGGGCGGTAAGACCGTTATACCAACCATTGGTCACATCATTATCATGCGTGCCTGTATAAGCAATAGAATGCGGTATGCAATAATGCGGGCTATCTAAGCTTTTTCCGCTGATATCTTCAAAACCAAATTGTAGGATCTTCATGCCTGGGTAATTACAATCTGCAAGCAGTTTTCTGGCTTTATCATCAATATTACCTAAATCTTCGGCAATAATCGGTAAATTGCCCAATTGCTCTTTAACAGCTTTAAATAAATCATAGCCTGGACCTGGCTGCCAACTACCATATTTGGCAATATCGGCTTTTCCATCCACTTGCCAATAATCGGAAAAACCTTTGAAATGGTCAATGCGAAGTACATCATAAATTTTGAAGCTTTCTTCAATACGATGAATCCACCACGCATAGCCTTGTTTTTTATGCTCTTCCCAATCGTAAAGCGGGTTACCCCAAAGCTGCCCCGTTGCACTGAATTGATCAGCAGGAACCCCTGCGACAAAAAGTGGGTTACGTTCTTTATCTAATTGGAAGAGTTCCGGTTTTGTCCAAACTTCTACGCTATCTGCCGCCACATAAATCGGCATATCACCGATAATCTTAATGCCCCTTTGATTCGCGTAATCTTTTAATTCGCTCCATTGTTTGAAGAAGAAATATTGCGTCACTTTAAAGTACTGAATTTGATCCGCTAACATAGTACGATATTTTTCTAATGTTTTTGGATCACGCGCTACCGCTTTTTTATCATCCCATTTCTGCAATGCTTGATTGCCGAAATGCTCTTTAATTGCCATAAACTCAGCAAAATCGTCTAGCCACAAGCGGTTGTTTTTCTCAAAATTCTTGAAATCAACTTGGAATGATTGATTCGCTAAAAAATTTTTCACTGCCGTTTCTAAAATTGGACGGCGCGCATAGAAGATTCGTTCATAATCCACACTAGTTGGATCTTCACCAAAATTGACTGATGCATAATCAGCTTCTTTCAATAATCCCATTTGAGCTAATAAATCAAAATCAATAAGGTGAGTATTACCTGCAATTGCAGAGAAAGATTGATAAGGTGAATCACCATAACTGGTGGTGGTAAGTGGAAGAATTTGCCAATACGTTTGTTTAGTTTCAACTAAAAAATCAACAAACTCATAAGCTGATTGCCCAAAACTACCAATACCGAATGCATTTGGTAGCGAGGTAATGTGCATAAGAACACCACTTGAACGAGTAAGCATAATATTTCCTCTAGGAAGTCATGATTTTGGCTCATTCTAACCTAAACATATTTTAACGCAATAACTTTTACGTAAAAGTTTAAAACATTTTCGTAAAATAGTGATATTTATCACATTTTATACGTATAACATTTTGGGTTTTATGATATGCTATAGCTATACCTATGTAACGAACGGTCGATAAAAGGATTAAAAATGAGTAAGTACAAGAAGGTTTATAACGATATAAAAACCCAAATTAACAGTGGTAATTTAGCGCCATTGCAAGAACTTCCGAGTGAAAATGAACTCATGCAAAACTACGGTTTTTCCAAAGATACTATTCGAAAAGCGCTTTCTCTACTTGAAATTGATGGCTATATTCAAAAGCAACAAGGTCGAAATTCGATTGTTTTAGAGCATGACTTATCTAAGCCACAAATGCTTTCTGAAATTAAAACCGTTAGCGAATTAAACAGTGCCTCAACACACCAAGTAAAAACGACATTAACCAGCTTGTATATTGTGCAAGGCGAAGAAGAATTGATGGATATCTTTAATGTCAATGATCAGATCGATTTCTACCGCATTGCTCGTCTCCGTGAAATTGATGGTGAAGCGGTTGAGCATGAAGTGTCTTATTTTGATCGCCGCATCGTGCCTTTTATTAGCCGAGAAATCGCAGAACACTCTATTTATCACTACTTGGAAAACGAATTAAAATTAAAAATTAGCCACTCACAACGAAAAATTGTCTTTCGCTATGCAAACGAAGAAGAAAAAAACGCGATAAATCTAGGTGAGTATAACATGGTTGTGAATGTGACGAGTACCACTTATTTGGCTGATGGGCGACCGTTTCAATATGGGAGTATTAGTTATCGACCAGATAAAATTGCGTTTACATCAACAGCAAAACGGCATGTCTAGTTTTTTTGTAAATGATAAGTTGTGATTAAAAATTCATAAAAAAGTGCGATCATTTTGATCTGCACCCCAAAAGTTGGACTCAACAAACCAACAATTGAGGTGCAGATTTTTTTATGGGTAAACACTACGCAATCGAATTTAAATTACAGGTTCTTCAACCTATTTTGAATGGGAAAATGAGTATTAGAGAAGCCGCGCGTTTTTACAATATTCCTTCCAACGCCCTAGTCAGGACATGGTTGAAACGGTTTGAAAAAAGTGGCATAAAAGGACTGATTCCCCGTAAACCATCAGGACGACCGCCAATGAAACCCAAATATGCAAAAATGCCACCGCCACCCAAAACTGAAGAAGACCGTTTACGCCTGAGAATTTTACAGCTTGAAGCGGAGGTGGCCTACCTAAAGGAGTTGAGAAGGCTCAGGCTTCAGGACGAAGCCGAGCAACGGAAATTATCCAAAGGTTAAGAACACGTTATCCGTTAAAATGGCTTTTAGGCTTTGCACAGTTAGCGCGTAGTACGTTTTTTGCGAAACGTCAGATTAAACCGGATAAGGATGAGCCGCTGAAAAAGGCCATTAAACGCATCAAAGCCAATCATCCTGATTATGGCTACCGACGTGTTCATGCCAGCTTGCCAGGCGTGAATCATAAAAAAGTTCAACGTTTAATGCAGACACTTGGGCTTCAAGTGCGGTCAAGAAAAAGCAAGAAATTTACGACCTATCGTGGCACGATAGGGGTGATTGCCCCAAATCATATTGAACGTAATTTTAGCGCAACAGCCCCGAAACAAAAATGGGTGACCGATATCACCGAGTTTAAGGCGAAAGATGGGAGTAAAGTCTATTTATCCCCAATTTTAGACTTATTTAACAATGAGATAGTCTCCTATAATCTCAGCTATTCCCCAAACTGGGCGCAAGTAGAGGACATGTTAATGCAAGCTGTCAAAGGATTAAATAAAGCTTGTGGTGTCATTTTGCATTCAGACCAGGGATGGCAATATCAAATGGTAGCTTATCGTTGAATCTTGGCTGAATATGGCATTATTCAAAGTATGTCAAGAAAAGGGAATTGCTTGGACAATGCCGCGATGGAAAGTTTCTTTGGGCGATTAAAAACGGAATGTTTTTATGGTCGAGAATTTAAAACAAAAGAAGAGATAGTTGATGCTGTCATAAATTATTTGGATTACTATAATCATCGACGGATTCAACTAAAATTAAAAGGACTGAGTCCGATACAATATCGAAAACAATCCTTTAAATAACAGTCTAACTTTTTGGGGTCAGATCATTTTTAACCGCACTTTTTGTTTAAACTACTTTAACCAAAATTGTCCTTTTAAGAGCTTTCCTATCGTCATCAGTACTAGCCCACCAATCATCAAGTTAGCAAAGATAAACGCACCGTTTGCCAACCCGCTAAGTACGTTATGATGAACAAAATAAACTGACCCGTTTGCTAAAGAAGCTAATCCGAATGAAAAAGACCAAAAACCAATATTCATCCCTTTTTCACTAATCCAAGGGAAAAGTCGAATTAAAAAGAACATTTGTAAAAAGCCGTATCCCCATAAGAGCTTAACGAAAAGATCGATCTCTCCCCCATTAATCGATAAGTAAGCCGAGGATCCCACGAATGCTGGGGCGAGAATGATCCCCATGGTTGGACGAAATTGTGGTTCAATTTGCAACACGCGTAAACGTTGGAATAACACCGGTTCATAAATAATCCAAGCAATCATCCCTGCACCTAAGAACAAATAGCCTAAATCTTGATAGCCTAGTAAGGCTAATGATGAGGCACTTGTAAAGTTAGTCGCCACAGAGGGCAAATAAAACGGTGGCAATGTCGATTTTTCCTCAAATGTGCCATCTTTCCATAACGCACTAATACGAACTGAAGCAAACAATAATTGCCCAATTGTCCCGCTCCAAATTAATCCCTCACCAATGAGAGGAAACCAACGATACAGAATATCCCCGCTTAACATCGTTGTAATCGGTATTAAGGCAAGAAAAGAAAAACGTATCGGACAGCAATATTCATCGCGTACTTCGTGAGAGAAATAAATCATTTTATAAATATAAAGCAAGACGAAAAGTGCCCATACTGAAACAGACGTTACGCCAATAATATCACTCACATTCCGAGAAAAAGAGAGCGTATCGCCCATATGCAGCCAAGCTAAAGACAAGGCACCTAAACCTAATGGAATCGCAAAATACCCTGTTGGTAATGGAAATGGTCGTTTATCAGTCATTATTATTCTCCTAAAAATTGATACCTTATAAGATTACCTCTAAACGCATGAGTATTGATGTGGATTTATCTCAAAGACTAGAATAAAAATCTCATTTCTCTAAATGAAAGAAAGGGCTAATAAAAATTAGCCCTAAATTGAATTAATATATTTTTGATTATTTGCAGATCACTTCTAATCCGCCCATGTAAGGACGTAATACTTCTGGCACCGTAATTGAACCGTCTGCATTTTGGTAGTTTTCAAGCACGGCCACTAATGTACGACCTACTGCCAAACCAGAGCCATTCAATGTATGCACTAAGCGAGTTTTCTTATCCCTTTCGCTTTGCAACGTGCTTGCATACGACGCGCTTGGAAATCCCACATGTTAGAGCAAGAAGAAATCTCACGGTAAGTATCTTGTGCAGGCACCCACACTTCTAAGTCGTAAGTTTTGCAAGAACCAAAGCCCATATCACCAGTACAAAGTAATACTTTACGATATGGTAAATTTAAAAGTTGTAATACTTTTTCTGCATGGCCTGTTAATTCTTCAAGCGCTTCCATAGATTTATCTGGATCTACAATTTGTACCATTTCCACTTTATCGAATTGGTGCATACGAATTAAACCACGGGTATCACGACCATAAGATCCTGCTTCAGAACGGAAACATGGTGTATGTGCAGTCATTTTGATTGGCAAATCTGCTTCATCAACAATCACATCACGGACAAGGTTAGTGACCGGCACTTCCGCTGTTGGGATTAATGCGTAAGGTTGTTCACCTTCTAGCGCTAAAGTATGGAATAAATCTTCACCAAATTTTGGTAATTGACCTGTTCCATAAAGAGTCGCATGGTTAACTAAATAAGGTACATAAGCTTCTAAATAACCATGTTGTTCGGTATGAAGATCTAGCATAAATTGTGCTAATGCACGGTGCATTTTAGCAATTTGGCCTTTCATTACCGCAAAGCGCGCACCCGCTAATTTAGCCCCTGCTGCAAAATCTAAGCCATTGGCATCTTCACCTAATGACACGTGATCTTTGATCTCAAAATCAAATGTACGCGGCGTACCCCAACGTAAAATTTCTTTATTTTCAGTATCATCTTTACCTAATGGCACTTCATCTGCCGGGATGTTTGGAATGCTTAACGCGATTTGATTGATTTCTGCTAACACGGCATCAAGTTGAGTTTTCGCTTCGTTAAGCTGTTCGCCCATGTTATCTACTTCAGCCAATAATGGTGCAATGTCTTCACCACGTGCTTTTGCCGCACCAATAGCTTTAGAACGCGCGTTACGCTCTGCTTGTAATGTTTCAGTTTTTACTTGCAAATCTTTGCGTTGTTCTTCTAATGTGGTAAGTTTTTCCGTATCAAGAATAAAGTTACGTTTTACTTTTAATTTTTCTGCTACTTCAGCCAGATTATTACGGAGTAAATTTGGATCGATCATTGGAATTCCCTATTTTTCATTATAAAACAGATACCTTTATTCTAGCGTGCTTTGAGCAAATAAACCAGTTAAAACCCTGATTTTTCTTTTATTAATCTCGTCAAAAACATCTAATTTTATGACCGCCCTTAGCCATGATTTAATTTTGTGATCTCTGTCAAATTCTGAGAATGAGACACTAGAAACAGCAAAAAAAAGTTCTATAATGAAAATGAACGTTAACCAAGAGGAGTAACCTATGTTTCCTGAATTTCGCGATTTAATCACTAAGCTTAAAAACAAAGATGCTTATTTTGATCGCTTGTTTGAAAAGCACAATACATTAGACCAAGAGATCAAAAATAAGATTGATAACATAGAACTCGCAACTCATACGGAAATTGAGAACTTGAAAAAAGAAAAATTACGGATTAAAGACGAGCTCTATCAATACTTGAAAAAGAAAGCAGCTGAGTAATTGGTTTAATGTAAAGACAAAGTGCGGTGAAATTGATCTGACCCCAAAAGTTAGACTGTTATTTAAAGGATTGTTTTCGATATTGTATCGGACTCAGTCCTTTTAATTTTAGTTGAATCCGTCGATGATTATAGTAATCCAAATAATCTCTGACAGCATCAACTATCTCTTCTTTTGTTTTAAATTCTCGACCATAAAAACATTCCGTTTTTAATCGCCCAAAGAAACTTTCCATCGCGGCATTGTCCAAGCAATTCCCTTTTCTTGACATACTTTGAATAATGCCATATTCAGCCAAGATTCAACGATAAGCTACCATTTGATATTGCCATCCCTGGTCTGAATGCAAAATGACACCACAAGCTTTATTTAATCCTTTGACAGCTTGCATTAACATGTCCTCTACTTGCGCCCAGTTTGGGGAATAGCTGAGATTATAGGAGACTATCTCATTGTTAAATAAGTCTAAAATTGGGGATAAATAGACTTTACTCCCATCTTTCGCCTTAAACTCGGTGATATCGGTCACCCATTTTTGTTTCGGGGCTGTTGCGCTAAAATTACGTTCAATATGATTTGGGGCAATCACCCCTATCGTGCCACGATAGGTCGTAAATTTCTTGCTTTTTCTTGACCGCACTTGAAGCCCAAGTGTCTGCATTAAACGTTGAACTTTTTTATGATTCACGCCTGGCAAGCTGGCATGAACACGTCGGTAGCCATAATCAGGATGATTGGCTTTGATGCGTTTAATGGCCTTTTTCAGCGGCTCATCCTTATCCGGTTTAATCTGACGTTTCGCAAAAAACGTACTACGCGCTAACTGTGCAAAGCCTAAAAGCCATTTTAACGGATAACGTGTTCTTAACCTTTGGATAATTTCCGTTGCTCGGCTTCGTCCTGAAGCCTGAGCCTTCTCAACTCCTTTAGGTAGGCTACCTCCGCTTCAAGCTGTAAAATTCTCAGGCGTAAACGGTCTTCTTCAGTTTTGGGTGGCGGTGGCATTCTGGCATATTTGGGTTTCATTGGTGGTCGTCCTGATGGTTTACGGGGAATCAGTCCTTTTATGCCACTTTTTTCAAACCGTTTCAACCATGTCCCGACTAGGGTGTTGGAGGGAATATTGTAAAAACGCGCGGCTTCTCTAATACTCATTTTCTCATTCAAAATAGGTTGAATAACCTGTAATTTAAATTCGATTGTGTAGTGTTTACCCATAAAAAAATCTGCACCTCAATTGTTGGTTTGTTGAGTCCAACTTTTGGGGTGCAGATCAAATTTACCGCACTTTTTTGTTTTAAGAGGTTTTGCTTTTTTGAGAGCCAAGATAAATTGCGACTAATGTCAGCACCGCACCCGCCCATTGCCAATGATTGATGGGCTTATCCAAGCCAAAATAATCAATCACGAGCGCCACCACTGGTTCAGAAAGAAGCAATAAACCGGTTAAGCCTAACGATAAATAAGGGATTGTATAAGCAATCATGCCCCAGGCGACACATTGCATCACCGCGCCATAAATGAAGACCAATCCCCAATCGGTGAAAGTCGTAGGATAAAGATTATCAGGATTAAAAATTAGCGAAGGAATAATTAAGACGAAAGCACCACTCAGGCTCAGAATAAACATTAATGGAAATAAAGCGGTGGGTTCTTCTCCGTGCACTTTTTTAATCATAACCATTGAGGCCGCAAGCATGCCTGCAGAAATGAGCCCAATGATAATGCCGTACATCCCTTCAAAATTATGTTGTAGTTCTTCCCCTGTGATTAAGACAACACCCACAACCGCTAAAAATAGACTTAACATTTGTAGTTTGCTTTGACGTTCGCCAAAGAATAAATACCCAATTGCCGCCAAGAAGAAAATCTGTAAGCTATTCAGCAACGTTGAAATACCAGGCCCTACCGAATATACACTTTCATGCCAAAAAGATAAATCAAAAGCTAAAAAAATTCCGGCTAATACGGCATACATCATCGCTTTACGGCTTTTCGGAAAACGCTGTCTTTTTAATTTCATTACAAACCAGAAAATAAAAGAAGCAATGAGTAAGCGCCAAAATGCAATGGCATAACCACCTACTGGCACAAATTTCACAATCAGGCTTCCTAAACCGAATAGCACGCAGCCCACGACTAACATCGGGGCAGCGTAAGATTTTACTTTATCCATTAAATAAACATCGCCCAGACTGGCAAGCTACTAGCCATAAAGAATAAGATGAGTAGGCTGTTATAGCTGAGTTTCCATTTATTTACACTGTGTAAGAGCAATACACCCGCTATAACTAAGTGAAGCAGAAAATAAATGCCGTATGCGAAAACGTTCGAAAAAACGACCGCACTTGTGCCTTGATAAATAATAAAAATCAGTACTGCCAACGCATTAAGCGCAAGCAGTAAAATCATCAATAATGGTAGTAATGCAATGAAACCTTGCAGACGATTACGAGAAACAGACAAACATAAATTCGCTAACAATACGCCCATTAAAGCTTGTGCCAGTGGGTTATATTGCACGAAATTCGGTGTTGGATTGCCGAAGAAAATCATCAAATAGGCAATGACACCCAATCCACTCACCAAAGATGCCATTAAGAGAAAACCACAGCGAGCGACTTCATCTTTAGGTTGTTTCCACACTGCATATACGGCAGATAACCCGCATAAGATGACAATATCAGTCATCACGTAATGATGTGGTGAGGCTAAGCTCATCCCAAGCCAAACGAACCAATAAAGCGCAAAACATACATTTGCTTTAATTAAACGTCCGCGCTGCCCTGGGCAAATTTCCCCTTTAATAAAGGCAACTAAACAAAGCAATTGGGCAATCAGCACGCCAAAGGCTAAATGAGGAATCAATTTTTCAGCAAGTTGCAAAGATTCTATAAAAAAATCGACCATTAATAGCAACCCAATTGGCAATATCGCAAGAAATGCGGCCAAGGGTTTGGATTGTTCTTCTGACATAAAATTCTCGATTAGAAAAAGAAGGCGTCATTATGCCAAAATTTACGGCTTTTTTTAATGGCTTTCGTGCATTTTGCCTCATTCCCTTTTAAAATAAGCAAAATAATAACCGCACTTTAGGAACCACAAAAAATGCTATTAAGCGTACTTTATATTATTGGAATTACCGCCGAAGGAATTACCGGCGCATTAGCCGCTGGACGAGAAAAAATGGATATTTTCGGGGTAATTATTATCGCCTGTGTAACGGCGATTGGCGGTGGTACAGTACGCGATGTATTATTAGGGCACTACCCTGTTGGCTGGGTTAAACATCCTGAATATTTCATCATGGTAGCTGGTGCGGCAGTATTAACGGTTTTTATTGCGCCGTTCATCAAACATTTTATGCGCTACTTCCGCACCATTTTCTTGGTATTAGATGCTTTAGGATTAATCGTGTATTCCATTATCGGTGCGCAGATTGCGATTGATATGGGTTATGGTTTTACCATTACATCGATTGCAGCAACGGTGACGGGAGCATTTGGTGGTGTGTTGCGTGATTTACTTTGTAACCGCATTCCCCTTGTATTCCAAAAAGAACTTTACGCCAGTGTATCATTCTTCTCTGCTGTGATGTATATGGCATTACAACATATTCAATTAGATCATACATTTACGATTTTACTGACTTTATTCAGCGGTTTTGCACTGCGTTTACTTGCTGTTCGATTTGGTTGGGGACTACCCGTTTTCGATTTCCAAGAGCAAGAAGATGAAACAAATGATAAATTACCGAAGAAAACAAAATAATTGATAAGCTGTATGTTTAGCTTTCTCTGATTAAAGAGATTGCATGATGGAGTCATAAGATAAAACTATTTAAAAAATTTTTAAAATTTCTTAAAAATCAAACTCATTTTATGTTCTAGCACTTTAGATTGTATACCGCTCAAATGCTAAACGACTCGCTAACTACTCAGAATTCAAGGCTACAATATCTAATGGAGTTTTTCGGGACACTATTTGAGCCAAATAACCATCCCCAAGCAAAAACACTTTTGTTGATAATGCAGATATATCATCTATTTTTTCTAAAGCTAAGAATAGATTAGTTTTAAAAATAGGTACTACATTTATATCGGCTAAAACATAAACTTCTGAAGATTTTACTTTTTCTTCAACCAATTTAATCAATTTATCAAATTCTAAACTAACAATACCTTCCTTTAATTTATTTATATTTCCATACTCAAATGGATATTTATAAAAAATATTTAGAACCTCTTTCTCTTTTTCCTCTGATAAGAGGCTAAAATCGTCTGAAAGAGCTTCTACACACTCTTCAAATAATGTCATACAAACCTTTATTTTATTGTTTAAGAAATATTAAGACTTACCTAGGGTTTATAAATTCTCAAATCGCACCCTACTTACTGGATATAAACTGACTAGATGATAAATCATTACTCATAATTCACAAAATCCTTAATTTTAATCATTTCACCTTTAGCATTTTTACGATAAGCTACACCATATTTTTGTTGCAATAACAAGGGATTCGATATGTTAGAACAAATGGGTAAACAGGCTAAAGATGCAGCCTTTATTTTAGCGCAGTTAAACACCACTGAAAAAAATCATGCACTCAGTATCATTGCGGAACAATTAGAACAACAAGCTGACCGTATTCTAGCCGCAAACCAAAAAGATATTGAAATTGCGAAACAAAGTGGTTTATCTGAAGCCTTAATTGATCGCCTCTTATTAACCGAAGATCGCCTAAAAGGCATTGCGAATGATGTTCGCCATGTGATTTCTCTTGCCGATCCTGTGGGCAAAATTATTGATGGCGGTACATTAGATAGCGGATTAAAGATCGAACGAGTTCGCACTCCGCTTGGCGTGATTGGCACTATTTACGAAGCACGTCCTAATGTGACCATTGATGTGGCAAGCCTTTGCTTAAAAACGGGCAATGCCGTGATTTTGCGTGGTGGAAAAGAAACACAACATTCCAACCAAATTTTAGTAGAAGTGGTACAAAATGCCCTTGAACAAGCAGGATTACCACGCCATGCAGTCCAAGCCATTACAGATCCGAATCGTGAACTTGTGATGCAACTACTTAAATTGGATCGCTATGTGGATATGATTATTCCTCGTGGTGGTGCTGGTTTACATGAGCTTTGTAAACAACATTCTACTATTCCCGTGATTGTCGGTGGTGTAGGTGTTTGCCATCTTTTTGTGGAAGAAAGCGCTGACCAAGAAAAAGCCCTTGCGGTGATTGCCAATGCAAAATGCCAACGTCCGAGTACATGTAATACGCTAGAAACACTTTTAGTTCAGCGCTCGATTGCTGATGCTTTCCTACCAAAACTCGCGAAATATTTAGCCGAGAAAAAAGTAAAATTCCATGCAAAATCGACCGCACTTTCGATTCTTCAAGCTGTAAATGTTGATGTGCAAGAAGTGACTGAACAAGCACTACGCCAAGAATGGGGTTCACTCAATCTCAATGTTGTGGTGGTTGAAGATATGGATGCGGCAATTGCTCACATCCGTGAATATGGCACACAACATTCGGAAAGTATCTTAACGGAAAATCAACGACTAGCCACACAATTTATCAATCAAGTGGATGCAGCAGCCGTGTATGTGAATGCAAGTACCCGATTTACCGATGGAGGACAATTTGGTTTAGGTGCAGAAGTGGCGGTAAGTACTCAAAAACTTCACGCTCGCGGCCCTATGGGATTAGAAGCCTTAACCAGTTATAAATGGGTTTGTGTCGGCGATTATACTTCTCGCCAATAATCTGTTTCATCCATAAAAAAACCGCACTCTGAAAAACATCAAAGTGCGGTTATTTTTTATCTTGTTTTTAGTGTTTGCTGAATAATTTCATCGCGGGTAATACAATCGCACAAGCAATTGCGCCAACAATCACCCCCACGACTAATGTCGCCACATTACCTAATAAGCCATCTGCTAATTGATAATCAGCGAGCAAATGATGAATGAAATCGACATTATGTACGAAAATACCACCACCCACTAAGAACATCGCAAGCGTACCGATAAAACTAAGTGAACGCATAAATTTAGGCATAATCACTAAAATTGCGTTCCCGATTGACTTCGCCACACCACCTTTTTTGATAAGGTATAAACCGAAATCATCCGCTCTAACAATTAATGCTACTAAGCCATAAACAAAAATAGTAATCCCGATACCCACTACCGAAAGGGAAATAATGCGTGTCAGCAAGCTCGCTTCAGTTAATTCACCTAATGCAATAATGATAATTTCAGCAGAAAGAATAAAATCGGTACGAATTGCCCCTTTAATTTTAGCGGCTTCATTAAAGGTTGTTTTTTCTTCATGCTCTTCATGAGCAATAAATTTATGTAAAATTTTCTCTACACCTTCAAAACACAAATACGCCCCACCAATCATCAGAAGTGGCACAATTAACCAAGGTAAAAACGCAGAAAGCAGTAAAGCAATTGGAATTAAAATGGCTTTATTGACTAACGATCCTTTGGTGACTGCCCAAACAATGGGTAATTCACGATCGGAAGATGCACCCGTTACTTGGTTAGCATTTAACGCTAAGTCATCGCCTACCACGCCAACGGTTTTCTTGGCTGCCATTTTGGTCATCAAGGCGACATCATCAAGAATCGATGCAATGTCATCAATAAGGGTAAAAAGAGAGCTAAACGCCATATTCTTTCCTTTATAAAGTTAAAATTTAGAGAAATGAGTTTTAGACTGGTCGAATGCTTTCGACATCCAACTTCGCATCAAACTCTTTTTGTAATAAAAGCAGTTTTTTATCTTGCTGTAAATCCGTACGTGCCTGTTCACGCAAGTCTTGATAAACTTTTTTACGGTAATCCATTGGTGTTAAAACATCGGAATCTTCAACAAAAATCGACAATTTGACTGGTTTTTCATATAAACGTTCAAGATGTTCTACTAAATTTTTAATATTTCGATCTTGTTTTAAATGCGCTTTTTCAGAATGAAGTCCGAGTTGAATTTCATCTTCTGTTTGCGACTTAATGAAGCAATTTAATGCTAACTCTTTTGAAAAGCCAATCACGCCAGAACGTTCGACAATATCCGTCCAAGGATCTTGTTTTTGCGTAATTTGAATAATTTTCTCACGCAATTCTGGTGTCACATCTTTCAACATTGCCTGTTTAATATCAGAAGGGCGCACACCACTATCTACTTTGGCTAAATCCGGATTACTCCACTCCCAACGATAGGTTTCCGCATCCAGAATTTCTTGCTCTTCCGCATCCATTTCAGCATTGTCATCAATAGTATTTTCAACCGTCTCAATACTTTGCTTTAACTCGTCAGCTTGTTGAGTCATTGGATTTGGTTCCGCGGCTTTCGTTTGCGTAGCTTTCGGTGGTGTCATCTCTCGCACAGGAAGTGCGGTCATTTTTGGGGAATTTTTTTGCTCGTCCAACTCTTGGAGATGATGCAAGGTTTCTTCCACTGCGGCTTGCTGTTCATCATGATGATGTTGGCGCTCTGATTGCTCAATTTTCGTTAATTGATTCAATGCTTCTAATGCCGCAAGACTGGCTAAATTCAATGAAGACGTGGCTTGAGTGGAAACAGGTTGAGAAGGTGAAGAATGCACAATCGCCGATTGAGCCATCGGCTTTTGCGCTTGTGCAGAATAATTTGCTTTGATGTTTTGCGACAGCACCGGCATATCCACATAACCAGAAACAGGCTGATTTTCAACTGCACTTTTCAGTGTATTTTGTTCAGGGGATAGCCCGCCTTGTTTAGGCGTTTGTGCTGCCGTAAGGAACTTTGGGTGGAATGCCAACGCCCTCAATAACGTCATTTCTGCACCAATCCGACGATTTGGTGCGGAAGCCAATTCTTTTCGACCTGATACAATTACTTGATAGAAGAATTGTACGTCTTCCGGTGAAATATGTTTAGCCAGAAAACCGAGATGATCGTTTTCGTCCGTAGCACTTTTAGCGAGCAACTGCATTAAGGCAATTTGATGTAATTTCTCTGCTGTTTCTGCCAATAACTCATCCCAATCGCCCGCTTTTTCTGCCACCGTTTGGATGGTTTTCATTAAACGCTCACCGTTACCTTGATGTAAGGCGTAAATGATTTCAATTGGCTGATCTTCATCTAACAGCCCAAGCATGGTATTCACCACATCAGTAGAAACTTTACCGTTGCCCATGGCTATCGCTTGATCCGTTAAACTTAAGCTATCACGAATACTTCCCTGTGCCGCTTTGGATAATTTATCTAGTGCTGGCGCATCAAAAGGAATATTTTCGGCAGTAAGCACGCGATTAAGGTGCGCTGAAATTTGCGGTTCATCTAATGCTTTAAGATGAAATTGCATACAACGGGATAAAATCGTAATCGGTAATTTTTGAGGATCCGTTGTAGCGAGTAGGAATTTCACATATTCAGGTGGTTCTTCCAAGGTTTTTAACAACGCATTGAAAGAATGACGGGAAAGCATATGGACTTCATCGATAAGATAGACTTTATAATGCCCTACTACCGGCTTATATTGCACATTGTCTAATAGCTCACGCGTATCTTCTACTTTGGTACGAGAAGCCGCATCGATTTCAATTAAATCAATAAAGTTGCCCGCTTCGATCGCTTTGCAGTTTTCACATTCACCACAAGGATCGGCAGTAATACCGTTTACACAATTTAACCCTTTCGCAAATAAACGAGCAATGGAGGTTTTACCTACGCCACGAGTGCCGGAAAATAAATAAGCATGATGTAAACGGTTTTCTTTTAAACCGTTTTCCAAAGCAGTGAGTACATGGCTTTGCCCCACTACTTCAGAAAAGTTTTTTGGTCGCCATTTTCTGGCTAAAACTTGGTAGCTCATCGCATCTCTTTAAAAATTAATGGCCTTCAAAATTCACTAAGGTGTAGCAATCAATGCCTAAATCACGTAAGCGTTTTTCGCCCCCTAAATCTGGCAAATTAATTACAAAGGCAGCATGTTTCACATCACCACCTAAACGTTGAACTAATTTCACGGTGGCTTCAACTGTACCACCCGTCGCCAACAAGTCATCAATGATTAACACGTTATCACCTTGAGAAATGGCATCAGTGTGCAATTCAAGGGTGTCTTGACCGTATTCTAACTGATAAGACTGTGCAATCACTTCACGAGGTAATTTGCCCGGTTTACGAACTGGGATAAATGGCAAGCCCAATGCTAATGCAACTGGCGCACCAAAAATAAATCCACGAGACTCAGTACCAATTACTTTTGTGAGTCCTTGATCTTTATACTTTTCAACGATCAAATCGATTGTGGCTTTAAAAGCCGCAGGCACTTCAAGTAAGCTCGTGATATCACGGAAAATAATGCCTTCTTTTGGATGATTTGGGATAGATTTGATAGAAGATTTGATTAATTCAAGTTGTTTGTTCATAAATAATTGCTCAAAAAAGAGTAAGAAAAAATCCTGTTTTTAGGCTCGCATTCTAGCATATAAAAATGCAAAAGTGCGGTGAATTTTGACCGCACTTTTGTAAATAAAATGGATTAATCTGGGTAAATATCTTCCCCGTCTTTTCGAGTACGAAGAAGCTGCAAAATCCAGACATATTGTTCGGGTGTTGGCGTAACGAAATACTCAATTTCTTCGTTCATCGCACGGGCTGATTGCTCAGGATCTTCGCTTAATTGCATCGGTGGGCGAATTTCCATTTCATACTTTCCACTCTTGGCGTTATAGCGTGGGAACATTGGAATAACCATCGCTTTCGCTAATTTTGCCATTTTGTTTAACCCAGGAAGCGTCGCCTTATAAGTAGCAAAGAAATCCACAAAGACACTTTGCTCGGCACCAAAATCTTCATCAGGAAGATAATATCCCATTTGACCTTGTTTGATATGTGCTAAAAACGGCTTAATACCATTTTGGCGAGCATGCATTTTTCCACCAAAACGTTGACGCGCTAAAGTCCACAGCCAATCCACCAACGGATTTCGGTGCGGGTTATACATTGATGTCATCGGCATGCCATGTGTATGTAAAATAATGCCGGACGCATCAATCGCCCAACCATGTGGCACCATTAAAATGATATTATGACCTTCGGCTTTGGCTTGTTTGATATGCTCAAGGCCAATGAATTCGCTACGTTTTTGTAAATGTTTTTTAGAACGAATGGCAATTTCACCAATACCAAGCATGACTTGTGCGACCGTCACAAACATCTCTTCAATCACTTTGTCACGCTGCTCTGCCGTCCAATAGGGGAAACAGAGTTTCAAATTAATCTCGGCACGAATACGTGGCTTACCGATTTTTTTCGTCAGTGCACGTGCCAATTTCTCAGCTAATTTATCGCGTAAACGAAACGGTACAAAAGCCAATAATAAAAGCACAAAAATACCAAGCCAAATGCCCCAATTTTTCGGGTGCAAATATGACCATGAAAAATGCGGTTCATAGCCTGTTCGAGCCGTAATACGTAATTTTTTCTGAGAATCTGTCATAATCAATTGTTAAAAATGAAACCAACCTTGATCATACGACATTTTTATCGTCATGATAAATGACATAATCACCACCATCGGTCTAATCAGTTGTTTGCCTTTTGCCATCACCATTTTGGCACCTAAATTTGCACCTATCAGACTTCCTGCCATCATCACTAAACCGACAGTCCAAATGACATGACCACCAATAAAGAAGAAAATTAATGAAGCAAAATTTGAGGTTAAATTCATCACTTTCGCATGGGCGGTCGCTTTGGTTAGGTTAAATCCAAGTAACGTCACACAAGCTAGATTCATCAATGAACCCGTCCCCGGCCCGAAAAAGCCGTCATAAAAACCTAGCAATGAACCAAAACATAATGCAAAAACAGCGTAAGAAATTCGTTGTTTGCGATCACTTTCGCCCAATTTAGGCGTAAATAAAAAGTATAAGCCAATGGCTAAAATGAGAAATGGAAGCCCTTTTTTAATTAATGACGCATCTAAACTTTGAATAAGCAAGGTACCAATCACCGAACCGATAAAAATCACCAGTAAGATGAAAGAAAACTCCGATAAATTGACCGCTCTTTTACGCAGAAAGTAAATACTTGCCGACAACGCACCACCAAACGCTTGTAATTTATTGGTTCCTAACGCCATCGCTGGTGGCATGCCTGTCATTAATAAGGCAGGGATTGTAATTAAGCCTCCGCCACCCGCTATCGCATCAATAAATGCGGCAATAAAGGCAGCAGCAAAAAGCATGGCTAATATATCAATCCCCAACTCCATCGTTTAACTCCTACTCTAACCATTCGCTACTATTTGGCGAACTCAACACCTGTTGGCATAAAAACGGCTCTGGTGGTGTCACTTTTGGTTTAGAAGAGCCTGAACTTGGTTTTGCGGGTTCAAACCAAGAATAAAGTTCATCGCCACAACCATCGCCTGCTGGTACAGGTGCTTGATCTTCACAATAAGCAGCATCTTTCGGGCAAGCAATGCGAACGTGGAAGTGTGAATCATGCCCAAACCATGGACGAATTTTGTGTAACCAAGCACGATCATCACCCGCAGTATGACAAAGTTTTAATTTAATCGCTGGGTTCACAAAAATACGGGTCACTTTGGGATCTTGCGCAGCCAATTTAATTAACGTTGCATGATTGTTATTCCATACATTTTCATCAACACGTTGTGTTTGACGGTTCACCACAAGCAAGCCTTTTCCGTCAGAATTTAACGCTTCACTGTCTGTCATGGTCCCCATGCGCAACCAAATATCCGCGTCTAATCCCATTTGATGGCTTGCATGGCCCGTTAAAAAGCGACCACCACCTGGCATAGCAATATCCCCAACTAACATCGTTGGTAAGCCTGCTGACTTCGCTTTTTGTCCAAGACGCTGTAAATAGGCAATCATATCCGGATGACCATAATAGCGATTTTTATTCATACGAATCACTTGGTAGCCCTCACCTTTATAAGGCAATGGCTCTGCCCGATAATACAACCATTCGAATAGCTGCCGATTGGATTTGCTTTACCATCTATTGCAGGAATTGGACGTTTAATTCGTTGCCAGTCTTGTGGCGAGGCTGCTGTTTGTAACGAGAAAAAAACACTCCCTAAAGCAACCGCACTTGAAAGTAATTTTGCTAAAGATTTATTCATAAGATTTCCTAAAATAAGTTGATTTCTCTTCAACAAAAGAGCACAAGAAGCTTAATTTAAAAGAGTTATTTGCATTGCGCCTTAAAACGCAATAAATGATCGAGTAACACAATTGCAACCATTGCCTCCGCAATGGGTACTGCACGAATCCCCACACAAGGATCATGACGGCCTTTTGTCACCACTTCCACAGACTCTCCCGCTAAATTAATGGAACGGCCTGGAATCGTGATACTGGATGTCGGTTTCAATGCAATCGTTGCAATAATTGGCTGTCCTGAGCTAATGCCCCCTAAAATACCGCCAGCATGGTTGCTTTCAAAACCATTTGGTGTCATTTCATCACGATGTTCACTGCCTCGCTGTTCAGCCACGGCAAAACCATCGCCAATTTCTACACCTTTAACAGCATTAATCCCCATTAAAGCATGAGCTAAATCTGCATCAAGTCGATCAAAAACGGGCTCACCTAAACCAACAGGAACATTCTCTGCAATCACAGTTAGCTTTGCCCCAATCGAATCGCCTTCTTTTTTCAATTCACGGATTAATTCATCAAATTTTTCAACCGCACTTTCATCTGGACAGAAAAATGGATTGCTATTCACTTTATCCCAATCAATTTTATCGATAGTCTGTGGTGCGATCTTTACCTTGCCAATCTGGCTTAAAAAACCTCGCACTTCAATGCCAAACTGCTCACGTAAATATTTCTTCGCAATCGCTCCCGCAGCTACACGCATGGCGGTTTCACGCGCAGAAGAACGACCACCACCGCGATAATCACGAATACCGTATTTTTGTTGATAGGTAAAATCCGCATGTCCAGGACGGAAACGATCTTTGATATCACCATAATCTTGTGAACGCTGATCACCATTTTTAATGATCATTCCAATACTGGTCCCCGTTGTTTTACCTTCAAACACCCCAGATAAAATCTGTACCTCATCGTCTTCGCGACGTGGTGTGGTATAACGTGATGTACCCGGTTTACGACGATCTAAATCGGATTGAATATCGGCTTCCGATAATTCAAGATTCGGTGGTACACCATCAACGATGCAGCCTAATGCAATACCGTGCGACTCCCCAAAGGTCGTCACACGAAAAAGTTGTCCGATAGTATTCCCTGCCATATTTTCTCTCTTTAATTAATGATTTTGCGCTAATTTTGCTACATCAATAAATGGAATTTCTTCACCAGTATCTTTATTCTTAATAAAGATATCTAATTGGTTGAATGCAATATCAATATTATTTTCTGCAAATAATTCATTCACACGACGATTGAGTGCATCAAGCGTATCATTACGCTCAGACACTTGACCTACATAAACACGTAATTCGTGATCTAATGTACTTGCACCAAAGGTTAAAAATAGCGCTCTTGGCTCTGGATCTTTTAAGATGCTTGGTTGCTCATGTGCTGCTTGTAATAATAAGCGTTTCACTAAGTCTAAATCTGAACCATACGCCACACCAACAGACACCACCAAACGAGTAACGGTATTAGACAATGCCCAGTTGATCACTTGACCTGTTACAAAAGATTTATTTGGCACAATCACTTCTTTTCGATCAGGATCAATCATGGTAATCGCACGAATGCGGATTTTCGCCACCGTACCTGTCACACCATTAATTGTCACTGTATCGCCCACACGAATTGGACGTTCAAATAATAAAATGATACCCGAAACAAAGTTTGCAAAGATTTCTTGCATACCAAAACCGAGACCAACGGAAAGGGCTGCAAACAACCATTGTAATTTTGACCAAGACATCCCAAGCGTTGAGAATGCCCACGCACCACCAACCGCAACAAAGATGTAGGTTAATAAGGTGGTGATTGTATAAGGCGTACCTTGTGAAAGTTTCACTCGAGAGAAGATTAATATTTCTAAAATACCCTGTATGTTACGCACCAAAATATAGGTAATCACGACAATGATTAATGCAACAATCAAGTTAAAGAGTGAGATCGTTTCCGTTACCACGCCCGTTTCAGTTGTCGAGGTTTGTTGCCATAAAGTTATATCACGCAAGTAGCTTACAACAGTCACTAAATCAGACCAGACATAATAGAAGATGGCAAAAAGTGCGGTCCAAATAAAGAGATCGGTAAAGCGTAGTAACTGGCTACGTACTTCATTTAAGGCCAATCCCTCTTCTTGTTCGGTAATGACTACTACATCATCAGAAGCCGGAGCATCACTTGAATCTTGCTGTTTTTGTTGACGTTTTTCTTGTAAACGACGATAAGCTAAACGTCTTGATGCAACAGTGACACCGCGATAAATAGTATGACGTACTAATGACCACACCACCCATGCAATATAGGTATTAATAATATGTGTAATTAAATTTAAGGCAGTGTAGTAATACCCTAAAGCAATTAACACAATTAAAACAACAGGTACCAATTGCAATAAGATTCGTACAATTTTGAAAATGGTTCTATCACGCTTATCTGTTGTCGTTGAACTCAATGATTTTTCAGTACGAATAAAACGTGGTGCAATAATTACAATGCAGAAAAGCAACGCAACAATGGTATTAATTTCGCCGAGGACGTCATTGGCTAAACCTGTATCCATGACATTACTGAAAATTGACGTATTCAGTAATAGCACAACAGAAACAATAATACGTTTTGTGACGTCTTGTAAGTTAGTTGCACTCTCTTTAGCAAAACCAAAATGGCGCACTAAAATGCCATTCGGACGAAGAATAGCTAAGACAAAGCTAAAGAACCACCAATAGCCTGCCATGCTAAGTGACCATTCCCAAAAGTCTTGTGGGTTTTTCACCAAGAAAAAGCCCAACAATTGGCAAGCGGCTAAAAACCAAAGGGTGCCAGATAAAGATAAAAGTGCGGTATAAAACAATGCTAGTGGCGTATGCCATTGGCTATCTGAACAAAGCGTATTAATTTCGCCATTAATCACGCTCAAACGTTGTTTAATTAATTCTTTAAATTTAAAAATCAATCCACCAATCACAAACAAAATAAAGACATAAGTGAGTAAATACGGCAAATTATCAAAGTTTGTCGGAAAACCAATTTTCTTTCCAATGCCATCAAATTGTGCCTTGAGTGACATAGGCAGTTTTTTGATCCAATCTAAATTAATTGGATTGTTACTTTTTACCCAGAAACTTTGTTGATCGAGTTTAGACTGAATTTGATCACTGATTTGAGTAATCTGTTGTTGGGTTAACTCTAAGGAAATCGCAAAGTTCAACTGATTATTCAATGACTTAATCAAATCAGAGGCCACTTTACGACGTTCTGTTAATAAACTGGTTAATTGTGCTTTTTCCGCAGAGGTAAAAGATTTATTTTCATCTTGCTCTATTTTACTGATATAGGCATCAATATCATAAAGCTCATTACGTTTTTGTGTAATATCGAAGATCTGTACACGTAAATCCGCAATTTGTTTCGAAAGACCTTGAATATTTAAATTGGTTGGTAATTTTTGTTTTTGTTGCTGAATAATGCGTGAAAGCACCAATGTGCCTTGTAATGCGCTGATTTGCTCATCAATGGTACGTTGTGTCTGCGTTAAGTTATCCAACACATTTCGCATGCGTAGTTCATCTTGCGTTAATGTATTGGTTTTCTCTGTTTGCTCAAGTAAATATTGGCTAAGCTGCGAATTTAAATCCAACTCTTTCTGAATCAATGGATTTTGCTCAACACTTTGGTTTTGTTGTTGTACTTGCTCAACTTGGTTTTGTGTTTTAGCCAAATTCTTTTGATTAATCACGTCTTGAATAGCCGCAATTTGTTGCTGCAATGCTTGAACACGCGTATTCAATAGTTCATATCGGCTTTGATAAAGCACCGTCAACTGATCACTATTTTTTAATAGCACTTGATTATAGATATTTTTTAGCTCAATCAGTTGCAATTCCAGCTGGATTTGCTGTTTTAATAATGAACTCGTTGTTGGATCAGCCAATTTCTGATTCAATTCTTGCGTACGTTTAACATTATCTGTCAAGGCTGTTTGAGCACGTTCAGACACTGAACTCTGCCCTGCAAGTTGTGTATTCACCGCACTTAATGCAGATTGGGCATCTTGTTGTTGATTGGTTAGTTTTTCAACCTGAGTCTGCAAATTCGCTAAACTTTGCGAAGCATAATCGGTGTTATTTGTCGTGCTTAGCTGTTTTTTAAGATTTTGAAGATCAGCATTATTCTTCTGAATTTCAGAATCTGCATCAATAAGCGTATCTTGCAAATCGTTATTATTTTTTTGCTGGGTTTGAATTTGTTGCAAGAAATCAAGCGAAGCCTGGATTGTTGCGACGTTATTTGTTTTTTCATCGCCATCCGGTAATTTTTGTGCATCAGCTAATTCACTTTTTAGTGTTTTTTCCGTCGGTAAATCCGCATTATTATTCTCTGCCCAAACAGGATGAGAAAGCGCCAGTGTAAAAACAAATGAAAGACCAAGCGCGGTCAAAACACGAGAGATATTTTTCATTAAACTAACTTTCCTATTATTGCGACAGCCAATCGGCGAGCGCTTTACGAGAAATCTTTATTGCCCCTTGGATTAAATCCTGTGGGAGTTCATAGTAGGCAACGGGTTGCTTAAATCGTTCCAATCGCCCTTGTAAAAAAACGTTGAGAGATTCGACCGCACTTTCATTAAATAAGGTATGAAATTCAACAATCGCGACAGGGCGGTGGCCAAATTCCTCATCATGTTGAGGCAAAACAAAGACTTGTTTCACCAAATCTGATTGTGCAATCACTTTTTCAATTTCTTCCGGCTGAATATTTTCACCGCCAGAAATAAACATATTATCCAATCGGCCTTGAATGACTAATTCGTTATCGAGCCATTGACCTTTATCTTTGGTTTGGAACCAACCTTCAGCATTAGTAAGCGGATCAACACACCCATTGCGCCAATATCCCATGGCAAGTCCGGCACCTTTTAGCCAAACCTCTTCGTTCACTAACTTAAATTCTCGTCCGAATAAAGGTTGTCCTACACCAATTTTTCCATCCGATTGCTTAGCGAATACGGTAGAAGCCATTTCTGTCATACCATAACCTGAATAGCTTCGAATACCTAGTTCACTTAACACTTGGGTTAATTTTACAGGGATTTGTGTCCCGCCTAATAACACAGCTTGCGTGTGAATAGGCTGTGGATGCTCCACCAAATAATCAAACCAGCGTTGTAATTGCGTTGGCACGAGAGAAACATGGGAAACCTCACCAATAGATTGATAAAAATCTTCTTTTGGTAAAACTAAGGTGGCACCTGCGTAAAGCCAGCGCCACACAATACCTTGTCCGGAGACATGATAAAGCGGTAAAGAAAGTAGCCATGATTGATCTTTGCCAAAATTCATTAAGGCACAAACACCTTCCGCATTTGCCAAATGAGCAGAAACATTATGCACCACAGCTTTAGGCAAGCCAGTCGAACCTGATGTTAGCGTCATTGTGGCTGCTTTTGTCAAATCCGCTTTATGCTCGGGTAATGCTTCAGCAGCTAAATAACGAATATCTTCGGTTTGATAACAAAAATCTATGCCGTGTACTTGGCACAATTCTTCTCTTTTTTCTTGAGGAAATGCTGGATTGATACCTAAAATTTTTGCGCCTAGCTGAATAACGGCTAAATAAAGAAATAAGATCTGTTCTGAATTTTTCCCACAAAAAGCAACCGCACTTTGCGCTGTCACACCTTGTTGTAAAAGAAAGGCTTCTACTTGATTAATTTTCTCAGCAAGTTCCACCCAAGTAAAAGGATCGCCCTGCGAATTTCGCAACGCGATCTGATTTTCATATGCTGGATTTTGGGCAAATGCTTGCCAAGGGAATTTTTGCATCGACTTAATTGCTAATGAAATAAGGGCGAACTTCGTCAATTAAATATTCTGGCAAATGCATAGACTGCATCGCTCCTTCTAACATCAACATTTTACGGCCACTATTGGTATTGGTAATCACCCAATATGGTGTATCTGGAATTTGTTTCGGTTTCGTGTGATTACCCGCCACAAGCAATGTCCCTTCATCACGAGCAAAATAAACACGAGTACGACCTTGTAAGCTTTCGGTTGCCTGTGCAAAGCTTTCTGGATTGGTACGATAAAGCGTCCGTAATATATTTAAAAAACGCACCACTGCTTTTGGCTCTTCTTTGAACTCAGCAGAATTCAATAATGCACGCACTTTATCAACAATATGATTGATTGCTTCGTCCGATTGTTTTTTCACTACTTTTGGCGGCTCTGCAGGTTCAACTTTTGGTTGAGATGCTTCGGTTGTTTTTTCAGCTAAAACAGGTTCAGAATGCACCGCACTTTTTGAGATTTCAGCTGATGCTACTGATTCAAAGAAATCAACCGAACTTGCTGCATGAGTGGGTAAATTCAACAAACGGCGAAGAATATCAGACGCACTTTCTCCAATAGATTGAGTTTGTGCCGCAATGTATTGATATAATTCTTCATCGACTTCAATTATCTTCATTTTTTTCTCTCCGTTTGCTAAAATTTTCGTCCATTATAACGATTTCTAACCAAATTCTCACGCAAAATATATGTCATCTTCCCTATTATTAAACCATCAATTTCACCAAGCAAAACAATCAATTAATTCGCCTACCTTAGTTTTCATTCACGGCTTATTTGGGGATATGAATAATCTTGGGGTTATTGCCCGTGCATTTAGCGATAACTATAACATTTTACGTGTAGATTTACGCAATCATGGACATAGTTTTCATTCAGAAACAATGAATTACGACGTCATGGCTGATGATGCATGGCAACTTATCGATCACCTTCAATTAGATAATGTGATCTTAATTGGTCATTCAATGGGCGGAAAAACAGCAATGAAAATGACCGCACTTCAACCACAGCGTGTGGAAAAATTGATTGTCATTGATATTGCACCAGTAGCTAATAGCAGTGCTGAACATGATGATGTGTTTCGTGGTTTGTTTGCCGTGAAAAAAGCGCAGCCACAAACTCGTCAACAAGCTAAGCCTATTTTAGAAACTGAAATTGCTGATCCGAGTGTGGTACAATTTATGTTGAAATCTTTTGAGCCTACTTCAAGTGAATATTTTCGTTTCAATTTGACCGCACTTTTCGAGCATTATGCGGAACTGATGGATTGGCAGGAAGTTTACGCTAATACGCCTACTCTCTTTATTAAAGGTGGGCTTTCATCTTATATTAAACCTGAATATACAGAAATTATTCTAAAACAATTCCCGAATGCTAGCTCATTCACTATCAATGGTTGTGGGCACTGGGTTCATGCGGAAAAACCAGATTTTGTGATACGTGCAATTGATAGGTTTCTAAATAAGAATTAATCGTTTTAAATGAGAATTATTCTATTCAAATGAGAATTCATTTATGGTATAGTTCGCACAAATTGTAGGGTTTTAGTCTCTCATCTTTATTTATTAACTAATTATATTTCAAAAGGAAAGAACGATGGCAGTTGTCGGTTTATTTTATGGTAGTGACACGGGTAATACAGAAAACATTGCAAAAATGATTCAAAAACAATTAGGCAATGAGTTAGTTGATATTCGTGACATAGCAAAAAGCACGAAAGAAGATATCGAAGGTTATGATTTTTTACTTTTCGGCATTCCAACTTGGTATTAC
Source organism: Haemophilus parainfluenzae (assembly GCF_900450995.1). Classification (NCBI taxonomy): domain Bacteria; kingdom Pseudomonadati; phylum Pseudomonadota; class Gammaproteobacteria; order Pasteurellales; family Pasteurellaceae; genus Parahaemophilus; species Parahaemophilus parainfluenzae. The sequence continues at coordinate 1,832,352 of NZ_UGHY01000002.1, read as the reverse complement.
GGTGAAGCTCAAGCTGACTGGGATGATTTTTTCCCAACCCTAGAAGAAATTGATTTTACTGACAAATTAGTGGGTATTTTTGGCTGTGGTGATCAGGAAGACTACGCTGATTATTTCTGCGATGCGATCGGTACAGTTCGTGATATTGTTGAACCACACGGTGCAATTATTGTAGGAAACTGGCCAACAGATGGTTATACCTTTGAATCATCAAAGGCACTATTAGATGATGGAAACTTTATCGGTTTATGTATTGATGAAGATCGTCAACCCGAACTCACTGCAGAACGCGTCGAGAAATGGACGAAACAAATCTACGATGAAATGTGTTTAGCAGAATTAGCTTAACCATCTCTAATTTAGCAAATTTAAGGGAACATTATGTCTGAAGAAAACATCAAATTACTCAAAAAGGCAGGATTAAAAATTACTGAACCTCGGCTCACTATCCTTGCATTAATGCAAGAGCATAAACATGAGCATTTCTCAGCTGAAGAAGTATATAAAATCTTGTTAGAGCAAGGCAGTGATATTGGCCTTGCAACCGTATATCGTGTACTTAACCAATTTGATGAAGCGCATATCTTAATTCGTCATAATTTTGAAGGGAATAAGTCTGTTTTTGAACTTGCACCAACAGAACACCATGATCACATTATCTGTGAAGATTGCGGTAAAGTATTTGAGTTTACTGATAATATTATCGAACAACGTCAAAAAGAAATCAGTGAACAACATGGTATCAAATTAAAAGCACACAGTTTATACCTCTACGGTAAATGTAGCGATATCAACAAATGTGAAGAGAAAAAATAATTCTTGCTAAAAAACAAAAACCTTAGGCTAAAACCTAAGGTTTTTTATTCTCTCAGCTAAAAGTACGGTCAAAATTAACCACACTTTTGCGCATTAAGCCGCTGATTTAATAATCACTTTTGAGTCATCCCAGAAATCAACCGGTGCATTTACTACTGGTTTGATAATGCCCGCACGAATTGTAAAATCACCAAATCCTTCGTTTTCATGACGCTCACTTGCCCAGCGGCCAATCAGAGTATCAAGTTCACTGATAATTTCGGGAATCATGATATTTTCTTTGTAAAGACGTGGAATACGCACACCTTCACGATCCCCACCGATATGCAAATTGTAACGACCGATTGCTTTACCCACTAAACCAATTTCCGCTAACATCGCGCGACCACAACCATTTGGGCAACCAGTAATACGTGTAACGATATAATCATCAGCTACGTGATGTTTCGCCATCACTTTATCCAGTTCATCAATAAAGCTTGGAAGAATTCGCTCTGATTCTGCCATCGCCAATGGACAAGTTGGGAAAGAAACGCAGGACATAGCGTTTTCACGTAATTTACTCACATCATCACGAATCAAACCGTAATCACGCGCAATTTGCTCAATTTGTGCTTTATCCTCTTCTGCTACATTTGCCACGATCAGATTTTGGTTGGCGGTAATACGAAAATCGCCCTTATGAATTTTGGCAATATCCAACACGCCACTCAGTAATTTTTTCTCATCGTTATCCACCAAACGGCCGCTTTCGATAAACAGGGTCAAATGCCAGTTGTTATCGATGCCTTTTACCCAACCAATACGATCGCCGCGTTCAGTAAATTTAAACGGACGAATCGGTTCAAATGGAATCCCCATACGACGTTCGACTTCGGCGCGGAAATTATCTAATCCCATGTTTTGAATGGTATAACGACTACGTGCATTTTTACGATCGCTACGGTTACCAAAATCTCGTTGGGTCGTCACCACGGCTTCCGCTGCTTTTAAAGTGTATTCCAACGGCACATAACCCAGTTCAAGGGAAATATGCGGATAGGTTTTGGTGTTGCCATGTTCAAGGGATAAGCCACCGCCTGCCAAGACATTAAAGCCAACTAAATTGTCGCTCTCGTCTGCAATGGCGACAAAATCTAAGTCATTCCCGTAACAATCCACATCATTGAGTGGTGGAATCACCACGGCTGTTTTAAATTTACGTGGCAAATAAGTTTTACCGAGAATCGGTTCTTCCTGGAAAAAATCATCACTACTTTGGACTTTCTTACCATCAATCCATACATCTAAATAACCTCGTGTACGTGGTAACAGATGTTCTGAAATTTTCTTCGCATATTCATATGCCTGCTGATGTAATTTTGATTCAATTGGATTAGAAGTACATAACACGTTACGGTTCATATCAGAAGCCGTAGCAATCGAGTCTAATCCCAGACTATGCAATAAACGATGCATGGTTTGTAATTGGCTTTTCGGCACACCATGATATTGGAAAGTTTGACGATTGGTCAAACGAATCGAACGATAATAACTATGTTCACGGGCAAATTTATCCAATTCAATCCATTGAAATGGTTTGATGATTCCACCCGGTAAACGGCAACGTAACAACATAAATTTTAACGGTTCGAGTTTTTCCTCTGCACGTTCGGCGCGAATATCACGATCGTCTTGTTCATACATACCGTGGAAACGGATTAATTGAAAGTTATCCCCACGGAAACCACCGGTTAAGGAATCCTCTAAATCATCTAAAATGGTACCACGTAAAAAGTTACTGTCGGTTTTTAAGCGTTCATTGTCAGAAAGCGGTTTTTCTTGCCACTCTAAGCCTTTTTGTTTGTTTTGCTCTGTCATTTTTTCACCCCACAAATCTAGTACACATCACGTTGATAACGTTTTTCTTCACGTAGTTCATTTAAATAATCTTCTGCTTCATCAGGACTTAAATTGCCTTCTTTAGCAATGACTTCGAGTAATGCTTGTTCCACATCTTTTGCCATTTTTGATGCATCACCACAGACATAAAAATAAGCGCCTTCTTGTAACCATTGCCAAAGTGCGGTCGAATTTTCACGAATTTTATCTTGCACATAGATTTTCTTCTCTTGATCGCGTGACCAAGCAAAATCGTATTTATGTAAGAACCCCTCTTTGGCAAATTGTTGCCATTCGGTTTGATACAGGAAATCGCTGGCAAAATGTGGATTACCAAAAATTAGCCAGTTTTTACCACTTGCCTCATCGGCTACGCGTTGCTGCATAAAGGCACGGAATGGTGCCACGCCGGTACCGGAGCCCACCATAATAATTGGCTTAGCCGTGTCATTTGGTAGGCGGAAATTATCGTTATGTTCTACAAATACACGCACAGCACCATCTTCTTCTACGCGATCCGCTAAAAAGCTTGAAGCTGCGCCACTGCGTGCTCGACCTTCATGTTCAAAACGTACCACGCCAACAGTTAGATGCACTTCTTCCCCAACCTCTACAGAAGAAGATGAAATGGAATACAAACGAGGCGTTAAAGGACGCAATAATGAAACCAGTTGTTCCGCGGTTAATTTTGCAGGAAATTTATGTAAGACATCCACAATCGGTGTACGTTGAACCAATTTTTGCAATGCTTGATTATCCGCAACCAAATCATTTAACTGTTCGTTATTCGCCAAAGCTGCATAGCCTTTCACAAAAGCCGGTGTGTTTTGAGTAAGCTCTAAATGCGATAAAAGTGCGGTCGAAATAGTTTGCGTTTTTCCCTCAATTGTCACTTCTGTAGTAGGATCAATCTGCGCGAGCGATAAAATTTCATCCACTAACTTAGGATCATTGTCAAACCATACACCGAGTGCATCCCCCGCTTGGTAATGAAGATCTGAGCCGGCTAAATCAAACTCTAAATGACGAACATCTTTATCAGACTGACGACCAGTAATTTTCTGGTTAGTGATTAACGTTGCAGGAAATGGATTCGCTTTATTGTATTGGCTTTCCTTGGCTACTGGTGCGGTTGTAGCTGTACCAATACTTTGTACAACCGGTGAAGCCTGCGCTGCCTTTTCTTTTACGATAGCCACAATATCTCGGATCCATTGTTCCGCGGTTGCAATGTAATCTAAATCGGCATCCACTCGCTCAAATAAACGCGTCGCGCCTAATTCGGCAAAACGCTGATCAAAATCCTTGCCTGCTTGGCAGAAATTTGGATAAGAACTATCCCCTAATCCTAACACTGCAAATTGCAGGTCGGTGAGTTTTGGTGCTTTTTTACCGTTTAATAACTTATGCAATACCACACCTTCTTCTGGTGGCTCGCCTTCACCTTGCGTAGACGTCACTAAAAGCAAGTATTTTTCATCAGCAATGGTTTTCGCTTTGTAATCTTTTAAAGCGACACGTTTCACAGCAATACCAGCTTCAGTAAGCTCTGCGGCAACTTTATCCGCCACCGATTTAGCATTGCCGGTTTGTGAACCTGAAAGCACAGTAATTGAAAAAGGTTCTGCCGAAAGTGCGGTCAAATTTGCTGTCAAATGTTGCCCTGTGGCCTGTTGTTCTACACCGGAAGCTTGCGACCATGCATAACCGGAAAGCCATGCCAATTGAAGAGGCGTTAGCGTTGGTAAGAGATTCAATATTTCTGTTGGTAATGGATTGTTGTGTTGCATAAGTTTCCCCACAAGAAAATGAGTAATATCAGTAAATTCATATTAAGAAAGCGCGAGTTAGAGAACCATACCGGCTGCTACTGTGTTATAAGTTGCTTCATCAACTAAAATAAAAGCGCCACCAGCAATATTTTCTTCGTAAGTTGTGGCAACAATCGGTTTCTGTAAACTTAAACGCACGCTAGCAATATCATTCATCTTTAAGGCTGTAGCACCACTTTCTTGTTCGAGTGTATGAACGTTTAACACACTTTCAATTTCACTGATTTTGGCAAATACGGTTTGCGTACCATGTTTAAGTAAATATTTACGGGCGGTATTTAATGGGCGTTCATCAAACCAACAAATTGTGGCTTCAAGTTGCTTTTTGGGTGTAAGTGGTGAACTTTCATCCACAAATAAATCACCACGGGAAATATCAATATCGCGATCTAAACGTAAGGTAATCACTTCCCCGGCCACCGCCTGTGTCACCTCACCTTTTGGCGTAATAATCTCAGTCACTTTAGCGGTTAATCCATTCGGTTCAATTCGAATAGTCTGTCCCAGTTGCACGGAACCGCTCTCAATTCGCCCTTGATAACCGCGGAAATCATCGGCTTTATCTGCATCCTGACGCACGACTAATTGCACCGGGAAATAGAAATCAGCATTGGAATGACTCACCTCATCCACACTTGGTAAATTTTCTAAAATGGTGAGTAAAGGTTCGCCTTGATACCAAGGGGTGCTTTCACTTGCATATACCAGGTTATCGCCAAGCAATGCAGATACTGGTACAAAATGTACATCTTTTAAACCAAGTTGTGCTGCCAATTGACGATACGCCTCCACAATGGCATTGAATTTTTCTTCGTTGTAATCCAATAAATCCATTTTATTTACTGCCACTAAAATGTGCGGGCAATTTAATTGACGTAAAATTGCTGAATGACGTTTAGTTTGTGGTAAGAGTTGTAACGGTTCCTCATCAAAATTCAGTTGAGAAGCATCGATTAAGACGATTGCTGCTGATGCCGTACTTGCCCCTGTCACCATGTTACGTGTGTATTGTTCATGTCCTGGGGTATCGGCAATGATGAATTTACGTTTTGCCGTAGAGAAATAGCGATACGCCACATCAATGGTAATGCCCTGTTCACGTTCTGCTTCCAAACCATCTGTCAAAATAGAAAAATCAATGGCTTCTTTATTGCCTTTCTCTTTTCCTGCATTAAGAGTTTTAATTTGGTCGGTTAATAACGCTTTGCTATCGTAAAGTAAGCGGCCGATTAAGGTGCTTTTCCCGTCATCTACACTACCGGCAGTAATAAAACGAAGTGGAGTTGAATGTTGTGTCATATTTCTTCCTTATATTCTGTTAATTATTCTTTTATATTTCGTCATCTTCGAATAATGGCCCCATATAAATCGCCTGAGCGACTTTCAATTTTTAGAAAAATTTGTACTGTTCGAGCGTAGCGAGTTTACAAATTTTTCGTTAAGAAAATTGAAAAAAAGTGAAGAGGAGCGATTTAATTGGGGTGTGTTCTTTGCTACTTTCTTACACAAGCAAGAAAGTAGAAATACTAGAAATATCCCTCTTTTTTCCGTTTCTCCATGGCGGCTTCACTGGCTTGGTCGTCTAGACGAGTGGCACTGCGTTCGGAAATGTCGGCAATAGCGGTTTCTTCAATAATTTCTAATGGTGTTGATGCAGTGCTCGCTACTGGACAGGTACAGCTAATATCACCCACAGTACGGAAACGAACATCTAATACTTCGCTGACTTCATTCGGCAATTTAGGTGTTAATGGCGTCACTGGCACTAACAAACCTTTACGACGTACAACTTCTCGTTTATGGCTGTAATAGATCGGAGGCAATTCCAAATTCTCACGAGCGATATATTGCCAAATGTCTAATTCCGTCCAGTTAGAAATTGGAAACACCCGCATATTTTCGCCTTTATGCAATTTAGCATTGTACAAAGACCATAATTCCGGACGTTGTGCCTTAGGATCCCATTGGCCAAACTCATCACGAAACGAGAAAATTCGTTCTTTTGCACGGGCTTTTTCCTCATCACGGCGTGCACCGCCCATCAAGGCATCAAATCCATTATCTGCAATGGTTTCTAATAAAGTAACCGCCTGTGCCGCATTACGCGAATCGGTTTCTTTACGCAATACTACCGTACCTTTGGCAATAGAATCTTCCACATGTCCAACGACTAAGCGCGCATTAAGTTTTGCCACTTGCTCATCTCGAAATTGGATCACTTCCGGATAATTATGACCAGTATCAATATGCACCAATGGAAACGGTAAATGTACCGGACGATCGCCTAACTGAAATGCTTTACGGGCTAATGCCAGCAATACCACAGAATCCTTCCCTCCGGAAAAGAGCAACGCCGGGTTCTCACATTCTGCGACGACTTCACGGATAATATGAATCGACTCTGCTTCGAGCCAGTCTAGATGTTGGTTGTTGAGTTCGGTTTTTGTCATGTTTTTCTTCCTATATTTTTCTACTTATGTAATCCACATTCCTTACTATCTTTACTCTCCCACCACCAGCGGCCGGCGCGAATATCTTCGCCCTGTTTAACTTGGCGGGTACAAGGATCGCAGCCAATGCTTGGAAACCCTTGATGATAAAGAGCGTTATAAGGCACATTGTTGGCTAAGATATAAGCCCACACATCTGTTTCAGACCAATCAAAAATAGGGTTGTATTTATCAATACCACGTGCCTTATCCTGCTCGGCAAACGGCAGCTCAGTACGAGTGGCCGATTGTTCACGACGTTGGCCGGTCAGCCACGCATCAGCCCCTTGCAATGCGCGGTTTAAAGGTTCGATTTTACGGATATGGCAACATTCTCGACGCAACTCGATGCCTTCATAAAAAGCGAACTTGCCATTTTCTGCCACATAGCGAGCTGCATCAGGGGCAATTGGATGAAAACGTGCAATATGCAAATGTGGATAGGTTTTCGCTAAGTTATCCAATAAATCCAAAGTTTCTTGATGCAGAAGGCCTGTATCTAAGGTAAATACTCCTATATTCAACTGCTCACGGGCAATCACATCAGTAATTACCATATCTTCCACAGCTAAACTGCTAGCAAAGCGTGCATCCTTATGGCTATCAGCAATTTGATGTAAACGTTGCTGCAATGTGACTGTTTTTTCTGCCAAGCGATCTTTAACATCAAGGCTAACAAGTGGAATTTGCCAAAAAGTCGGTTTAAATAAACTCATCATCCACTCCTTATGCCACTTGACCAATAGTTAAACTTTCTAGGGTAAAGTGCGGTTGTTTTTGACGTTGTTTTTCTTCGCCAAACCACGCTAATTGTTCGTGTAATTTCACCACTTCACCCACTATAATTAAGGCTGGCGTCGCTGCTTTTTCTGCTAATTCAGCTAAATTTTCGAGTGTACCAATCGCTGTTTTTTGAGTAAGTTGAGTGCCTTGGCTGATAATCGCAACAGGCGTATTCGCAGCTCGATCATACTGTTGTAAACGTTCAGCAATGACTTGCGCTTTTAACGTCCCCATATAAATAACTAAGGTTTGATGACTTCTTGCTAAGGTTTGCCATTCAATATCAGAGGCATCGGCTTTACGATGGCCGGTCACAAAAATTGCACTTTGTGCATAATCTCTGTGGGTTAATGGAATGCCTGCATAGGCTGTTGCGCCAATGCCCGCGGTGATACCTGGTATAACAGAAAATGGAATTTGATGTTGAGCTAACACTTCTAACTCTTCGCCACCGCGTCCAAAAACGAAAGGATCACCACCTTTTAAACGAACAACTCGCTTGCCTTGTTGAGCAAGGGTTAATAACAATTGGTTGGTTTCTTCTTGTGCGACAGAACGACCATTGGCACGTTTTCCCACAAAAATACGTTCTGCATCACGACGAATCAAAGAAAGAATCTCATCAGAAACCAGTGCATCGTAAAGCACCACATCAGCTTGTTGAATTTCTTGTAAACCGTTAAGAGTTAGTAATCCAGCATCGCCAGGACCGGCACCAACTAAAGAAACAAAACCACCTTGATAGTTATTTTCTAGTTGCTCAGCCAATTCCTCTTCAGATTGAGCATCTTGTTGATTTTTAACGAGACTTGCAAAACGTCCGCTAAACATTTTTTCCCAAAAACGGCGACGTTCGGTGACCGATGTCAATTTTGCTTTCACTTGATCCCGCCATTTACCGGAAATTTCTGCAATTTTGCCCAAATGTTGCGGTAATAAGGCTTCTAATTTTTCTCGTAATAACCGAGCCAAAACTGGTGCTTTACCACCACTCGAAATCGCAATTTGGATCGGATTACGATCAATAATAGAAGGGAAGATAAAGCTACAATGAGGTTGATCATCCACCACATTAACTAATTTATGTTGACTTTCGGCTAAATGGAAAATACGGTGATTTAATATCTCATCATTTGTTGCTGCGATCACTAACATCACCGTTCTCATTTGTTCGGCATTAAATTCTTTCGCAATCCATAGTACTTTATTTTGACGTTCAAGCTCGCTTAATTCCTCATTTAATTGGCGAGCAACAATACGGACCTGAGCATTCGCTTTGAGCAATAACTCAATTTTACGAGCAGCCACTGAACCACCTCCGACGACAAGTACCGGGCGACCAATTAAATCAGCAAAAAGTGGAAAATAATTCATGGGTATCACTCCTATTTATTTACTTTATCAGCACGTTGTGCACTGATATATAGACGATCAAATAAGCCGTTATCGACAAAATGTTTAGTATTAATCGCCTCCCACGAACCAAAACGTTGGTTTACATCAAATTGATTCACTTCGGGAAAAAGTGCGGTCGTTTTAGCAATAATTTTTTTATCTGTCGGACGGAAATAATTTTGGGCAGCCAGTTCCTGTGCTTGGGGTGACCATAAATAGCTCAAATAATCATGGGAAAGTTGATGCAAACCATCTGTTTGCGTATTTTTATTCACTTCCGCCACATAAATTGGGGTATAGGCCGTTATACTTGGGTACACCACTTCAAAGCTGTTCTCGCCCAGTGTTTTAGCCGCTAACGCCGCTTCATTTTCTGGGGCAATTAAAACATCACCGATATTACGCTGCGTAAAAGAAATACTGGCACTGCGCGCCCCCGCCTCTAAAACCGGCACATTTCTTAGCAGGCGTAACATAAAATCTTGTGGTTTATCACTATGCTGTTCGGCATAAGCTAAAGCCGATAAATAAGCAAAGCGTCCATTTGCTGACGTTTTGGATTAGCAAAGACCACTTTGACATCATCCCGAATCAAATCCGACCAGTCTTGAATGTGTTTTGGATTTCCTTTTTTCACCAAAAGCACCATCACCGAACCAAAAGGAACGGCACCATTCGGTAATACTTGCTGCCAATCTGCATCTACTAAGCCTTTTTTAACTAAAGCGTCGATATCATTACTTTGTGTCAACGTCACCACATCTGCAGGCAAACCATTTAACACACCTAGCACCTGTTTACTGGCACCACCATGCGATTGCGAAATCATCACATCTGAGGGAAATTCACGTTGAAATGCTATGTTGTATTCCTTATAGAAATCACGAATCACGTCATAGGACACATTCAGTAGCACCGTTTTTTGTTCCGTGCTGGTATGCCATAAACAAGCAGCCAAGCCGAAAGAAAGCAATGAAAATAAAGCCATTTTTTTCATTTTTACTCTCCTCCGTTATTACCCTCAATTTCGTGTGGCTAAATTTATATCGCAAAATATTAAGTACAAAAAATAACGAAAAAGCATTTTATAGAACAAAATGAAATATAAAAAACAGAACCAACCGTTTCCTTATTTCACTTTGGAATATTAAATAAATTTCCGTTCTTTGCCATTATGGAAAAGAGCGGTTATTTTTTTGAACATTTCAAAACGCTTACAAAGCTTAGGTATTTATCTGTTATGAAGGTGGGATAATGAAAACCGTATTACCAGGATTTAAACGAAGTATATTGATTACATTAGCCTGGCTCGGCTCAATGGTATTATTGCCATTAACATTACTTGTGCTCACTGCCTGGCAGTTAAAATGGGCTGATATCGTTCAAATCATCACGAGTGAACGAGTGATCTCATCCTTAACGCTATCCTTTGAAATGGCGGCAATCGCGACGTTAATTAATATCGTTTTTGGCTTTTTATTGGCATGGATTTTAGTGCGTTATGACTTTCCAGGTAAGAATCTCGTCAATGCGTTAGTGGATTTACCTTTTGCTTTACCCACTGCCGTTGCTGGTATCGCACTTGCCTCGCTTTATGCTCCGACTGGACTGATTGGGCAATGGTTAAGCCATTTAGGGATTCAACTCGCTTATACTCCAAGTGGTATTGCGATTGCTTTGATTTTTGTCAGCTTGCCTTTTACCGTTAGAGCGATTCAACCCGTATTAGCAAATCTTGATCCTAGCCATGAAGAAGCGGCTCAAATTTTAGGTGCATCTAGACTAACAACGCTGCGAAAAGTCATCATCCCTGCGGTATTACCTGCATTAATAGGTGGCGCAGGTATGGGATTTGCGCGATCGCTTGGTGAATACGGCTCAGTCATTTTTATTGCAGGTAATGTGCCACTCGTATCCGAAATTGCACCATTGATTATTATGTCAAAACTTGATTTGTATGACGTGCAAGGTGCATCTGTGGTTGCATTATTAATGCTTGCCATTTCATTTCTATTGATTTTATTTATTAACTTAGCGCAGTGGTCTGTTGCCAAACGTATTAGTCCAATTCGATAAGAGGTATTTATGAAAACCCAATCATGGCAAGAATGGATCTTAATTCTGACTGCACTCAGTTTTTTTACGATCATATTATTGCTCCCATTATTTACCGTATTCTATTCAGCCCTTGAACAAGGGATTGGGCTATTTTTTGCTGCATTAAAAGAACCGGAATCCTTAGCGGCTATTTGGCTTACGATTAAAGTCTCTTTAATTGTATTACCTATTAATATTTTTATCGGTGTGGTTATGGCTTGGGCTATTGCTTATTTTGACTTTAAGGGGAAAAGCTTATTAACCGCACTACTCGACCTCCCCTTTTCCATTTCACCGGTGGTTGTAGGATTAATGTTCTTACTGTTGTTTGGGTTAGATGGACTTTGGGGCACATGGCTTGTTGAACACCATATTCGTTTTATGTTTGCAACACCAAGCATTGTTATCGTGACCTTATTCGTCACCTTTCCACTTATTGCTAAATCATTAATTCCAACCATGTCAGCCCAAGGCACAAGTGAGGAACAAGCTGCGTTAATCTTAGGTGCATCCTTTTGGCAACTTTTCTGGCACGTAACGCTACCAAAAATAAAATGGGCATTAATTTATGGTGTGATTTTAAGTAACGCTCGTGCAATGGGTGAATTCGGTGCCGTGAGTGTTGTATCTGGGCATATTCGCGGTTTGACTAATACAATTCCGCTTTATGTAGAAATTAGTTACAACGAATATCAATTTGTTGCCGCATTTGCTTGCGCCAGTTTATTGGCATTAATCGCAGTAGGTACACTGGGATTACAAAACATAGTGAGATATGTGGAAAAGAAAAAAATCCAAGAATAACAACAGGAACACAAAACATGACAATCAAAATCCAGCGACTAAACAAACACTTTGAACAGTTTCATGCGTTGAAAGATATCAATCTCAGCTTTCCGGAAAATCAGCTAACAGCCTTGCTTGGACCAAGTGGTTGTGGAAAAACAACGCTATTACGGATCATTGCTGGATTAGAATTTGCTGATAATGGACACATTTGGTTTGGTGAAAAAGAGGTGACTCAACTTTCAGCTGCTGAACGAGGTGTTGGCTTTGTGTTTCAGCATTATGCACTATTTCAAAATATGACCGTCTTTGACAATGTCGCTTTTGGCTTAACGGTGAAACCTCGTAGAGAACGTCCCTCTGCAGAAGAAATTCGCGAAAAAGTCACCGCACTTTTAAAGCTAGTAAAACTTGAATGGCTAGCCGATCGCTACCCTAATCAACTTTCTGGTGGACAAAAACAACGTATAGCCTTAGCTCGCTCCCTTGCTGTTCAACCAAAAGTCTTACTACTTGATGAACCCTTTGGTGCATTGGATGCTCAAGTTCGTAAAGAATTACGTCGTTGGCTGCGAGAATTGCAACATGAACTCAATGTGACCAGCATTTTCGTTACCCATGATCAAGATGAAGCATTAGATATGTCTGATCGCATTGTGGTGATGAATAAAGGTCAAGTGGAGCAAATTGATGTGCCTAGCCAAATCTATCATGCACCACAAACCCCTTTCGTCACGCAATTTGTAGGGGATGTTAATGTGTTCCACGGACACATTGATCAAGGCAATTTAGTCATTGGTGAATTTGCTCATAATTTACAAACACATAGCAATGCGGCTCATGCAGTTAATAACCAATCTGCAACGGCTTATATTCGCCCTTACGAACTTACGCTTTCACGAGAATCTCATAATGCCTTAGCGAGTGGTACGATTCGTCATATTAATGCTATTGGTTTTATCGTAAGAATTGAAGTGGAAAGTTCGCAAACAGAACAACCGATTGAGGTGATTCTTACCAAAGAAAACTATCTCAATGCGCAGTATAAAATAGGTGATCACGTTTATCTTGTGCCGGATAAATTAAATCTATTTCAAGAAATGAATATCTAGAAAAGTAAAAGAGCGGTCAAAATGATCTGCACCCCAAAAGTTGGACTCAACAAACCAACAATTGAGGTGCAGATTTTTTTATGGGTAAACACTACACAATCGAATTTAAATTACAGGTTATTCAACCTATTTTGAATGAGAAAATGAGTATTAGAGAAGCCGCGCGTTTTTACAATATTCCCTCCAACACCCTAGTCGGGACATGGTTGAAACGGTTTGAAAAAAGTGGCATAAAAGGACTGATTCCCCGTAAACCATCAGGACGACCACCAATGAAACCCAAATATGCCAGAATGCCACCGCCACCCAAAACTGAAGAAGACCGTTTACGCCTGAGAATTTTACAGCTTGAAGCGGAGGTAGCCTACCTAAAGGAGTTGAGAAGGCTCAGGCTTCAGGACGAAGCCGAGCAACGGAAATTATCCAAAGGTTAAGAACACGTTATCCGTTAAAATGGCTTTTAGGCTTTGCACAGTTAGCGCGTAGTACGTTTTTTGCGAAACGTCAGATTAAACCGGATAAGGATGAGCCGCTGAAAAAGGCCATTAAACGCATCAAAGCCAATCATCCTGATTATGGCTACCGACGTGTTCATGCCAGCTTGCCAGGCGTGAATCATAAAAAAGTTCAACGTTTAATGCAGACACTTGGGCTTCAAGTGCGGTCAAGAAAAAGCAAGAAATTTACGACCTATCGTGGCACGATAGGGGTGATTGCCCCAAATCATATTGAACGTAATTTTAGCGCAACAGCCCCGAAACAAAAATGGGTGACCGATATCACCGAGTTTAAGGCGAAAGATGGGAGTAAAGTCTATTTATCCCCAATTTTAGACTTATTTAACAATGAGATAGTTTCATATAATCTCAGCTATTCCCCAAACTGGGCACAAGTAGAGGACATGTTAATGCAAGCCGTCAAAGGATTAAATAAAGCTTGTGGTGTCATTTTGCATTCAGACCAAGGCTGGCAATATCAAATGGTAGCTTATCGTCGAATCTTGGCTGAACATGGCATCATTCAAAGTATGTCGAGAAAAGGGAATTGCTTAGATAACGCCGCGATGGAAAGTTTCTTTGGGCGATTAAAAACGGAATGTTTTTATGGTCGGGAATTTAAAACAAAAGAAGAGATAGTTGATGCTGTCAGAGATTATTTGGATTACTATAATCATCGACGGATTCAACTAAAATTAAAAGGACTGAGTCCGATACAATATCGAAAACAATCCTTTAAATAACAGTCTAACTTTTTGGGGTCAGATCAAAATCAACCGCACTTTATATTTAAAGGAGAAAATTATTTTTTACCTAATTGCGGTAACACTGAATCTTTACCCGCAGTTAATAAACCAACTTGAGAGTAGATACTTAATTTGCCGCGTGTATCCGCTACGTCTAAGTTACGCATGGTTAATTGGCCAATACGATCGATTGGATCAAATGGCGCATTTTCCACTTTTTCCATACTTAAACGTTCTGCTGCATAAGTTAAGTTTGGTGATTCAGTATTTAAGATTGAGTAGTCATTACCGCGACGAAGTTCTAATGTCACTTCACCAGTCACCGCACGAGCGACCCAACGTTGTGCGGTTTCACGTAACATTAACGCTTGTGGATCAAACCAACGACCTTGGTATAACAAACGACCTAAACGTAAACCGTTGATACGATATTGTTCGATAGTATCTTCATTATGAATACCAGTGACTAAACGTTCATAAGCGATATGGAATAATGCCATTCCCGGTGCTTCATAAATACCACGTGATTTAGCTTCGATAATACGGTTTTCAATTTGGTCTGACATGCCTAAACCATGACGACCACCAATGCGATTTGCTTCTAAGAAAAGATCGACCACGTTATCAAAGGTTTTACCATTCAATGCAACCGGCACACCTTCTTCAAAGCGAACGGTCACCACTTCTGGTTTCAGTTGAACATTTTCATCCCAAAATGCCACTCCCATAATTGGTTTCACAATTTTAATGCCAGTGCTTAATTCTTCTAAGTCTTTCGCTTCGTGTGTCGCACCTAACATATTAGAGTCAGTTGAATACGCTTTTTCTACCGACATTTTGTAGTCAAAACCACTTGCGATTAAGAATTGTGACATTTCAAAGCGACCACCCAACTCATCGATGAATTGTTGATCTAGCCATGGTTTATAAATTTTTAAATTTGGGTTGGTTAATAAACCATAACGATAAAAACGCTCAATATCGTTACCTTTGAAAGTTGAACCATCGCCCCAGATATTCACATCATCTTCTTTCATTGCTGCAACAAGCATCGTACCTGTTACCGCGCGACCTAGTGGTGTGGTATTGAAATAGGTTGCTCCACCAGTAGAAATATGGAATGCACCACATTGAATAGCCGCAATCCCTTCATGGGCTAACTGCACACGACAATCCACTAAACGCGCATTTTCCGCACCATATTCCATCGCTTTTTTTGGAATTGCATTGTAATCATCTTCATCGGGTTGACCTAAGTTTGCTGTATAAGCATAAGGTACCGCACCTTTTTGACGCATCCAAAGCAATGCAGCACTGGTATCTAGCCCGCCAGAAAAGGCAATGCCTACTTTTTGGCCTTTAGGTAAATGTTGCAGAATCGTATTTGACATATTTTATTTCCTTCATTGTGGTTATGGTGAGTGAGTCTTTAAAAAGTGCGGTCAAAAATCACTGCGCTTTTCTAACATATCATCGGGATTTGGATAACGATAAGTAAAGCCTAAATCTCGACAAATTTTATCTGCCATAATGATTCGTCTCGGATCCGAATCACTACATTCGAATTGCGGTATAGATAAATCATAAAATACCGCTGCCTTTGTGTAATATTCTGCTCGCGTAGGATGAATTGGTGCGCAAAGATGGTAAGTTCGCAATCCATTTGGATTAATGAGTAAGGCAGTAATAGCTTGAATGCAATCCTCAAGATACACCAAATTAACAAGCGAATTGCCCTGTTTTAACTTGCGTTTTCCTGCTAAGAATTTAACAGGATGGCGTTGTTTACCAATTAATCCTGCAAGTCGAAGAATATCACAATGCGATATTCCTGATTGGAACAAGCACTGTTCTGCTTGTATCAGTGTTTTACCCATTTCTGTTTCAGATGAAGGTTGAGAACCTTCATCAAATTGCCCCGAAATATCAGGAAAAACAGAAGTTGAACTGGTAAAAAGTACATGTTGTACACCTTGTTTCTTTGCTTGATTGGCTAAAAAAGCAAGATATTCACAATACTGTTGAGAAGAAAAGCTGCTAGGTGGTAGGGTGAGAATGAGAGCATCTACATTAAAAAGAGGGCGAATATTGTCTGATAAACTCGTCATTTCGTCAGAAAGCGAAAAAGGATAAGTTTCAATGCCTAGCTGATGCAATTTTTGAGCATCCTCAGGGGATTGTTTGGATCCTTTTACACACCAACCAAGCTCTTTTAAGTGCAGCGCCAATGGTAAGCCTAACCAACCTAAACCTACTATCGCAACAGATTTCATACTCTTTTATTCATAATATTTTATCCATAAAAATCCCTGCTATTCTAAAGCATAGCAGGGAGTTTGTTAATGTTATTTTGTTAATAAATCCAACGCCTCTTGATATTTAGCAACTGTTTTTTCAATCACTTCTTTTGGTACTTTCGGTGCTGGTGGTTGTTTATTCCAACCACTTTGTTCTAACCAATCTCGTACAAATTGCTTATCAAATGATGGCGGATTTGTGCCTTCTTTATAAGTATCAACTGACCAAAAACGACTCGAATCAGGTGTTAATACCTCATCCATTAAAGTGAGCGTACCATTTTCATCTAAACCAAATTCAAATTTAGTATCACAAATAATAATACCTTTAGTCAGCGCATATTTGGCAGCCTCAGTATAAAGTGCAATGGCTTTTTCTCTGACTTGAGCCGCTAATTCTGAACCAATAGCTTTTTCACATTCCTCATAGCTAATATTGATATCGTGATTGCCCACTTCTTCTTTACTTGATGGCGTAAAAATTGGTTCAGGTAATTTGCTTGCTTCAACTAATCCTTCCGGTAATTTCAAACCACAAATGGTACCCGTTTGCTTATAATCTTTTAGCCCGCTACCTGTTAAATAACCACGGACGATAGATTCAATTTTTATTGGTTTCAAACGCTTACATACCACTGCTCGATCTTTTACTAAATCAGCCTCTTCTTTTGGTAACACATCATAAACTGAATCGCCTGTAAAATGATTCGGCATAATATGCGCTAACTTATTGAACCAGAAATTGGAAATTTGAGTAAGAATTTCACCTTTGCCTGGGATAGGATCATCTAAAATCACATCAAATGCAGATAAACGGTCACTGGCGACCATTAACATTCGTTTATCATCGATCTCATAAAGATCACGCACTTTTCCCGAATAGATTTTTTTTAGACTAAGTTGTGTCATTGCTTGCACCTTTTATTATAAGAATAAAAAATCGGCACGTATTATACCGCACTTCTTACGCAAACGTTTGCTTTTTTTTATTAAAAATTTTTAAATAAAAGAAATTACAGAGTCATACACCTAAATAAGCTATAGATGACAAAAGAAAAACAATTTAATTTGAGCTCAATCTGAAAATCAGCGACAATACAGCATTATTTAAAACAGAAGAAACAAGACAATGAGTTATCCATTAGAAGAAGTAAATAAACGTCGCACATTTGCGATTATTTCCCACCCTGACGCGGGTAAAACCACCATCACCGAAAAAGTATTATTATACGGCAATGCCATTCAAAAAGCGGGCTCTGTTAAAGGTAAAGGCTCTACACAACATGCAAAATCTGACTGGATGGAAATGGAAAAACAACGTGGTATTTCCATTACGACTTCCGTGATGCAATTCCCTTACAATGAGTGCTTAGTAAATTTATTAGATACGCCGGGGCATGAGGATTTCTCCGAAGATACCTACCGCACTTTGACAGCGGTGGATAGTTGCTTAATGGTTATCGATTCTGCAAAAGGGGTTGAGGAACGTACCATTAAACTAATGGAAGTGACCCGTTTGCGCGATACACCAATTATCACATTCATGAATAAACTTGACCGTGATATTCGTGATCCAATGGAATTATTAGATGAAGTGGAAAACGTATTAAAAATCCATTGTGCGCCGATCACTTGGCCAATTGGTTGCGGTAAATTGTTTAAAGGGGTTTATCATTTATATAAAGATGAAACCTATCTTTATCAAAGCGGCCAAGGCTCAACTATTCAAGAAGTGCGTATAGTGAAAGGCTTAAATAGTCCAGAATTAGACGCTGCCGTAGGTGATGACTTAGCCCAACAACTGCGTGATGAATTAAAGCTTGTAAAAGGTGCAAGTAATGAATTTGACCTCGATTTATTCCTAGCTGGTGAATTAACACCTGTCTTTTTCGGTACAGCATTAGGTAACTTCGGTGTCGATCATTTCTTAGATGGTTTAACTGAATGGGCGCCAGCCCCACAAGCTCGTCAAGCTGACACTCGTAAAGTTTCAGCTGAAGAAGAAAAATTCACTGGTTTTGTGTTTAAAATCCAAGCCAATATGGATCCCAAACACCGCGACCGCGTGGCTTTCCTCCGCGTAGTTTCGGGTAAATACGAAAAAGGGATGAAACTTAAACACGTGCGTATTGGTAAGGATGTGGTTATTTCCGATGCACTCACCTTTATGGCGGGGGATCGTACCCATGCTGATGAGGCCTATGCTGGCGATATTATCGGTCTTCATAATCACGGTACGATTAAAATTGGCGATACCTTTACACAAGGCGAAGAGCTTAAATTTACTGGTATTCCAAACTTTGCCCCTGAATTATTCCGCCGCATTCGTTTAAAAGATCCTCTCAAACAAAAACAATTGTTAAAAGGCTTAGTACAACTTTCTGAAGAAGGTGCTGTGCAAGTATTCCGTCCATTAAGCAATAATGATTTGATTGTTGGCGCAGTCGGTGTGTTACAGTTTGATGTGGTCGTTTCTCGTTTGAAATCAGAATATAACGTAGAAGCTATTTACGAAACGGTCAACGTTGCAACAGCTCGTTGGGTGGAATGTGCGGATAACAAAAAATTTGAAGAGTTCAAACGTAAAAATGAGCAAAACCTAGCATTAGATGGTGGGGATAATCTTGCTTATATCGCACCAACTATGGTTAACTTAAATCTTGCACAAGAACGTTATCCTGATGTAACCTTCTTTAAGACAAGGGAACATTAATTCACTATTTTCTCTCATTAATAAAAGGAAAAATCATGAAAAAATTGATGCTTATCAGTACAGCAGTATTACTACTTTCAGGCTGTGTAAACACTGAGCTATCAAATGCAGGAAAAGCTTATAATCCACAAACTGATGCACGTATCCGTCTATACGGACAAAATGGTCGCTATACCGAGATGGAAGTAAAACAAGATGGAAAAACAGAAAAAGTTAATGTTGGTGGTGGATTAGGGCAATCCTTCGGCTCAATGCTTTACCTTAAAGGTAATGAATCACTAGGGATGCCAGATAGCGAAGCGAGTAAAAAACCAAGTCAATTCAATAACATTGGTTCAAGTACCTTCTTTAAAGAGTTTGTTATCCCTGCGGGTGCTGAAATCACTCTAAAAAGTGAAATAATAACCCCAGATAATACTTATACCGATTATGCAAAAGGTATTAAATATACACAACTAGGTTACAGCTGTTCTGGTAAAAAACTCACATTCACGCCTCAGGCAGGAAAAGATTATGAAGCATTACCTGCAGCATCAACAGCTCAATGTAATTTAACTTTAGTAGAATTAAAATAATCAATATGAAAGGTCACCGCAAGGTGGCTTTTCTTTTATATAAAGATATTAAAATTTGTAGTAAATAACAACTGACGGATAGAACAAAGTGCGGTTAAATTTAATCGCATTTTTTTATACAAAAGAAATTGAAAAATAAGATGGCTGGGGTACTAGGATTCGAACCTAGGGATGCCGAGATCAAAACCCGGTGCCTTACCGCTTGGCGATACCCCAACTGAAATTCTTTGATTGGAAATAAAGAAGATTTTATTTAGATAGTATGGCTGGGGTACTAGGATTCGAACCTAGGGATGCCGAGATCAAAACCCGGTGCCTTACCGCTTGGCGATACCCCAACTACTATTTGACTGCAAGCTGATAAATGGTGCGGGACGAGGGACTTGAACCCACACACCTCTCGGCGCCAGAACCTAAATCTGGTGCGTCTACCAATTTCGCCAGTCCCGCAAATTTGGTGGCTACAGCGAGATTCGAACTTGCGACCCCAACATTATGAGTGTTGTGCTCTAACCAACTGAGCTATGTAGCCATCATTTGCTTTACCTTATCGGCTTTGCGGGGCGTATTATCCTGATTTGACCTATTCTCGTCAATCATTTTTTTGCAAAAAACGGATTTTTTGATTTAGTTGATTATAAATAAAACGCTTTTGCTATTTTTTGTTCACATCAAGAACGGAGATCATTCCAACAAAACGCTTCCAATGCAAGGTGTTAAATTGCCCTGGAATGTACCAATTAGATATTGTTCCATCAAGATATAAGGCGTCATGACAACCTATTTTCAGCAAACCTTGGCTTAAGCTATAAAGGTTAGGTTCACCTTTTATCGTCATCAAAAACAACAGTTCATTCTGTTTCGTCAAACACACTGCATTACGCTTATGATAGCTTTCTAAGCTTGCTCGAAATTGCGGATTCATTTTTCCATGAATAATTAACATCGGGCCTGATTGCAACGCAAAGTCTGGCTTGAGTTTGCTTTTTTGATACGCAGCTGTTGTTAAAATGTAGGGTTTATTTCCAGCAATGGCGAATACCCCATTAGGCTGCACATGGAAATTACCTTTGCCTGCTTTTGTATTTAACGCATTGAGCTCTTTTCCTTGCTCAATCCATAACCCTGCAGGCTCATTATTCATGCTATAAATGCCTGCATTCATGACCATTTTCACGTTATAGCTATCTTCTAAGGCATTTTTGAGACGCGTTAAACTTTGATAATCGTTACCTTCAGCATCTTTCCAATGTAGCTGCACTTCTTCAGGTTTAGCTTGGAAAATCCCGTAAGTAATATTGCCATCATTAAAGGTTCGATATTCAGCTAGGGCTGACACACTCATCAATAGCGATGAGCTACCTAAAAGTGCGGCCAAAAATCTAATCGTTTTTTTCATTTAAAGGATGGGTTAAATGCAAAGCATTTGAAAAGGCGTGCAAGCCTTCCGCATTACCGGATTTCATCATGGCTTGCATGGTTTGGGTTGGCGCATGAATGAGTTTATTCGTTAATTTATAACTCAATTCTTGCAGAATTTTTTCAGCATTCTCACCTTGTTGAATTTGGTGTAAGGCTTTTTCGAGTAATTCTTGGCGAGTATTCTCCGCTTCATCACGATAATGACGAATCAAATTGGAGAACTGATGAACCTTCAACCACTCAAAGAAATCCGTGCATTCTTGTGTGATGATGTCCTGTGCTTGCTCTGATGCTTGCTCACGTTGAGAAAGATTGCGTTGAATAATATCTTGCAAATCATCTACGGTGTAATGATACACACTTTCTAATTCCGAGACGTTTTCATCAATATCGCGTGGCACCGCAATATCCACCATCAAAGTCGGTTTAAATTGGCGTGCTTTTTCCGCAATTTCAGCCATTGCTTTGGTGATTAAAACATTCGGACTACCTGTTGAGCTGATGACAATATCGGCTTGATTTAACGGTGTTTGCAACTCATCGAGAGAATAGACTTCAATCGGCGTATTGGAGGCTAAAGTCTCTACCAACTGTTCAGCGCGAGATAAAGTGCGGTTAGCAATCATCAATTTTTTTACACCGTGGCGTAATAAATGACGGCTTACCAATTCAATGGTTTCCCCTGCCCCAACGAGCAAAATTTGTAATTCACGTAAAGATTCAAAAATCTGACGTGCCAAACTACAAGCTGCATAAGCTACCGATACAGCACTTTCACCAATATTGGTTTCAGTGCGTACACGTTTTGCTGTAGCAAAGGTTTTTTGGAACAAACGAGAAAGCGTGCTTGAAAGCGGAATATTCGCCGCTTGATAATAATCTTCACTGATTTGGAAAGCTTGTTTCACCTGTCCTAAAATTTGCGGCTCACCCAAAATTAATGAATCCAAACCACATGCCACGCGCATTAAATGATTTGCAGCTTGTTGATTTCGATGTGTGTAAATACTTTTATTTAATTCATCGACAGAAAGCTGATGAATATTAGCAAACCAATTTGTACAGTTCGTTTGCCATTGCTTACACTCTTGGGGTGAAATTTGACGATGGTGGAGATAAATCTCTGTACGGTTACAGGTAGAAAGAATAACCGCACTTTCTGCCAAATCTTGTTGGTGAATTTGTTGTAAGGCAAGCTGCCGCTTTTCTTCAGAAAAAGCGACTTTCTCACGAACAGCGACAGAAGCTGTTTTATGATTAATGCCAAGAACAAGAAGGGTCATAAAAACCTAATAAAAACAACCGCACTTTTATGAATATGCGGCTTAAGTAGAAAGTAAAATTTTCGCTATTTTAATGAATTGTTGAGAATTGAGCAAATTTCAAGAGAAAAAACTCAAACAAATAACTAAAACGAGTTAAAACTTATCTTTCGCTAAACGCCATTGTGTAAATTCGTCTAAATTTTTTGCTTGTAAAAACGGGTTAATTTGTTTCTCTAATCCAATTGTTGTTGGCAAACTCGGTTTTCCCTCCGCACGATAACGTTCCACCAAAACACGTTGATTTTCAACCGCACTTTTATCCGCCAATATGGTTTCCGCAAAAGCTAAATTACCCAGCGTATATTCATGAGCCGGGCAAACCACGGTTTCATCTGGTAATTGGTTAAAACGCTGCATAGATTCAAACATTTGAGCAAAATTTCCCGTGAACACGCGTCCACAACCACCAGAAAATAACGCATCGCCGCAAAATAGATGCCCATCCACCAAATAGCTGACATGCCCTGCCGTATGACCACCGCTTGGCAAAACTTCAATATGATAATGTGCCGTATTAATCACACCACTATCCACGATATTGGTTGCCCCTTTATTTGCACATTCTGTTGGACCGAAAACAGGCACATTAGGATAATATTGCTTAAACTCCGCGACACCTTGCACATGATCATCATGATTATGGGTTAATAACACCGCCTCTACGTCTAACTTATTCGATTCTAAATACGGAATTAAACGGGGTATTTCTGGGATATCGATCACAATTACGGGGAAATTTTCTCGTCTATAAAGCCAAATATAGTTATCATTGAGTGCAGGAATAGGAACTAGCATAAATTACCTTATGAAAATAGGATTAACATTGAATTGGAAAGCCAAATGGTACAAACCACTTCTTTCACCTGAAAGTTGGCAAGCGTTACCACAAGGTGAAGCCTATTGTAACGTATTAACACATTATTTTACCCAATGGACACCAAAAATTTTAGGCTATCAAGTTCTGAAAGTCGGTGCCTTAAGTGGCGAAATTGCCTTTGACTTGCCTTTACGTCATCAAATTGTGTTAGCTGAAAAAACAGCGCATTTTCCTACCGCACTTTTAAATGAAAGTGATAGCTTGCTCCAAGCATCGCCATTAACCTTGCCTTTTATTGAAAAAGAAATGGATGCCTGCTTATTGGCAAACACCTTAAATTTTGCGCAAGATCCTCATCAAATATTGCGTGAAGCACATCGTGTTTTAAAGGATGACGGTTGGATTTTCATCACGTTATTTAATCCGCTGAGTCCCTTGCTTTTCAAACCGAAATTAGGCGAGTTTAAGTTCCGACAATATGCTACTTGGCGAGTGGTTGACTGGCTATCATTATTAAATTTTGATGTGATTGCAGAAGAAAGACTATCCATAAAGCAAGAGAATAGCTCGCTCTGCTCTCCGCTCACTGTGATCGTTGCCCAAAAACGAACTTATCCCTTAACACTGAATCCGGAGAAAGCGCGATCAAAAATGCCGGCGTTTTTAGAGCCGGCAAGTGCATTTAAAGAAATCAGAACAGAATAATTATTCTGTCACTTCTTTGATTACTGCAGAAGATGCATTATTCATTACAGACTCAACGCCTTTTTCTGCTGCAGCTTGAGAAGAATAATATTGGCTACGGCCAATTTCTTGATGGTTAGCCGCTTTTAAAATGAAGTAAGGTTTGTCATTTTTCGCTACGCGATATTCAAAGTTTTTCGCATCCACACCATTTTTTTGCACTGATGCAATGCCGTTTTCAGCTGATGCTTTTGTTTTATAAAGTTCGCTAGTTAAAATAACTTGTCCGTTTGCTGCTTTTAAGTTGAACATAAATTGTCCGTCTTTAGCCACTTTTAATTCATAAAATCCTTGAGCCATAATGTCTCCCAATTGATTGATTTGTTTATAATTTTACCTACACAGAAAATACCTTTCTGCGCCAAGCTAATTTACCCTTAAAAATCAAGGAAAACAAGAGCTAAAGCGTATAAATTTTATGCTTGATTAGCCCATTAAACTCCCCTATGATGCGAGAACTTTTTATAACAGGAACAATTATGACCGAACAAACATTTATTCTAGGCAAAGATGCCGCACTTGAAGACAGTATTTCAAAATTTCAACAAAAATTGACCGCACTTGGTTTCAATATCGAAGAAGCCTCTTGGCTTAATCCTGTGCCAAATGTATGGTCTGTACACATTCGTGATAAAGATTGCCCACAATGTTTTTCTAACGGTAAAGGCGCGAGCAAAAAAGCCGCATTAGCGTCTGCATTAGGTGAATATTTCGAACGTCTTTCCACCAACTATTTCTTTGCTGATTTCTATTTAGGGCAAGAGATTGCCAATGGCGATTTCGTCCATTATCCCACTGAAAAATGGTTTCCTATTGAAGATGAAGCCCTTTTACCTCTAGGGATTTTAGATGATTACTTATGGGATTATTTCGATCCAAATCAAGAACTAACCCCTGAATTGCTTGTAGATCTGCAATCTGGTAATTACGATCGCGGTATTGTCGCGATGCCTTATGTGCGTCAATCCGATCAAGAAACCGTCTATATTCCACAAAGTATCATTGCGAATTTATACGTATCTAACGGAATGTCTGCCGGTAACACAAAAAATGAAGCTCAAGTGCAAGGGCTTTCAGAAGTTTTTGAACGTTACGTAAAAAATCGCATTATTGCAGAAGCAATCAGTCTTCCTGAAATTCCAAAATCCGTGATGAATCGCTATCCATCTATTCAAGCCTCTATTGCAAAATTAGAGGAAGAAGGCTTCCCTATTTATGCCTTTGATGCGTCACTAGGTGGCAAATATCCTGTCATTTGTGTGGTATTACTCAACCCAAATAACGGCACTTGCTTTGCTTCTTTTGGTGCACATCCAAACTTCCAAGTGGCATTAGAGCGTACCGTAACGGAGCTTTTACAAGGTCGCAGCTTAAAAGATCTCGATGTATTCTCTCCTCCATCATTCAATAATGATGATGTGGCGGAGCATGCTAACCTTGAAACACACTTTATTGATTCTAGCGGTTTAATTTCTTGGGATTTATTTAAAAATACGCCAGATTATGAATTTGTAGATTGGGATTTCTCAGGTTCAACGCAAGAAGAATATGAAAACTTGATGGCAATCTTTAATGCAGAGGAAAAAGAAGTCTATATCATGGATTACAACCATTTAGACGTTTACGCTTGTCGCATTATCGTACCAGGCATGTCTGATATCTATCCTGCTGATGACCTCATTTATGCCAATAATAATATGGGTATGGACTGGCGTGAGATCTTATTGGAGCTACCACACCATCATCATGATGCTGAAACTTATGAAGAATTATTAGCAGAATTAGATGAGCAAGATATTGATGATGCTACACGCGTTCGCGAATTTATCGGTATCGTTGCACCAAAAGCAAGCGGTTGGACAACATTACGTGTTGGTGAACTGAAATCCATGCTTTACTTAGCATTAGGTGAATTAGAATTAGCCTTAGATTGGGCAAACTGGACGATGAATATGAATAGCTCTGTGTTTACGCCTGAGCGTGTGAATTACTATCGTGCCTTAATCAGTATTATTGAATTGCATTTAGACAATACTCGCGATCCACAACAATATCGCACTGTATTTGAAAGAATGTATGGCAAAGAAGCCGTTCAACAAGCTTGGGCTGCGGTGGCTGAAAAGGGTAACCCGTTCTATAACTTGCCAGCCAGCGATGAAACGCTTGAAAACTTCAAAGAACACCAAGCTTTACTTGGTGCCTATGCTAAACTACAAAAAGCCAAACGAGAAAATTGGAAATAGACGATTTTCTCTCAATCATAAGGCGGACTTAATGTCTGCCTTATTTATTTCCGCATTAAAAAACTGCTTCAAAATCAACCGCACTTTTCACACAAAAACGCTTAAATTTATGCTATAATCCGTCACAATTTTTTGATCAAAAAGGAATAAAAATGACGGATTCAATCCATTCCTCTATTACCCCAGTCAATATTGAAGAAGAACTCAAATCTTCTTACCTTGACTACGCCATGTCGGTGATTGTTGGGCGTGCTTTGCCCGACGTACGTGACGGTTTAAAACCAGTGCATCGACGTGTGCTTTTCTCCATGGATCAATCTGGCATCACTGCCGGCAAAAAATACGTAAAATCTGCCCGTGTGGTAGGTGATGTAATCGGTAAATATCACCCGCACGGTGATTCTGCGGTGTATGACACCATTGTGCGTATGGCACAGCCGTTCTCATTGCGCTACATGTTGGTAGATGGGCAAGGTAACTTCGGTTCAATCGACGGTGACGCACCTGCGGCAATGCGTTATACCGAAGTCCGTATGCAAAAAATCACCCAAGCGTTATTAACTGACTTGGATAAAGAAACCGTGAATTTCTCGCCAAACTATGATGGCGAATTAATGATTCCGGATGTATTACCAACCCGTATTCCTGCACTTTTAGCGAATGGTTCTTCCGGTATCGCGGTAGGGATGGCAACGAACATTCCACCACACAACTTAAATGAAGTTTTAGATGGCTGCTTGGCTTATATTGATAACGAAAACATCACCATTGATGAATTAATGCAATATATCCCAGGCCCAGACTTCCCGACAGCGGCATTAATTAATGGCCGTAAAGGGATTGAAGAAGCTTATCGCACGGGTCGCGGCAAAGTGTATGTTCGCGCTCGTGCTAGCGTAGAAACCACTGAGAAAGGCAAAGAGCAAATCATTGTAACCGAATTGCCTTATCAGGTGAACAAAGCCAAATTAGTGGAAAAAATTGCGGAGCTTATCAAAGATAAAAAAATCGAAGGCATCAGCAATATTATCGACCTTTCGAACAAAGAAGGGATCCGCATTGAAATCGACATCAAACGTGATGCTGTGGGCGAAGTAGTTTTAAATCACCTCTATGCCCTTACTCAAATGCAGGTGACCTTCGGGATCAACATGGTGGCCTTGGATCACGGTCAACCACGTTTATTCAACTTAAAACAAATCATTGAAGCCTTTGTGATGCACCGTCGCGAAGTGGTGATTCGCCGTTCTTTATTTGAATTGCGTAAAGCCCGCGAGCGTACCCATATTTTAGAAGGTTTAGCGGTTGCAACATCAAATATCGATGAAATCATCGACATCATCCGCCAATCAAAAGAGCGTAAAGAGGCGGCAGAAAAATTAATCTCTCGCCCTTGGAAACTGAATAACGAAATTTTAGGCTTGCTTGATGCGGCGGCACGTCCGGCTGAATTAGCGGCTGAATTTGGTATTCAAGGTTCTGATTACTACCTTTCTCCAGAACAAGTTGATGCAATCTTAGAACTTCGCTTGCACCGTTTAACTGGTCTTGCTACCGAAGAAGTGATCAATGAATACAAAGAGTTATTGGTTAAAATTGCAGAACTTCTTCACATCATCAATAGCCCTGAGCGCTTGATGGAAGTAATTCGTGAAGAACTTGAACAAGTACGTGCACAATTCGCCGATGAACGTCGTACTGAAATTACTGCCGCTTCCGGTGATATTGATTTAGAAGATTTAATCGCTCAAGAAGATGTGGTAGTGACCCTTTCTCACGAAGGTTATGTGAAATATCAACCGCTTACCGACTACGAAGCACAACGTCGTGGTGGTAAAGGTAAATCTGCAACGAAGATGAAAGATGAAGACTTCATTGAAAAACTCTTAGTGGCGAATACTCACGATACGATTCTCTGCTTCTCGAGCCGTGGCCGTTTATATTGGTTGAAAGTCTATCAATTACCACAAGCTAGCCGTGGCGCACGCGGTCGTCCAATTGTCAATATTCTACCGTTACAAGAAAACGAGCGTATCACCGCAATCTTGCCAATCTCTGCTTATGAAGAAGATAAATTCGTTATCATGGCAACGGCTGGCGGTATTGTGAAGAAAATTGCGCTCACCGAATTCAGCCGTCCACGTTCAAGCGGTATCATCGCCTTGAACTTACGTGATGAAGATGAATTAATCGGTGTGGATATCACCGACGGTTCTAACGAAATCATGTTGTTCTCTTCGCAAGGTCGCGTAGTGCGTTTCGCTGAAAGTGCAGTACGTGCAATGGGTCGTTTAGCAACAGGTGTACGCGGTATTAAACTTGCCCTTACTAATGATATCGCTGACGATGAAAGTGCGGTCGAAATTGAAGAGGTTTCTGACGATAATGCAGAAGAAACACTCGATCTCAACATCGATAAAGTGGTTTCCTTAGTTGTACCGAAAAATGATGGTGCAATTCTTACCGCGACGCAAAACGGTTATGGTAAACGCACGCAATTAAGCGAGTACCCAACCAAATCGCGTAATACCAAAGGGGTGATTTCGATTAAAGTGAGCGAACGTAACGGTAAAGTCGTTGCCGCGACACAAGTAGAAGAAACCGACCAAATTATGCTTATTACCGATGCCGGTACCTTAGTACGTACTCGTGTAAGTGAAGTAAGTATCGTTGGCCGTAACACCCAAGGGGTTCGTTTAATTCGCACCGCAGAAGATGAACACGTAGTCAGTCTTGAACGTGTTTGTGATGTGGATGATGAAGACGAAGGCACTGAAGATGTGACTTCTGAAGAATAATTGATCTTCCATTAAATAAAAGCCCGCGTTTTGATTCGCAGGGCTTTTTTATTGTTATCTAAAAATCTCTTTTAGAGATCTATTCTATTGATGAAAACTACTCGCCTTCCTCCAACTCATCAGCCATTGCCGCAAGAATTTCACGGGTTAAATACGCCAATGAACGATAGAAAGGAAGCGTTGCATAAGTTTCCACTTGGGTTAAGAATTTCGCTGCACAAGGCAAGAGAAAATCACCGAATAAATCTTGTTGAGCAGATAGCGATTCCGTATTGTCTTCTAGCCAAGATGCTGTAAGTAATAACAAGGCGAAATGATCCACATTCTCGGCTTCCGGCACATTACGGGTATGACGAAAATCCACAAAACGTTGCACATCCATATCATAACTTGAAATAGCCGTTGGTACGTTACCATTTGGACCAAACAATTTTTGATATTCTTGCTCAAGCAACGTTAAATCAATTTTCATTTGTAAATTATCAATGGCCGCTTCGCTTTCTTTATCCGTAGAAAGTGCCCACACTTGACTTAAACCTTGTTGCTGCAGCCAATCAAATACCCCACTCAAAATTGGATCCGTAGGGCTGCGATAAAATAAATTGCCAAATAGACGGCTTATTAAAGAAAAATTATTCACTTGAGTTTCTGACATCTGTTGCTTTCCTATGATTGTGCTCAAGATTGAGCTAAAAGTGCGGTCAATTTTGCCGTTGTTTTTTCGGCGGCTTCGTCAAGCATCGCTTGGCGAGCGGCATCATCGATAATATGAATATCACCGAACAAAGTGTAATCCACATTCTCGATACCGCAATAATTAAATAAACCATTGATCAAACAATGATTAAGGGATTTATCGACTCCGTATTCTTGATATTTTGCTACGCTACTCCCTATGGTGATAAATTGCTGCATCGCTTTACCTTGAAGCAGACCTTTGGATTCACCATTTTCTGTTTTATAAGCAAAACCATGACTTAATACACGATCCAAATAGCCTTTCAGCATTGCAGGAAAGCCCATCCACCATAAAGGATAAACCATCGTAATCAAATCTGCTTGGCGAATAAACTCATGCTCTTGCTGAATTTCTGCCGGAATAATCCCTTTATTGGCCGATTGTAATTCTTCAAAGGAAATAATCGGATTAAATTCCATGGTGTAAAGATCGCGCAAATGGGTTTCAACACCAAGCTGTTGGCTTGCTTTTACAATGCGATCCACGATGGCACGACCAAAACTTTTTTGACTATTTGGATGCGCAAAAAGAATTAAATGATTCATTCTGTTACCTTTTTCACTAACAGTGTGATGCCATCAACGCGTTCTACCACCACAAGATCATTCACTGCTAAATGCTCGCCTTGAATGCGCCATGTGGTATCGCCAAAGGCACCTCGACCAATCCCGTTAGAACCAATTTCTAATACCGTGCCTTTTTTACCTAACAGAGTATGATCCCGTTGATTTAAGGTCGTACGTGATTGATCCTGATTATCTTTGCTATGTTGATATTTCCACCAAAGCAACGAGAGAATAATCGCTAAAATCGCATAAAAAATGGCTAAAGCGGTTAAGGATAAACTCGGCACCAATGCCATTACGCCTGCTGCCACAATCGCAGCCAACCCCCACCACAATAAAAATACGCTAGATACGAGGGTTTCAGCGATTAATAATACAAAACCTAATACTAACCAATGCCACACCGACCAAGTTGTTAACCAATCTGCCATATCAACTCCTTGAGAGAAAAAGTGCGGTCATTTTTAACCGCACTTTAGGAAATTACGCTTTTTTGTCACCTTTTAACAGTTCGGCAATGCCCGCTACCGAGCCGATTAAATTGCCGGCTTCAAGCGGCATCATGACCACTTTGCTATTCGGTGAACCACCGATTTGTTTTAAGGCTTCTGTATATTTTTGTGCGATGAAGTAATTGATCGCTTTGGTATCACCGCTAGCAATCGCTTCTGACACCATTTGAGTTGCTTTCGCTTCGGCTTCTGCCGCACGTTCACGCGCTTCTGCTTGTAAGAAGGCTTCTTGACGTTCCCCTTCCGCTTTCAGAATACGGGCTTGTTTTTCCCCTTCGGCACGTAAAATTTCCGCCTGACGAATACCTTCCGCTTCCAACACTTCCGCACGTTTATTACGTTCAGCTTTCATTTGCGCATTCATGGAATCAATTAATTCACGTGGTGGACGCACATCGCGAATTTCAATACGGGTGACTTTAATCCCCAAGGATTGGTCGCTTCATCCACAATAGCCAATAAACGACCATTAATGGAATCACGTTGAGAAAGCATTTCATCCAATTCCATCGAGCCTAATACAGTACGAATGTTGGTCATGGTTAAATTGATAATTGCTTGTTCCAAATGATTTACTTCATAAGCTGCACTGCGAGCATCAATCACCTGTACGAAACAAACCGCATCAATGGATACGTTCGCGTTATCCTTAGAAATAACTTCTTGTGAGGGAATATCTAATACCTGTTCCATCATATTGATCTTACGACCAACACGATCCACAAACGGCACCACAAAGTTCAAGCCCGGCATTAAGGTGTGGGTATAACGTCCAAAACGCTCAATCGTCCAGTTATAACCTTGGGGTACAGTTTTAAGTGCCGAAAACAGCACAACAACAACTAATACAATAAAGACGATTGCGGCAATAGATAAGCCTTCCATAGATTGCTCCTTAATGATGAAGAAATATAGGAAAAGTCTATCAAATTAGACCGCACTTTGTATATAAATATATTTATCGTTTTCTCTTATAAATTCAAAAAGATGCGTAATGCAATTCGGGGCATCTAAATCTTGATGAGAGACAAATAAAAGTTGGGTTTTACTATTATTGACCAGTTGCTCAATAAAATATTTTACGAGCTTGCGATTTAATCCATCAAGCCCTTGAAAAGGTTCATCTAAAATCAAAACAGGTGGATATTTCACCATCGCACGAGTAATGAGCAATAAACGTTGCTGTCCCCAAGAAAGTGAACGAAATGGCTTTTTGGCTAAATGAGTCAGATTTAAACGAGCTAACCACTGCATGGCTTTTAAACGAATTGCCTCTGGCACTTGTTGATAAATCCCTATACTGTCAAAAAAGCCTGAAATAATGACATCTAGCACGGAACAATTCACACGATAATCTAAATGCAGTTGGCTGCTTACGTAGCCAAGTGTTTGTTTAATATCCCAAATGGTTTCGCCTGATCCACGTTGTTTACCAAAGATCACTACATGATTCACAAATGCTTGAGGATGATCACCTGTAATTAACGAAAGTAACGTAGACTTTCCTGCGCCATTAGGTCCTTTAATCCACCAATTTTGATTTGGCTGAACAACCCAGTTTAAATGATCCAAAATGACTTTATCGCCATACTGGACCGTGACATTTTTAAGCTCAAAGTGCGGTTGGTTTTCAGGCAATTTTAGTAATGGTGAGGCTGGTTCAGGCAAAGCTACATCAACAGACTGTTCCGCATAAACTAATTGTTGATAAATACTTTGTTGCTCAATGAATTGGCGTTCACCTTCTAATACTAACTCTAAATTTTCCAACATGGCTAAATGACTCGCTTCAGCAGGAATATCAGCCAAACGATTAACAATTAGAACAATTGCACATTCTTTTTTCAGTTCGTTTAACATCGTCATCCAATCTTGCACAGATTGTTGATCTAGCCCTTCAAAAGGCTCATCTAAAATCAACAAATCAGGCTTTTGTAATAACGCTTGTGCCAATAACACTTTACGCGTTTCCCCAGTAGAAAGTTTGATAAAGAAACGATCTAAGAGATAAGTAATCCCTAATTTTTCTGCAATCTCTTCGCAAAAATCTAGCGATGAACTGCCATTTAAGATCATTTCCCTTGCGGTTTTACCAAAAAAATCAGGATCGGTATCATCGTTATTTAAGTTCTTTAATGTCGCTTCAAGAATTTCTCGTTGTTTTTCAAAAGAAAAGGATTGAACACGTTTGAAAGTATTACGATACTCCCCTTCTTGTAAAAGCAATTTATGTTGCAAAGCTAACGCAAACGCTGATTTCCCACTCCCATTACTGCCTACTACAACCCAATATTGTTGTGACTCAATCGCAAAGTACGGTAACTTTAAGGTGTGTTTTTGATAAAGCTCAAATTTTGCTTGCTGAATTAAAAGTGTCATTCTCTTTCCCTTAAAAACAAAAGGCGAGCAATTGCCCGCCTTGTTAGATGAATTTAATTAACCGTTTTTACGCTCTTCTTCCATACATACTGCCGCAGTAAATAATACGTCAGTTGAAGAGTTTAATGCAGTTTCTGTTGAGTCTTGTAAGATACCGATAACAAAACCGACACCGATCATTTGAGCTGCAATATCATCATTAATACCGAATAAGCTACAAGCTAATGGGATTAACAATAATGAACCACCTGCCACACCAGACGCTCCACACGCACAAAGCGCCGCAACAATACTTAATAACACCGCACTAATGAAAGAGACTTCGATACCTAATGTATGAACAGCCGCTAACGTTAATACAGTAATGGTAATCGCTGCACCCGCCATATTGATATTCGCACCTAATGGAATTGCCACAGAATAGGTTTCTTCATCAAGATTTAAACGTTTTGCTAATTCAATGTTTACCGGGATGTTTGCCGCAGAACTACGCGTAAAGAATGCAGTTACACCACTTTCACGTACACAAGTCCACACTAATGGATATGGGTTACGACGAATTTTCCAATAAACAAGAATTGGGTTAAGTACAAAGGCTGTAAATAACATTGTACCAATTAACACGAATAATAAATGAACATATCCACCTAACGCAGATAAGCCTTTGTCAGATAATGTCTCAGCTACTAAACCGAATACACCGAAAGGCGCAAATGAAATAATTACGTGAACAATTTTAGAAATGCCTTCTGCAAAATCAGCCACAACTTGTTTCGTTGCATCTGATGCATGACGAAGGGCTAAACCTAAACCGATAGACCACGCTAAAACACCGATAAAGTTTGCTTTGAAAATTGCATTTAATGGGTTATCCACCACATTCAATACTAAAGTTAACATGACTTGTCCAACAGATTGAGGCGCTGAACTCGCATCCTCTTTTACTGCAAGAGCCACATCTGATGGGAATGCCATACTTGCAATCACTGCAGCCACAGCGGCCAAGAAAGTACCCAAAAGATAAAGCAGGACAATTTCTTTCATGTTGCTTTTAGAACCGACTTTCTTATTAGCCAGTGCTGCCATAACAAGGAAGAAAATCAAAATTGGTGCAACTGCACGCAATGCTTTAACAAAAATTTGACCCAGCACACCAAAGCTAGATGCAAGATCAATGCCTGATGAATTTTTTACACTCTCATTCACCAATGCAACAAGGATCCCGAGTACCAAACCAATAGCAATTCGTTTTACCAAATTACCTTGGAACAAAAAATGAAATAAACGTGATGTATTCATAATAGTTTTAAATGAAGATTAAGTTGAACTTCAGATCGTTACGATCCACCAAAACATAAAGATAGCTCAAATTTTATTTAAAAGAAAATTTTTTCTTTATTATTTTGCTAAAAAATTGAACTTTTTAAGCTAGGAATGAATTTTTTCTAAAATTTTCGCCTATAAAAAATTTTTTTCTATATCCTATTGACATACTGTATCTAATACCAGTATATTACACCTGTATAAACAACCAATGATTAAAAACACACTAACTAAAAGGAACACAAGATGATGAACTACGCAAATACAGTTGCACAAAATGATATGACGTTTTCTTATCATCCTATGCCATTTTTCAATGATGTTGAAAGTAAATCGACATTTAATAAAAAATTAGATCTCAACCTTTATTGCATCAAACGTCCACAACAAACTTGCTTCATTCGTGTTACCAATCCGAATATGCTTGCTTGGGGAATTGAAATGGGCGATATGTTAGTGGTTGAAAAAAATGACAGCCTTTTCATTGGTGATCTTGTAGTATTAGAAAAACAAGATGAATTCCATATTTATGAATTTGCCGGCGTAAGCGGTAATGAATTTGTATTCATGGCATTAGATTCTAAAGTGGAAAATATTAAAACAACACAATGGACAAACCTTCCATTAGTTGGCACGGTAACGAATACCATCCATCAAATGAAACCAAGAAGAGACTTAATGAAATTTGCGGCTTAAGCCAATCATCAAATAATCTAAATAAAGAAAAAGTGCGGTCAAAATGATCTGCCCCCAAAAAGTTAGACTGTTATTTAAAGGATTGTTTTCGATATTGTATTGGACTCAGTCCTTTTAATTTTAGTTGAATCCGTCGGTGATTATAGTAATCCAAATAATCTCTGACGGCATCAACTATCTCTTCTTTTGTTTTAAATTCCCGATCATAAAAACATTCCGTTTTTAATCGTCCAAAGAAACTTTCCATTGCGGCGTTATCTAAGCAATTCCCTTTTCTCGACATACTTTGAATGATGCCATGTTCAGCCAAGATTCGACGATAAGCTACCATTTGATATTGCCATCCTTGGTCTGAATGTAAAATGACACCACAAGCTTTATTTAATCCTTTGACAGCTTGCATTAACATGTCCTCTACTTGCGCCCAGTTTGGGGAATAGCTGAGATTATAGGAGACTATCTCATTGTTAAATAAGTCTAAAATTGGGGATAAATAGACTTTACTCCCATCTTTCGCCTTAAACTCGGTGATATCGGTCACCCATTTTTGTTTCGGGGCTGTTGCGCTAAAATTACGTTCAATATGATTTGGGGCAATCACCCCTATCGTGCCACGATAGGTCGTAAATTTCTTGCTTTTTCTTGACCGCACTTGAAGCCCAAGTGTCTGCATTAAACGTTGAACTTTTTTATGATTCACGCCTGGCAAGCTGGCATGAACACGTCGGTAGCCATATAATCAGGATGATTGGCTTTGATGCGTTTAATGGCCTTTTTCAGCTGCTCATCCTTATCCGGTTTAATCTGGAGTTTCGCAAAAAACGTACTACGCGCTAACTGTGCAAAACCTAAAAGCCATTTTAACGGATAGCGTGTTCTTAACCTTTGGATAATTTCCGTTGCTCGGCTTCGTCCTGAAGTCTGAGCCTTCTCAACTCCTTTAGGTAGGCCACCTCCGCTTCAAGCTGTAAAATTCTCAGGCGTAAACGGTCTTCTTCAGTTTTGGGGGGCGGTGGCATTCTGGCGTATTTAGGTTTCATTGGCGGTCTTCCTGATGGTTTACGGGGAATCAGTCCTTTTATGCCACTTTTTTCAAACCGTTTCAACCATGTCCCGACTAGGGCGTTGGAAGGAATATTGTAAAAACGCGCAGCTTCTCTAATACTCATTTTTCCATTCAAAATAGGTTGGAGAGCCTGTAATTTAAATTCGATTGTGTAGTGTTTACCCATAAAAAAATCTGCACCTCAATTGTTGGTTTGTTGAGTCCAACTTTTGGGGTGCAGATCAAAATTAACCGCACTTTTTTATTGAAACAAAATTGTCATTACATCACACGACGAGATTGTGTATAAGTTCTTGACCAGTAATCTTCATCCAATGAACTAATTGTTACGCCTTGGCTTGTACTTGCATGCATAAATTGATTATTTCCGATATAAACACCTACGTGATTATTTCCGCGGAAAAACACTAAATCACCTTTACGCAATTCATGCTTTTGGATTTGACGACCTAAATAACGCTGTTCTGAAGTTGAACGTGGCAGTTCCATACCATAAGCATCAAGGAAAGCTGTTTGCATAAATGCAGAGCAATCAATACCATGCTTTGAAGTTCCACCCATTCTATAACGAGTTCCTACCCATTCGTTATAAACTTGGGCAAGTGCTTTATCACCAATTAAAGCTGATTTAGGACGATTAGTTCTTAATTTAGAGTAAGCGCCCCCTTTTTTTCCATCTAAACCGGCAATTAATCCCGTTAATTCAGCATCATCACTTTCACTAATCATGCCATTTTGAGCCTGCCCTGAATTGTTAGAGCACGCTGTTGTCAAAACAGCCAAACCTACAATAATCAAAATCTTCTTTAACATCGCTTCCAAATAATAAAAAAATATAAAAACAAAACTGGTCGGATTTTACCAAAAAGTCATTATGCTCGCCAGTCTTTATTGAATTTTTATGCAATTTTGTGAGTGAGATCTCAAAAAATAAGGGCTGCTCAATGAGCAGCCCTTAAAAAGATTAGAATTGATTATTTTTTCTTCGCTTTTGCATTTGGAAGATCGGTAATTGAACCTTCAAATACTTCAGCTGCAAGACCTACAGATTCATGAAGTGTTGGGTGAGCATGGATGGTTAATGCAATATCTTCCGCATCACAACCCATTTCAATCGCAAGACCGATTTCACCTAACAATTCACCACCGTTAGAACCAACGATTGCCCCACCAAGTACACGGTGAGTATCTTTATCGAAGATTAATTTGGTCATACCTTCAGCACATTCTGAAGCAATCGCACGACCTGAAGCAGCCCAAGGGAATTTAGCGACTTCATAGTTTAAACCTTCTTGTTTACATTCTTTCTCAGTTTTACCTACCCAAGCCACTTCTGGTTCAGTATAAGCAATAGAAGGAATGACTTTTGGATCGAAGTAATGTTTTTGTCCTGCAATCACTTCTGCCGCGACGTGACCTTCGTGAACACCTTTGTGAGCTAACATTGGTTGACCAACGATATCACCGATTGCGAAGATATGAGGCACATTGGTACGCATTTGTTTATCAACATGAATGAAACCACGCTCATCCACTTCAACACCTGCTTTACCTGCATCAATCAATTTACCGTTTGGTGTACGACCGATTGCAACTAATACTGCATCATAACGTTTAGTGTCGTTGCATGCCTTACCTTCCATTGAAACATAGATACCATCATCTTTTGCTTCAACTGCAGTCACTTTAGTTTCAAGCATTAACTTGAATTTTTTCTCAACTTGTTTGGTATAAATACCCACCACATCTTTATCTGCCGCTGGAATTACTTGGTCAAACATTTCAACCACTTCAACTTCAGAACCTAATGCATCATATACGGTACCCATCTCTAAACCGATGATACCACCGCCCATGATTAAAAGTTTTTTCGGTACTTCTTTTAATTTAAGTGCATCCGTTGAATCCCAAACGCGTGGATCTTCATGTGGAATGAATGGTAATTGAATTGGGCGAGAACCCGCTGCGATAATCGCATTATCAAATTTAATTGTGGTTGGTTTACCATCACGATCACGCGCTACTAATGTATGTGGATCGGTAAACGCCGCTAAACCTTCAACAACGGTTACTTTACGTTGTTTAGCCATGCCTGCAAGACCACCAGTTAATTTCGCCACAACTGCTTCTTTACCGGCACGCACTTCATCTAAATCAATGCAAGGCTCTGCGAAATACACACCATTTTTGCTTGCATGTTTAGCTTCTTCAATTACTTTAGCTACGTGAAGTAATGCTTTAGAAGGGATACAACCTACGTTTAAACATACCCCACCTAATGTTGAATAACGTTCAACAAGTACTGTTTCTAAACCTAAGTCCGCACAACGGAATGCCGCTGAATAACCTGCAGGACCAGCACCAAGTACCACAACTTGGGTTTTAATTTCTTTACTCATTTTTACCTCGTAAAAACGTTCAAATTTTTGACCGCACTTTGCGATCCTTTCTGTAAGATGTGAGCCTAATCACTCACATCTTACCTCGTTAATTACATCACTAAGCGACGCAAGTCAGCTAATACGCCATTGATATAGCTTAAGAAACGAGCACCATCAGCACCATCGATCACACGGTGGTCGAAAGATAATGATAATGGAAGCATTAAGCGTGGCTCAAATTCTTTACCATTCCAAACCGGTTGCATTTCTGATTTAGACACACCTAAGATTGCCACTTCAGGTGCATTTACAATTGGTGTAAAGTGAGTTGTACCAATACCGCCTAAGCTTGAAATGGTAAAACAACCACCTTGCATATCAGAACCTGAAAGTTTACCGTCACGTGCTTTTTTGGAGATTTCCATTAATTCACGAGAGAGTTCGATAATACCTTTTTTATTCACGTTTTTAAATACAGGTACAACGAGACCATTTGGTGTATCTACCGCTACGCCAATGTTGATGTATTTTTTAAGTGTTAATTTTTGTCCGTCTTCAGAGATCGAGCTATTGAAACGTGGGAACGCTTCTAATGCTTTCGCTACCGCTTTCATAATGAACACAACCGGTGTAATTTTCACATCCAATTTTTGTTTTTCAACAATCTTGTTCTGTTCTTTACGGAATGCTTCTAAATCAGTGATATCTGTGCGATCGAAGTGAGTAACATGTGGAATCATTACCCAGTTACGATGTAAGTTCGCACCAGAGATTTTGTTGATACGGCTTAATTCAACTTCTTCTACTTCACCAAATTTGCTGAAGTCAACTTTCGGCCATGGTAATAAACCTAAGCCCGCACCATTTGCCACACCATTACCCGCTGCTGCAGAAGATACAGTGCCAGTTTCAAACGCTTTAACAGCAGTTTTCACATAAGCTTGAATATCTTCTTTCACAACACGACCTTTACGACCCGTACCTTTTACGCGATCAAGGTTAATACCGTATTCACGCGCTAAGCGACGAATCACCGGGGTTGCGTGTGCATAACCTGCACTTGCTACAACTTGTTCTTGGCTTAAACCAGATACATTACCTGATTGTGCTGCTGGCGCTGCTGCAGGTACTGCTTGAGGAGCTGGAGCTGCCGCTGCAGGAGCTGCTGCAGGCGCAGGTGCTGCACCTGCCACTTCAAATTTCATAATTAATGAACCAGTTGAAACTTTATCACCCGATTTCACTAAAATTTCTTTTACTACACCCGCAAACGGAGCTGGCACTTCCATCGAGGCCTTATCACCTTCAACGGTAATTAAAGATTGCTCTTCAGAAACGCTGTCACCAACGGCAACCATGATTTCAGTTACGTTAACTTCATCGCCACCGATATCTGGTACATTCACTTCTTTGATCGCTGAAGCTGTTGGTGCTGCTGCAGGTGCCGAAGCTTGTTGAGCTGGTGCTGCGGCTGGTGCTGCACCTACCACCTCAAATTTCATGATTAATTTGCCAGTAACAACTTTATCGCCCACGTTGATTAAAATTTCTTTTACTACGCCATCAACAGGAGCTGGCACTTCCATTGACGCTTTATCACCTTCAACATTGATGATTGATTGGTCGACTTCAACGGTATCGCCTACTTTCACCATAATATCAGTCACGTTTACTTCGTCTGAACCGATATCTGGTACATTGACTTCAACTACACTTGTAGCTGCTGGTGCGGCTGCCGGCGCAGGTGCTACTGCAGCTGGAGCAGGCGCTGCCGCATCCGCTGACTCTAAAACAAGCATTGGTGTACCAGTTGTGACTTTATCACCCACTTTTACTAATACTTCTTTTACCACACCAGCTTCTGGTGCGGGTACTTCCATTGAAGCTTTATCACCTTCAACATTGATAATACTTTGATCTGCGGTAATGGTATCACCTACTTTCACCATTACTTCTGTTACGGTAACTTCATCACTACCGATATCAGGAATTTGAATTTGTTTTGACATGTTATCTTACCTTTAAAAAACGCAGTTAAAATCAACCGCACTTTATTTGTAGATGTTCCTGTGTGCTTTCACACACAGGATATTTTTATTAAGCGTAAAGCGGATTTAAAATTTCAGTTTTTAAACCAAATTTTGCGATAGCATCAGCGACCACTTTCGCATCAAATTTGCCTTGTTTTGCAAGTTCATGTAATGCTGCAACCACAACATAACGCGCATCCACTTCAAAGTGTTCACGTAAGTTTTCACGGCTGTCTGAACGACCGAAACCGTCAGTACCTAATACGTGATAGCTTTGTGCTGGAATGAAGGCTCGAACTTGTTCTGCGAACAATTTCATGTAGTCAGTAGCCGCAACCGCTGGTGCATCGTTCATTACTTGTGCAATGTAAGGTACGCGTGGAGTTTCTGTTGGATGTAACATATTCCAACGTACTGCATCCGCACCTTCACGAGCGACTTCAGTGAATGAAGGCACACTATACACATCTGAGCTTACGCCATAGTCATTTGCAAGAATTTGTGCTGCTTCACGAACGTGACGGAAGATCGCACCAGAACCTAATAATTGAACATGACCTTTGTTGCCTTTCGCTTCAACGGTTTCAAATTTATAAAGACCTTTACGAATACCTTCTTCTGCGCCTTTTGGCATTGCTGGTTGTTCGTAAGTTTCGTTTAATGTAGTGATGTAATAGAACACATCTTCTTGTTTTTCACCGTACATACGGTTGATACCGTCTTGTAGGATAACTGCCACTTCATAAACGTAAGCTGGGTCATAAGATACACAGTTAGGAATAACAAGAGATTGAATATGGCTGTGACCATCTTCGTGTTGTAAACCTTCGCCATTTAATGTTGTACGGCCAGAAGTACCACCGATCATGAAACCACGTGCTAATTGGTCACCTGCTGCCCACATTAAGTCACCTACACGTTGGAAACCAAACATTGAGTAGTAGATGAAGAATGGAATCATCGGAAGGTTATTTACAGAGTATGAGTTCGCTGCTGCTAACCAAGATGATGCTGCACCTAATTCATTGATACCTTCTTGTAATACTTGACCATCTTTCGCTTCACGGTAGTAAGCCACTAAATCACGGTCAGAAGGCACATAGTTTTGACCATGTGGGTTGTAAATACCGATTTGACGGAATAAACCTTCCATACCGAAAGTACGTGCTTCGTCAGCAATAATTGGCACAATTTGTTTACCAATGTTCTTATCTTTCAATAAGGTATTTAAGAAACGTACAAATGCCATTGTAGTTGAAATTGGACGAGCTTGTTCTTCCAATAATGGTGCAAATTCTTCCAATGATGGCACTTTAAATTCAGTAGTGAATTTTGGTAAACGTTTTGGTAAATAACCATTTAATGCTTTACGTCTGCCGTGAAGATAATTGTACTCTTCCGAACCTTCTGGGAAGGTGATGTATGGATAGTTAGGAATATCTTCATCTTTAATATCTAATTGGAAATGATCGCGGAAAGATTTTAAGCTTTCGAGAGACATTTTTTTCGATTGATGCGCAGTATTTTTACTTTCTGCTTCAGGAATTTTATAACCTTTAACCATGTGCGCTAAGATCACAACAGGTTTACCTGCAGTTTGCGCTTTATGGAATGCGGCATAAAGTTTTTCTGAATCGTGACCACCACGTCTTAATGCCCAGATTTCATCATCTGTCATATCAGCCACTAATGCAGCGGTTTCTGGATAACGACCGAAGAAGTGTTCACGAACGTATGCACCATTCTTAGATTTGAAGGTTAAATAGTCACCATCAAGCACTTCCATCATTAATTGGGTTAATTTGCCGGTAGTATCTTTTGCAAATAATTTATCCCAGCCACTACCCCACATGACTTTGATCACTTCCCAACCAGCACCAGCAAATAAACCTTCTAATTCTTGAACGATTTTGCCGTTACCCGTTACAGGACCATCTAAACGTTGCAAGTTACAGCTTACAACGAAGATTAAGTTATCTAAGCCCTCACGTGCTGCGAATGTTAAATCACCTTTTGCTTCGATTTCGTCCATCTCTCCGTCACCAAGGAAAGCATACACTTTTTGATCTTTGGTGTCTTTTAAACCACGATTATCTAAATATTTTAAGAAACGAGCAGAACGGATAGCATTCACTGGACCTAGCCCCATAGATACCGTAGAGAATTGCCAGAATTCAGGCATTAATTTCGGGTGTGGGTAAGAAGAAAGGCCTTTACCTGGTTCACATTCCTGACGGAAATTATTCATTTGATCTTCAGTAATACGACCTTCAACAAATGCGCGCGCATACATACCTGGTGCCGCATGGCCTTGGAAGAAGACTAAGTCACCGCCGTTTTTATCTGTAGCAGCTTTGAAGAAGTGGTTAAAACAAACTTCATACATGCTTGCGGCAGATTGATAAGTTGAAATATGACCACCTAATTCAAGATCTTTTTTCTGACCACGTAATACCGCCATGATCGCATTCCAACGTACAGCACTACGAATACGACGCTCAATAACTTTATCACCTGGGTATGCTGGCTGTTCAGAAACTGGAATGGTATTAACATAAGGGGTTGTTACACCACCTTTTGCAATGTTCACACCACCATTACGTGCCTGATCGATCACCTGATTGATGATGTAATGCGCTCGCTCTGCGCCTTCTGCACGAATTAATGAATCAACAGCTGACAACCAATCCTGTGTTTCAATTGGGTCAATATCGTTTACTAAGGTATCTGACATAGTCTTTCCTTATTTTACTGAGTGAAAATGAAGTTTGGTCATAACCAAACACGAAAATCAAGCTTGTTAATCAATGTTACAAACATTTAACAAATCCTGTAAATTTTAGAAGATTTTTTGCAAGAAAGATAGTAGATTTTCACTGTTCTCATGCATTTCTTCCTGTTATTGCAATACTCTTCACTAAAAGTGCGGTCATTTTTAAAGGATTTTTGGCTTTAAGTTAAAGCATACTTTACATATTGCATTCCCTACCCGCTTTGATCTAAAGTGTTCGTATGCTTTTGAGCTTTTTAGAGGACAAAATATGAACACGACAACTCGCTCAATCTTTTCTCATAAACGAATAGCGCTCGTTGCACATGATAGCTGTAAACAAAATCTGCTCAATTGGGTAAAAAAACACAAAGAAGCACTCGTGCCCCATCAACTTTATGCAACTGGTACAACAGGCCATCTATTAGAAAGAGAAACCGGGCTCAAAATAGCCTCGCTATTAAGTGGCCCGATGGGAGGCGATCAACAACTTGGCGGACTGATTGCAGAGAAAAAAATTGATATGATGATTTTCTTTTGGGATCCGATGAATGCTGCCCCACATGATCCTGATGTAAAAGCGCTCATGCGTATTGCAACCGTCTGGAATATTCCAGTGGCGATTAATCAAAGCACAGCCGATTTCCTATTAACATCAAGTTTATTTGATCAAGAAATCAATATTGATATCCCTGATTATAAAGGATATTTAAAAGCACGTTTAAATTAACCAAATAAAAAGGAGATAAATCACTTTATCTCCTTTCTGTTTATTTACTCGTTAATTATTTACCCTGCATTGCAGCACTCATGATTAACATAAATAGCACACCTTGAACCTGCTCTTTTGGAATCACTTGACCATTAAGTTTTAATTCACCTTTTTCGAGTACTAAGGCTAGCGTCACATTTTTATCGTTATTCACCACAATATTTTGTGCCGCGGCTTGTTTAGCTTGCTCTTCAATTTTCTCTTTAATCAAAGCTTTATCTTCTTCTGGAGCAAATTGTGTCATGATTT
Source organism: Haemophilus parainfluenzae (assembly GCF_900450995.1). Classification (NCBI taxonomy): domain Bacteria; kingdom Pseudomonadati; phylum Pseudomonadota; class Gammaproteobacteria; order Pasteurellales; family Pasteurellaceae; genus Parahaemophilus; species Parahaemophilus parainfluenzae. The sequence continues at coordinate 1,787,501 of NZ_UGHY01000002.1, read as the reverse complement.
TTTCTGCTGTCGCTTTATCTACATGAATATGCACAGCAAAATCCGTAAATTGTTTATATAAACTCCCTTTCATTAAATCAAATTTCGGATCTTTCGCTAATGCTACATTTAAATCTAATGACACTTTACCTTGATTATCTGAAATTGACACTGGGTTAAGTTTAATTTGAGGCTGATTATTAAAAATAGCCATACCATGATTTTCAACCCATGAACTTAAAATTTCAGATACAACTTCATCATTCACATTTTTATCATCTCTGACTGATTTGAAGACGGTGAAGAGTACTTCAATCAATGCATTAATCGCATTTGCTTCAATATGGTTTAACTCAACGTTGTAAGTTAATTTACCAAAATCTTTCCCATCAATAGCTATCGAGTCTACCGTATTTTCACTTTTGGCACTCACGAAATCACCATCGAGTGAAATATCAGATTTTGCTTTAAACCCCTTTTGGACTACAGTGCTCTCTTTTCCCGCATGATCGAGCGTAGCCATTTCAAAACTGTCAATTAAAGAAGTGCTTTTTCCCGTATAAATGTAAGCCCACTTAGTTGGATTATATGAACCTTCGACTTTCATGCCTTTCATTTTCATTGTGATTGATTTAGGCATATCCTCGCTATCTTGCTCCTCCATAACTTCTGGCAAGACGGTAGCACTCACTTCATTTAAAGTCATATCATATTTGCCAGCGAGATCTTTATTAACATCAAAGCCCATATTGATATTTGACCAAGTGACTTTCGTTCCTGGTGACTCTGGATCAGTTAGCTCTCCCCCCGCTAATTCAACTTTACCTTTTGTCGATAAGCTATAGCTAGTAGTTGCTTGATATTGAACAGGTTTATCCGATTTAAACAAATCAAATAAAGGTTGGGTTGTTTCATTTTTACCAATCACACCTTGTGCGGAAAACATCGTTGGTACAAAGTTAAATTTTTCCAACTGATTAAGTGGAAATGGACCATGATAAAGTTTAGTTGAAAACGGAATAGTAAATACTTGTCCTTCTTTTGGTAAAGAAATAACTACTTCATCTTCCACTTGAGAAGTAAAGAAACCGCGCTCAAACTGTTTATTTTGATAAACAACCTTAAATGAATCAGATGAGCCTAAAGCCTGAGCTTGTTTATTCGCTAATTCAATTTGGCGTAAATATTCAGTTTGTGCTTTTTCGCCTGTAAACCAAGCCCCACCGACACCTACCGCACCGAGAGCCACAATCACACCTAATGCTACGACTGATTTTTTCATTTCGATTCCTTTGTTAAATTAATAGATGATTAAAATTGTCGGCAATTTACCACAAAACACAAATTTTTTCTTATTTTTCAAAAATAATTTTATATCCCCCTCTTGAACTTCTCATCTCTGGACTTACTTTGTAAAACAAGAACGGAAATAACCGCACTTTAAAAGGAAGAAAAAATTTTAAATCTTGCCTCTTGAAATGCGAAAAAGTATCCACATCTTATTCATCGTAACAATTTACAACGAATTTAAAATTTAATTAGGAGTAACAACATGGGAAAAATTATTGGTATTGACTTAGGTACAACAAACTCTTGTGTCGCGGTAATGGATGGTGATAAACCACGCGTAATTGAAAACGCAGAAGGCGATCGTACTACTCCGTCAATTATTGCTTATACAAATGATAACGAAATTTTAGTGGGCCAACCGGCAAAACGCCAAGCGGTAACCAACCCTAAGAATACGTTATTTGCAATTAAACGTTTAATCGGTCGTCGTTTTGAAGATGCTGAAGTAAAACGTGATATCGACATTATGCCATTTGAAATCACCAAAGCAGACAACGGTGATGCATGGGTAAATGTAAAAGGTGACAAACTTGCGCCTCCACAAATCTCTGCAGAAGTATTGAAAAAAATGAAGAAAACTGCGGAAGATTTCTTAGGTGAGCCAGTGACTGAAGCGGTAATCACTGTTCCTGCATACTTTAACGATGCTCAACGTCAAGCAACAAAAGATGCAGGTCGTATCGCAGGCTTAGAAGTTAAACGTATTATCAACGAACCAACAGCAGCAGCATTAGCTTACGGTTTAGATAAAGGTCAAGGCAACAAAACTATCGCTGTTTATGACTTAGGTGGTGGTACATTCGACTTATCTATCATCGAAATTGATGAAGTAGGTGGCGAAAAAACCTTCGAAGTATTAGCAACCAACGGTGATACTCACTTAGGTGGTGAAGACTTCGATAACCGTGTAATCAACTACTTAGTAGATGAGTTCAAAAAAGAACAAGGCGTTGATTTACGTAACGATCCACTTGCAATGCAACGTTTAAAAGAAGCAGGTGAAAAAGCGAAAATTGAACTTTCTTCTGCACAACAAACTGATGTGAACTTACCTTACATCACTGCAGATGCAACTGGTCCTAAACACTTAAACATTAAATTAACTCGTGCTAAATTAGAATCTTTAGTAGAAGATTTAGTGGCTAAATCACTTGAACCTGTAAAAGTTGCATTAAACGATGCAGGCTTAAGTGCATCACAAATTGATGATGTTATCCTAGTGGGCGGTCAAACCCGTATGCCATTAGTACAACAAAAAGTAGAAGAATTCTTCGGTAAAGCACCTCGTAAAGATGTGAACCCAGATGAAGCCGTTGCTATCGGTGCAGCAGTTCAAGGTGGTGTATTAGCAGGTGATGTAACTGATGTATTATTGTTAGACGTAACACCGTTATCTTTAGGTATCGAAACCATGGGTGGTGTAATGACTACCTTAATTGAGAAAAACACGACGATTCCAACTAAGAAATCACAAGTGTTCTCAACAGCAGAAGATAACCAAAGTGCAGTAACCATCCACGTGTTACAAGGTGAACGTAAACAAGCATCAGCGAATAAATCTTTAGGTCAATTCAACCTTGAAGGCATCAATCCTGCTCCACGCGGTATGCCACAAATTGAAGTAACCTTCGACATCGACGCTGACGGTATCATCCACGTTTCTGCGAAAGATAAAGGTACTGGTAAAGAACAACAAATCACCATCAAAGCCTCTTCAGGTTTAAGTGATGAAGAAATTCAAAAAATGGTTCATGATGCAGAAGCAAATGCTGAAGCAGACCGTAAATTTGAAGAATTAGTACAAGCTCGTAACCAAGCAGATCACCTTGTACACAGCACACGTAAACAATTAGAAGAAGCAGGTGACAAAGTTCCAGCTGAAGATCGTGCCGCAATTGAAAGCGCATTAAGCGATTTAGAAACTGCAGCGAAAGGTGAAGATAAAGCTGCAATTGAAGCTAAACTTCAATCGCTTGCAGAAGTGGCTCAAAAACTTGCTCAAGCGGCACAACCACAAGGTGATGTACAACAAGCTCAAAGCAACAGCAAACCAAATGATGATGTTGTTGATGCAGAGTTTGAAGAAGTGAAAGATAATAAATAATTTCACTTAAACCCAAATTAAAGGGCGTAGCGATACGCCCTTTTGGCATATTCATTAAACGAAATTTTTCCTGACTTTATTTGGAAGAGTAAAGTCAGAAAAAATACAATTGGTAGGATAATTTACGTGAATGCTCTCCATAATTAGGTAGACGTTCATGTTGAGCATTTCCACATTACAAATCCAAAGTGCAAAAAACATTATCAAAAACGACCGCACTTTACCCAAAACAAACACAACCAAAGGAAAAAACAATGAAATTCGAAACGAAATGCCTCCATGCGGGCTATAGCCCTAAAAACGGTGAGCCACGTGTTCAACCTATTGTACAAAGCACCACTTATACCTACGATTCGGCAGAAGAAATCGGTAAATTATTTGATTTACAAGCGACTGGCTATTTTTATACGCGCCTAGCAAACCCAACAACTAATGCAGCAGAAGAAAAAATTACCGCACTTGAAGGTGGCGTCGCAACAATGTGTACTGCTTCTGGTCAATCTGCGGTTTTCTATGCGATGCTGAATATTTTAGAATCGGGCGATCATTTCATTTCCTCTTCTTATGTGTATGGCGGCACTTACAATTTATTTGCCCACACATTCAAAAAAATGGGTATTGAGGTGACTTTTGTAGATCAAGATTTACCACTTGAAGAACTCAAAAAAGCAATTCGTCCAAATACAAAAGCGGTCTTTGCTGAAACTATTGCGAACCCTGCTTTACGCGTATTGGATATTGAAAAATTTGCTGCCTTAGCAAAAGCTGCGGAAGCGCCATTATTAGTTGATAACACCTTTGCAACGCCCTATTTTTGTCGTCCAATCGAATTTGGTGCGAATGTGGTCATCCACAGTACATCTAAATATTTAGATGGTCATGCTATTGCCCTTGGTGGTGCAATTACAGATGGTGGTAACTTTAATTGGAATAACGGTAAATATCCGCAACTAAGCACACAAGACCAAACTTATCACGGTTTAGTTTATACAGAAGCCTTTGGTCCTGCAGCTTATATTGTCAAAGCGCGTGTTCAATTAATGCGTGATTTAGGAGCAGCGCCTGCCCCGCAAAATAGTTTCTTATTGAATGTCGGTATGGAAACCCTTGCACTTCGTATGCAACGTCATTACGAGAATGCACAGGCCGTAGCCGAGTTTTTAGAAAAACATCCGCAAGTCGCTAAAGTGAATTACCCAGGCTTACCAAGCTCACCAGATTACGCTCTCAAACAAAAATATTTACCTCATGGTTTGTGTGGTGTCATTTCCTTTGAGATCAAAGGTGGCAAAGAAACCGCGGCAAAATGGTTAAACGCGTTACAAATGACCTCACGTGAAGTACACGTAGCCGATATTCGTACTTGTGCGTTACATCCAGCGACTTCAACACATCGCCAATTAAGTGAAGCTGAACTAGAACAAGCCGGTATTTCTGCAGGACTTATTCGTCTTTCTTGCGGTATTGAAAATATCCAAGATATTTTAGCTGACTTAGAACAAGCATTCGCTGCAGCGAAATAAGTATTATAAGGCAGGCAAATTGCCTGCCATTTTAAACGAGAGATAAAAGCGTTCAGCTTATCGCTTATTTTTATTTGTTTACTTATCTTAATAGTAAGCAAACAAAAACAAGTATAAATTAACGTATTTACCCTTGATATTTCTGCCTTCGGCATCATTTTTATTGTTAGGTATGTTGTTAATGCTGTACCACACAATAACAAAAAAAAATTTTTTAAATTTATATTTTTAAACGGAAAACGAAAACATTATGGCAAAGAAAGATTATTACGACGTTCTTGGTGTTGAACGTGGCGCAGATGAAAAAGCAATTAAACGTGCTTACAAAAAACTCGCCATGCAATATCACCCTGATAGAACCAAAGGTGATAAAGCCAAAGAAGAAAAATTTAAAGAAATCCAAGAAGCCTATGAAATCTTAGGCGATAAAGAAAAGCGTGCCGCTTACGATCAATACGGTCACGCAGCCTTTGAACAAGGTGGCATGGGAGGCGGCGGCTTCGGTGGTGGATTCAGCGGCGCTGATTTTGGTGATATTTTTGGTGATATGTTCGGCGATATCTTTGGCGGTGGCGGACGTGGTCGTCAGCGTGTAGTTCGCGGTGAAGATTTACGATATGACATCCAAATTACGTTAGAAGAAGCCGTAAAAGGTACAACCAAAGACATCCAAATCAATACGCTTGCTCACTGTGATAGCTGCGATGGCACTGGCGCAGAAAAAGGCTCAAAAGTTGAAACATGTCCAAGCTGTCATGGTTCTGGTCGTGTTCGTCGTCAACAAGGTTTCTTCGTAACCGAAGCCGTTTGTCCTACTTGTCATGGTTCTGGTAAGAAAATTGAAAAACCATGTAAAAGCTGCCATGGCGAAGGTCGCGTTCACAAGAAGAAAAACCTTTCTGTTAAAATCCCAGCAGGTGTGGATACCGGCAATCAATTACGTTTAAGCGGTGAAGGCGCAGCAGGTGAAAATGGTGCTCCAGCAGGTGATTTATATGTAGTTATTCACGTTAAAGAACATCATATCTTTGAACGAGATGGCAATAATCTCTACTGCGAAGTGCCAATCAGTTTCTCAATGGCAGCGTTAGGAGGTGAAATTGAAGTCCCAACCTTAGATGGTAAAGTGAAACTCAAAATCCCTGCGGAAACCCAAACAGGCAAACTCTTCCGTATGCGTGGTAAAGGAGTAAGCTCTACACGTACTGGCTACGCAGGCGATCTCATTTGTCGAGTAGTGATTGAAACACCGGTGAACTTAAATAAAGAACAAAAAGAATTATTAGAAAAACTGGAAGAAAGTTTGAAAGGGCAAAAATCTCATAGCCCGAAATCTTCAAGCTTTTTAGACGGTGTGAAGAAATTCTTTGATAACTTAGGTAAGTGATCCTAAACAGAAAGTGCGGTCAATTTTAAAACTATTTTGAAATTGACCGCACTTTTATTTTATAAGCAAGGATTTTACACGACAGAAATGGCTTTTATTTGCACATAAACATCCATGCCTTGAGCGAAATGCAATTCATTAAACGCCCATTTACTGATACTTGCCCAAACTTTATGCCCCTCCACCAACACCGCAATGTCAATGCGATTCTCTTGCGGAACGATTTGTACAATTTGCCCTCGTAAGATATTACGAATGCTCGTTTGCTCTGGCTTACTGAGTGTGAGTGACACATCGGAACTATAAATACAGACGCGTACTTTTTCATTCACTTGATGATGTACTTCATTAATCCAAAGCTGTTGTTCGCCCAAAGAAAGTGCGGTCATTTTATAAGTTGGATTATGTAAATACACTGGCAACGCCAACACACTACTCTGCTCCGATTCGCCTTTCCAAGGGGCAAATAACGGATTGTTCCACACATTTTCTAAGGTGTCATAGGCTTTCACTTTACCGTTTTCCATCAGCACAACGCGATCGGCCAAACGTAATAATTCGTCCAAACTGTGCGTCACATATAAAATCGGCACATTAATTTCTTTAGATAGACTTTCTAAATATTGCATAAGCTCACGTTTGCGAGGCACATCTAAAGCTGAAAGCGGTTCATCCATTAACAAAATATCAGGATCTGTTAATAAGGCTCGCCCAATCGCCACACGTTGTTTTTCACCCCCGATAAAGTAAGTGGATAGCGTTTGAGCAACGGTTCAATACCAAGTAGCTGAACGATATAGTCAAAGTCTTCACGGCTGACATTCTTCATGCCATAACGCAAATTGCCTTTGACGTTGTAATGCGGAAATAAACGAGCATCTTGGAATACGTAACCAATTTTGCGCTGATGTACGGGAAGATTCTCACCGTTCTCCACATCCATCAAAGTGCGGTCATTTAAACGAATAAATCCTTGATCGGGATGAGTTAAACCACTTACCAAATTAATCAATGAGGTTTTACCCGAACCTGACAAACCAAAAATAGCCGTCACACCTTGAGTTGGCAGTTGCAGATCCGCACGTAAGGTCAAGCGACCTAATTGTTGTTGTACATTAATGTGTAGCATCGCCCTGCCCCAATTTTTTCTGCATCCGTTTGCTCAATGCTTCGGAAAGCAATAAAGAAATTAATGAAAGGATCACCGCAAACAAACAAAGGCGTGCAGTTTGTGATTCTGCGCCTGGTGTTTGGATAAACGAATACATTGCTAAAGGAATGGTTTGAGTTTCCCCCGCAATATTAGATACGAAGGTAATGGTTGCACCAAACTCTCCTAAAGAGCGAGCAAACCCTAATACTAAACCTGCCAATACACCAGGTAGAGAAAGGGGCAACGTAATCGTAAAAAAAACTCGCCAAGGCGAAGCGCCAAGCGTTTGTGCGGCTTGCTCTAATTTAAAATCAATGCTTTCCAAGGAAAGACGTATCGCTCGTACGACCAATGGAAATGCCACCACCGCTGAAGCTAATACTGCCCCCTTCCAGCTAAAGCCGAAGGATAAGCCAAACCATTGATATAAATACTTGCCAATAAAGCCATTACGTCCCATGGCGACTAATAATAAATAACCGATTACTACCGGCGGTAACACCAAAGGCAGATGAATAATTCCTGTAACCAGCGACTTACCGTAAAATTCCTTACGAGCCAGTAACCAAGCAATAAAAATTGCGAAGGGTAAACTCCAAAGCATAGAACTCAATGCGACACTCATGCTTAAGTGAATCGCATCCCATTCCATCGGGCTTAATTGAAACCAAGAGAGCAAAATATTTCCTTGTGTATATGTCGATATGTCGAAATTTCTTTAGGAATAACAAAAAGGACAGTTGCCTGTCCTTTCTTTATAAAGTCTAGCTCATTATTTCACAGAGAAACCATATTCAACAAATATTTTTTTCGCTGCGCTCGATTCTAAGTAATTAAGGAAATCACGAGTATCCGCGTTGTCATGATCTTTTAAAATCGCAACGGGATATTCAACCGGTTTATAACTGTCTTTCGGGAATACACCGACTGCTTTCACGTCTTTACTCACTTTCGCATCGGTGCTATACACAATACCATAAGGGGCTTCAGCACGTTCAACTAAGGCTAATGCACCACGTACGTCTTTCGCACGCGCTAATTTATCTTTAACTTGATCCCATAAATTTAATTTGGTTAATGACTCTTCAGCATATTGTCCTGCAGGAACGTGCGCAGGATCACCTACGGATAAATAGCTGTCTTTTAAGCCTTTAATCCATTCACCTCTGGCAATATCCACTGAATTAACAGCACTTTTAGCCGGTGCAATTAATACTAATTCATTGCCTGCTAATACTTTTTCAGTTTCTTTTACAGTGAGATTTTTGTCTGATAAATATTTCATCCATTTGTTGCTTGCTGAAATAAATAAGTCTGCAGGTGCACCTTCTTCAACTTGTTTTGCAAGCGTAGAAGAAGAAGCAAAAGAGAAAACGACGGTATTATTTGGCTTTTCAGTTTGGTATTGATCCGCAATTTGTTTTAACGCATCAGTCATTGAAGCTGCAGCAAACACAGTCACTTTTGCTGATGCAGCAAAAGATACGCCCATACCCGCAATTAAAAGTGCGGTTGCAAATTTAGTTAATTTCATTATTTATCTCCTATATAAATAAAACTATATATAAAAAAATATACTGCGGATAAATTATAACTTGAATTTTCAAATAAGCATACAGAAAAACTTAAAGATCAAGTAAAATAAACAGAATTGTGTATTAGGAGGAGATGATGAAACAAACTGAAATTTTACTGACGATCAAACTTCATCAAGAATTATTTATTGATCCAAAACGTGTTCGCCTCTTAAAAGAAATTAAAGAATGTGGCTCAATCAACCAAGCAGCTAAAAACGCTAAAGTGAGTTATAAAAGTGCTTGGGATCACCTTGAGGCGATGAATAAAATCAGCCCCAAACCGCTTTTAGAACGTAATATAGGTGGGAAAAACGGGGGCGGTACCTCATTAACCACTTATGCCGAGCGTTTACTGCAGCTTTATGATTTGCTCGAACAAACACAAGAGCATGCCTTTCATATTCTGCAAGATGAGACGATCCCACTAAACAGTCTACTTTCAGCAACGGCAAAATTCTCCTTACAAAGTAGCGCGCGCAATCAATTTTTCGGTAAGGTGGCAAGCCAACATATCGTGGACTCTCGCTGCATTGTTGCAGTAAACATTCAAGATTTAGCTCATCCATTACATGTTTCGATCACAATGCGCAGCGCTGAGCGTCTCAGACTCATTACTGAAAAAGAAGTGATGGTCATGTTTAAAGCCCCTTGGGTGAAAATTAGTGCCACCCCATTAGAAGAAAAAAATAACCTCTTCCAAGCGACTATTCTTTCAATGGAAAACGAAGAAGCCATTGTGCAATTAAAGGACAGCTCAATTGAATTTTGTGCGAGTATTCATAGCAAAGATGGCTGGAAAGTTGGACAAGAAGTGTGGTTACACGTTGAGCCAGAACAGATTATTCTAGCGACATTGAAATAATCCTAAAACCAAAAGTGCGATCAAAATTGATGGCACTTTATTATTTGCGCTTATAACGCAATCTCATCAATCGAGCGTCCAAAACTTGGTAAAAAGACTTGTAAAAAATAATCCATTTCCTGGCTGTGCCATTGTTCCATTAAATTTTCTAAGCGTTTTTTCGCTGTTTTAAATTCATGGTTACCATGCTCTAATTCAAATTGAGCTTTAATATACGCACAAATCAAATCCGCTTGTTTTACTAAATGCTTTTCTTCTGGGCTAAATTGCTCACTATCTAAATATGGTGCAAAACTCTCTTGCAATTCAACCGGGAGCAAACTAATTAAATGCAATTCTGCAGCTGCTTCAATATCTTTATAAGCATGCGTGATTTCAGAGTTAAAATACTTAATTGGGGTCGGTAAATCACCAGTGAAAATTTCAGAGGTATCATGATACATCGCCATCACTGCAATACGTTCAGGATTGACTGAACCATCAAAAAAGTGATTTTTAATAATGGCTAAAGCTTGTGCTACAAAAGCTACTTGCAGGCTATGCTCCGCCAAGTTTTCCTTTTCAATATTGCGCATTAATGACCAACGCTGAATTAAGCGAAGACGATCTAAACAAGCAAAAAAGTGACTAGTTTTAACTTCCACAATATATCCTTAATTAGACGGTAACTCTTCAATAATCACGGGAAGATCAATCATTTTACCTAAACGAGAAATTGTGACGATGACTTCTGTATTCGGTTTAGTATCACTGATAATTTGCATCATTTCACGAATAGACAGATTATCTTGTTTATTTAAACGCAAAATTACATCACCCACTTGGATACCCGCTTTCGCTGCAGGGCTATTGGCGGTCACACCTGTAATTACAATACCACTATTTGAGTTAGCGGTGATTTCACTTTGTACCCCAAAATAACCACGAATCACGCGTCCATCGCGAATAATTTTATCTAACACATCATTTGCAATACTAATTGGAATCGCAAAATTTAACCCTTCTGCAATTTCATTAGCTGTTTTACCAATACTTAACGTGCTAATCCCCACTAATTCGCCCGCAGAGTTAATCAACGCGCCACCAGAGTTACCACGGTTAATTGATGCATCTGTTTGAATAAAGTTTTGACGACCTAAAGAATCCCCTACGGCACTACGCCCTACCGCACTGATAATCCCTTGGGAAACACTTTGACCGAGGTTATACGGGTTACCAATAGCAAGAGCAATATCACCAACTCGAACTTGGCGTTCTTTATTTTGTGGAATAGTAGAAAGATTGGTTGCTTTGATTTTTAATACCGCAAGATCCGTCAAATTATCCGAACCAATTAAATTCGCTTCATAAATATTGCCGTTTTGCAGTGCCACCACAATTTGATCAGCATTTTGGATAACGTGTTTATTGGTAAGAATATAACCGTCTTTGGTCATAATCACGCCAGAACCTAAGTTATTTACCTGTAATTGATCGCTATCATTAATGTTGGCAGAAGAAAAAGATCGGTTGTACACGTTCACCACCGCAGGCGAAGCAATTCTCACGGCACTATTGAACGAAACGATATCATCAGCAGAGAAAAGGCTGCTGTTATTGAGCTTAGGAACGGCAAATAAAATAACACCTGCCGCAGCAAGCCCCCAAAGGGCGGAGTGGAAAAGTTTTTTAAACATTTTTTATTCTTTTATTAATAAGTTAGGTAAATAACTGAGCTTTAAATCGTCCCCAATTCTTTCACATTCTTGCAATTGCCACAATGGGGCATCAGAAAGTTTTTCTAAATGCGGGAGTTGGCATAATCCTCGACCGTTATCTCCAAGAGTTTCGGGGCGACATAAATGATTAATTCATCTACAGCATGTTGTTCAATCAGGCTTCCCGCTAAATTGGCGCCCGCTTCAACCCAAATGGAATTCACTTGTCGCTTACCTAATTCTGTCATCAATAGATCAAAATCATAGTTTTCTGGCAGTAACATTTGCTCACAGAAATCAGGGAATAGAGACATATCCCGTGGAATTGAACCCACAAGCCAAACTGGCGAATGGGTATGGAATAATTGATGGTTTGGTTGAACTCGATTTTTAGAATCTAAGATTATGCGAATAGGCTGACGCACAGTATCTTCAGCATATTCCGCTTTTAGATCATCGGGGAATTGATTCCAACGCACGTTCAAGCTTGGATCATCGGCTAACACGGTAGCACTTGTAGATAAAAGTGCGGTCGCTTTGGCTCGCATTTTTTGTACATCTGCACGAGCTGCTGCACCAGTGATCCACTTACTTTCACCGCTCGCCATGGCTGTTCGGCCATCTAAACTCATGGCTAATTTTAGCTGCACATAAGGCTTGCCTGTTCTCATACGTTTGAGAAAACCTTTATTTAAAACTTCTGCTTGTTCGTTCAATAAATTGACCGCACCTGGTATGCCTGCATCGGCTAACATTTTTAAGCCCTTGCCCGCCACTTGAGGATTAGGATCTGCCATGGCTGCGACAACTCGACTGACACCCGCTTCAATTAAACCTAATGCACAAGGCGGTGTGCGTCCATAATGAGAACAAGGTTCAAGTGTCACATAAGCCGTTGCGTCTTTCGCTTTCTCACCGGCGTCTGCCAACGCTACACGTTCTGCATGAGGCTGACCGGCTTTAAAATGAAACCCTTTCCCGACAATTTCACCGTTTTTAACCAACACACATCCTACGGATGGATTAGGCGTCGTGGTGTACTGCCCTTTTGCCGCAAGCTCAAGAGCCAGTTGCATAAATTTCACGTCATCAGGGGAAAAGGTGTCACTCATATTAATCCTTTAAGCTTTCAATTTCTTTGGTGAATTCATTGATATTATCAAAGCTCAAATAAACGGACGCAAAACGGATATACGCCACTTTATCTAATTCTTTCAGCTCATTCATGGCTAATTTACCTACGAGATGACTTGGTACTTCGCGTTCACCCGTCGCACGTAATTGGATAATAATATGGCTGATGGCTTTTTCCACATCATCCGAACTGACAGGGCGTTTTTCTAACGCATGTTGAATACCGCTACGCAATTTATCTTCGTTAAACGGCTCGCGTGACCCATCATTTTTAATAATTTTTGGCACCACTAATTCGGCCGTTTCAAAGGTGGTAAAGCGCTCATGACAATTCCCGCATTCCCGACGACGACGCACTTGATACCCATCAGAAACCAAACGGCTGTCAATCACCTTAGTTTCTTCAGTTGAACAAAACGGACAACGCATTTTAGATCCTTTTCAAAATTATTCTTAAGTCAGCATCTTATCAAAAATCCAAGATCTTTTCGATCTGAAGATCCGCTTTAAGACAACATTTCTCCAAACCAGGATGTGGTTTGTTTCACCAACTGCAAGAGACCATCCTGCGATTTAAATTGTTCTGTTTGCCCCAACACCCTCGCCCAATAAGGATCAGCTTTACCGTAACCATAAGGATCATCTTTCGCAAGGGATTCGATATTCGCTAAAACATTGTCAAAATTGACCGCACTTTCATCTTTTTCAATAAACTTCGCTATATTTTCCTTTGGAATGAGCTGAATTTGTTGCTGGCTTTGTAAATAAGCCTCGATATACATTTTCAGTTTCTCAAGTGCGGTTGATTTTTCTATTGTTTTTAATGTTAAATCCTTATCTTTAGCGATAATACGTGGTGGCAGTGCGTTCTCTTTTGTCGCCAGTTGAATGAGATAATAAAGCCATGGACGAATACGATAACGATCTTTATATTTTGCAAATCGCCATTCGATTATCTGATTTTCATCACCAAATAATGGCTCCATATAGCCAAACAAGCGAATATTGCCTTGTGCCGTTTCCACCACAAAATCAACACTCTCACTGTGGGGTGAAGAATAATCCTTAATTTTCTCTTTAAAAGCCAATACATCAGCACGAATGGATTGCGCACAAACTTCCGCAAACTCGCCGCGTGGCATGATGCCTTTTACTCGCTGTTTGGCGAAATAATCGTTAAATTGCGCTTCCTCTAAATGCAATAACTCATTATTAATGCGATAACGATCCAAACCATTTAACGTGAAGTTTTCACTTTCTTCAATGCGATCACCTTCATCTCGGAAATACACGCCAAGCTGCTTTTCAAAAAAGAATTTCACTGGATTTTCAACAAAACTCACAAAACGATCGAGTTCAATTTCCGTTATTGGCTCTTGATTTTCGCCCATAGGCACAACAAATTCATGACATTTTCTTTCTTGGAATTGCGCAATCGGCAGCCATTTTTTTGCAAAAGAGCGGTTAATTTTCCCTTTATTTTGGAAATTACTTGGACTAAACGCCGTCATTGGATGTTGTTCAATTCTCAAGCCATTTTCTGAATAATGATTAATATAATCAATTAACTGGCTCACTAACACTGAAGGCTCTTTGGGTTGATTATCAATAATCGAACAGCCCACATAACTCACATAAAAATGAGATCTTGCAGCCAGTAAGGCTTCAAGGAATAAGTAACGATCATCGTCTCGACGAACACGATCGCCTTTTTGATGATGATATTGCATTAAGTCAAAACTATTTGGTGTATGACTGCGTGGGTAATCAGCCTCATTCATCCCAAGCAAACATACCACTTTGAAAGGAATAGATCGCATTGGTAAAAGCGTGCAGAAATTCACTTTCCCTGCTAAGAAGCGAAGGCTATTTGGTGTTTCTTCTAAACGTGCAGACATCACTTCCGCAATCACATCCGCTTGCAAAGTTTCTTCAAAATTGACGGTCTGCAAATCATCGGCAAAGGCATTGATACAATCCTGAATATAAAATAAGGTATCCGCAGTTTCTTCATTTTGCACAAAGAAATCCGTCAAAAGTGCGGTTAATTTTTCACGCCATTTTTCAATATTGTGTGCCTTTTGCAAATCTTGATGCCATTTATTTAGGGCTGTAAAAAATTGATTCACCGCACCGACTAACTGCCCTTTCAATCCATAGCTACTATCAAGTCCAAGACTGTCCTGCCAAACGCCTTGCTCTTCACGCATCGCATAACCTAAAGTCATACGTTCAAGTCCCGCCTGCCATGCGTTAAAATTCAGTGTATTCTGCAGTTTTTCTAAACCAAAGCGAATACCCGACTCTTTCACCCATTCACGGATTTGTTCGAGATCTACAAGGGCAATATTAAAACGCTCACGGATAGCGGGAATATCCAATAAAGCCAGTACTTCTTCCGCGCCAAACTGACTTTCTCTTAAATTTAGCAGGGAAAGATAGCTCGACACGATCACATCACTTTCAGACAATTTACTGTCAGAAATCGAGAATGGAATAGTAGGTGCATCCGCACTATTCGTACCAAAGACAGCCTGAATATAAGGCGTATATTGGTTAACATCAGCAACCATGACCACCACATCTTTTGGTGTAATCTGCTCTTCTTTTGGCTTATGCTGATTTTGATTGAATAAATCCAACAAATAATCATGCAGCACTTCAACTTCTCGCATCGCGCTATGGCAAGATTTCACGACCAAAGAGCGGTCATTTTTCTCTACATTTAATGCACCATGACTCAACGTCAAAATTTGATTTTGGATCTGTCCTAGTAACGTTTTTTCAGGAAGTTCCGCATAGTAATCACGGGAAATGGCTTGAATATTTTCTTCATCACGCACTAATTGATAGAGAAAATCCCGTCCCATTTTTCCCCAAGAGGCTAAAAGCGGATTTCCGCTGAACAATTCTTCTTGTTGATTGGTGTAATCAAGGTCAGCAGGTTCCCATGACACTTGCTCGGCTGAAATTAAAGGCTTCACATCATCACTTTCTTGCACGAAACGCTGTCTTTCTAATAAATAGGATTTACTCAGATCTCGCAGGTCGCCCCAGTATTCTTGACATGGATTATTGAAGAATAAATGTACGTCTGTTTTAGCTGAAATACCTTGGAAAATATTGAGATAAACCGTTGGCAATGCTGGAATACCAAAAATAAAAATACGTTCTGGTAAGTTGAGCGTCGCATTGGGATCACGACATAATGCTAAAAATTGTTGATTAAGTGCA
This sequence comes from Haemophilus parainfluenzae, assembly GCF_900450995.1. Lineage (NCBI taxonomy): Bacteria > Pseudomonadati > Pseudomonadota > Gammaproteobacteria > Pasteurellales > Pasteurellaceae > Parahaemophilus > Parahaemophilus parainfluenzae. Next base: position 1,771,501 of record NZ_UGHY01000002.1, on the reverse strand, counting down.
GCACGATGTTTTGCTTTTCCACCGAAATCACGTTGGACATCATTCACCAAGGCTCGCCATAAAATTCCCTGCCAGTGAATATTGCCTTTAATTTGAGAAAGAAAGGTAGGATTTAACGCCGCCCCCCCCTGCTTTTGCTGATTAATTTGAGCCAAGATCTTTTCATCGTTATTTTCTTCCCATGCGGCAATCCATTCGGGACGATAGACGAGATATTGGTCAAATAAATCGGCAACTTTTAGGCTTAATTGATAAAGTTTTTGCTGTTCTGATGCAGGTGAAGACGCTAAATATTTTTTTAATGGTTCAAATTCTTTTTGCTGTAAAAAAGTAGGGATTAATCGCATTAATCGCCATAACGTTGAATCTTTTTCAAAAGGGTTTTGCGTGGAAACATTCGGCAAATTATCAGCGTAAAGTTTCCAAATAAAACTGGAAGGCATGGGGAATTGGAAATTCGCTGCAACACCGCGTTTTTTAGCAATTTCCATTTGCAACCATTGTGCCATACCTGGACTTTGCACTAACACAATGTCAGATTGAAACGGATCATGTTGCGGTAAATTTTCCAACAGCGAAACTAAAATATCCTTTTGAATTTCTGGTTGGTTTGAATAATAAGTAACGAACAAAGTAACGCCCTTTTGAAAGCAAAAACAATGCGTTATTTTACTCGGTTTTCAATAAAAATTCACCTTGAGGATAGCGTATATTCACTTGATGATGACTGCATTGAATTGAAAATTGAATGCCATTTTGTTCTACGCTATTTTCACAAGACAAGCCTAAAAACTGACGTTGAGCCTGATTTTCAGCAATTTGAATCGCCTGAAATTCTTGAAAAATTCTGACCGCACTTTTCCGTTGCTCAGTCGTCCATCGGTCAAAGATCAAAAATAACCCGCTGAAAATCGATAAGGCTAATAAAAGTGACATTAACGACATGCCATTATTCACTTTGATCTTGCGCACTTAAATCACTCCAACTTTTATCCACCAAACGCCATTGGCTATATTCTTGTACGAGTTTTGTTACCACGGCTTTACCGTAAGCTACCGTCACGTCTCCCTCCAACTTAAGTGAGCCTCCAGTAATCACTGCACCACTAATACGCCCTCTGCCGGTTAAACTTAAATCTCCTTCTGCTAGCAGAATACCACTCACATTCCCTTTAATTTCTAATTGGCTTTGCGTTATCCAATATACTTGCGGTGTTTTTTTAACAGTTAAAGTAGTATCTACTTTCACAAAGTGCGGTTGAAAATCAGCTTGTTTTTCGCTAGAAATAAAATCTCGCAGCATATTTTCATTAATGCCTTTTGTGGGCGATTTCTTAAATAACTCTGCGCGTTTACACCAAACAGAATAGGCGACTTTATCCTCTACCCCATTAGACTCGAAAAAGACCTGTTTCACTTTTTCAGTACCATTTAAAGGCAAGTTTTGGCAAATGTGCGTTTGTTGTTGCTGACTGATTTTCTGTAAAGGAAGGCTTTGTTCTACATAATATTTTCGCTGACTCATTTGAGATCGAAAAAACGCAAAGATCTGTTCATCAAATAATAAGATCAATGCCAATAATCCCGAAAGTAAAATTAGCGCCGTCAGTGTTACAATCCCTTTTTTCATCATCATTCTTCTTGATTTAATAAAGGCACCACAAGCGAAGTTTCATATTGAATATGCTTATATGCGGCAAGATGCCCTGCGAGTTTGATTTCAATCCCTTTCCCGGCCTTTAACCAATCAAAACGTAATTGAGAAATCTCAAACTCTTTTTCATCCAATAAATCTGTCCATCCACCACCAGCGTTACAAGTAGATTGCGTTAAAGCACGCTGACATTCTGCTGAACGACAATCTGCATTTACCGCATTTTTATAAGTTTGTTTGGTTTCGATCATTTTGCCGTTAAGTTTGTAACCAAATAGCTCCTTTTCGATATTTTTTGCCACATTTTTAACGACATTTACGCAGGTGTTTTTTGTGTATTTTTCACCAATACAACCATTACTATTCAAATCATAAAAAAATAAGACACAACTATTTGATGGTGCATTGTCTGCTTGAGCAATGGTTATTGCAGTACCCTTTTCGTCTAATTCGAATAAAGCCAGATTATCTTCAATGAGTTTTTGGTTTGCGGCTCGAAAGCCTACTCGACGCAGATCTTTCCCGATGAGTTGGATTGTGCGTTGTAATTCCGCTTGTAATTTAAGTTGTAACATTAAACGCTGATTTTGCTGTTGAGTTTGGGCATAAAATTGTGCAACCAATAACAATAATAAAGCAGATAAGCCGAGTGAAATCAACAAGCTCACCAATGTTTCGCCTTTTAATGGTTTCATCTTGTACATGCACTCGCCGCTTGATCAGACTTTAATTTGATACTGCCAACATTGAAAAAAGAGAACAATGTTCGATGCTCTTCAGCCTGTAACATAAAACAATTTGTTTCCATGGTATTTCTGGCCCCATTAAATTTCACCGCTACTTCAGACGGATATAATTTAGGGCCTATCAGCATCGTTTTTTCTTCAAAATAAGGATAGTAAAAATGCGCATAAAGGTTTTTAGGACAATTCTGGGGATGAAAACAATCACAAAAATGATCGCTTTTTACTTGAGCTGTGATACACCAACGTTGATTTGCCCTATCTTGATTGGCCAAAATAAACCAAATCGCCGATGAATTTTCTACCCTCGCTTGAATATTACGTAAGAAAAAATAAAGCCGTTGTTGCTCTTTTTCGAGAAAATATTTGGGATCGTTTTTCTGCCATTTAGGCAATGCAAACGCTAACGTTAAGCTTAAAATAAATAATACAATCAAGGTTTCTAATAAGGTTATCCCTTTATACATAAAATGCCTTCTTTTTTGACCGCACTTTAAAAGTCCTTTAGAAGAAAGCCAAATTGGCTACTTTATTTTTGCTATACCGATCGCAAATTTCCTTTAAAGAATGAGAAAAACCGTGAATTAAACATTTTCAACTGGCTATTTACTAAAACTCCCTTATAATAGACGACCTATTTATCTGTTCTTTAAAATCTGGTGGAAATATGAATCCAATGTTAAATATCGCTATTCGTGCGGCACGAAAAGCGGGCAACGTGATTGCTAAAAACTATGAGCGCCGTGATGACATCCAAACAAGTAAAAAAGGTATTAATGATTATGTGACTAGCGTCGATAAAGCCGCTGAAGCTGAGATCATTGAAATCATTCAAAAATCTTATCCTGATCATACAATTATCAGTGAAGAACGTGGTGCATTAGAAGGCAAAGACAGTGATATTCAATGGGTGATTGATCCACTAGATGGCACAACCAACTTTGTAAAAGGTTTGCCACATTTCTCTGTTTCCATTGCTATCCGTGTAAAAAACCGTACCGAAGTAGGTGTGGTTTACGATCCTATTCGTAATGAATTATTCACTGCTGTACGTGGTGAAGGCGCAAAATTAAATGAAGTGCGTTTACGTGTAGATAGCCAAAATGAACTTAACGGGGCGATTTTAGCCACCGGTTTCCCATTCAAACAACCAAGCTTGATGCCAACTCAATTTGCTATCATGAATAACTTAATTGATGAAGCAGCAGATTTCCGCCGTACGGGTTCTGCCGCATTAGACCTTTGCTATGTGGCTTCAGGTCGCGTTGACGGTTATTTCGAAATGGGCTTAAAACCTTGGGATTGCGCAGCAGGTGATTTAATCGTACGTGAAGCGGGCGGTTTAGTGTGTGATTTCAATGCAGGTCATGGCTATTTACGCTCAGGCAACATCGTGGCTGCACCAGCGCGTATTTTAAAAGAAATGCTGAATAAAATTCAGCCTTGCTTAACGGAACAAGTTAAGTAAGCCTCAATCAAAAGTGCGGTGAAATTTCACCGCACTTTTTTTATGACTAATTTCTGTCGAGTGGCTTTCTATTTTCTTCCGTTTCCGGCTCAAGATCTAATTTAGCCATGAGCAGCTGATCGCCATCTTCTTCTGGGTTGCCAGTCACTAATAATTTATCACCATAGAAAATGGAATTTGCGCCAGCCATAAAACACATCGCTTGCATTTCTTCACTCATGCCTTGACGACCTGCAGAAAGACGAACATAACTTTTCGGCATAGTAATACGCGCAACAGCAATAGTACGAACAAACTCTGTCCAATCTAAATCAGCTGCATCTGCCATTGGTGTGCCTTCTACTTTCACTAATTGGTTAATTGGCACGGACTCTGGCTGCGGATCAAGATTTGCCAAACTTGCAATGAGGCCTGCTCGCTCTTTACGGGTTTCGTTCATTCCGACAATACCGCCACAGCAAACTTTCAAACCGGCATGACGCACTTTTCCTAATGTGCTTAAACGATCATCAAAACGACGTGTGCCAATGACATTGTGATAATTTTCTGGCGCGGTATCTATATTGTGGTTGTAATAGTCCAATCCTGCATCTTTTAACTCTTCCGCCATACCATCTTGCAACAACCCAAAGGTGCCGCAAGTTTCTAAGCCAATATCTTTTACCGCACGAATAATCGCCGTCACTTTTTCCATATCTTTAGGTTTAGGACCACGCCATGCTGCTCCCATACAAAAACGTCCTGCACCACGTGCTTTAGCAATTTTGGCTTTTTCGACAATTTCATCAATATCCAAGATCTGCTGATTTTGCACGCCTGTTTGATAACGTGCTGATTGTGGGCAATAACCACAATCCTCTGGACAGCCCCCTGTTTTAATCGACATCAACGTCGATAACTGTATTGCGCCAGGGTTGAAATGCTCTCGATGCACTTGAGCCGCACGATAGACTAATTCTAAAAAAGGTGTTTCAAACAACGCTTCGACTTTACAAACAGACCAATACTCTACTGATGGATGGGGCGTAATAGATGAAAGCTGTACTACATTTGTTGTGGTCATTATATTTTCCTCGTTTAAGCTATATAGCTTTTATTAAGTTGAGCATATTACTCTGCAATATGATAAAAAGAGATCAGATCACTTTTCCTTGATGAATTTCAATCACTCGATCAATATGCCGTTCAATTTCTTTGGGTTGATGCGTCACCAGTAACATGGTGAGTTTTTTCTCTTCACATAATTGATCCATTAAATCCTGCATTTCAACGCGTAATTTAGGATCGAGGGCTGAAAAAGGCTCATCCAATAATAAAATGGGTTTATCTCGTAGCAAACAGCGCGCTAACGCTACTCGCTGTTTTTGTCCACCTGAAAGTGCGGTCGGTTTTCTCGTTAAAAAATCCTGTAAATTAACTGCTCTAGCAGCTTGTTCTACAAGGGCTTTTTCTTCTGCATTTAAGGCTAAATTCAGTTTTAAACCTAAGGCAATATTCTCTTCTACAGAAAAATGAGTAAAGAGATTGTTTTCCTGAAATAGCATGGAAACAGGGCGTTCAAAAGGTGCTGTTTTGGTATGATTTTCACCGTTTAGCCAAATCTCGCCACTATCAGCATATTCGAAACCGGCAATTAAATTCAGCAACGTACTTTTTCCTGCGCCACTTTCACCAATAATGGCAATTTTTTCCTGGGCTTGAATCTGTAAATCAAATACCATCGACATGGATTGATAATTGAAGACCACATTATTTAATTTAATCATTTTGTTCCTTCTGCCCTTCAATAAACATAAATAAACCTAAACATAAGCCCAATAAAATCAATGCCGTCACTGCCGCTTCTTGGCTTCGATATTGTCCGATTTGTTGATAAAGCAAATGAGGCAACGAAGTGAAGTCAGGACTACCAAATAAAGCTATCGCCGTAAAATCGCCGAGTGATAAGGTCGTCGCGAGCGCCAAAGCATATTTCAACGGGGCTTTTAGTAGCGGATATTCAATTAAACGAAAACGCTGCCAACCGGTAATATTCAGCGATAAACAGAGTTTTTCATAATATTGCATTGATTGATTCATTGGTGTATTGAGAATTTTGATCACAAATGGCAAGGCAGCCAAGGCGTTACAAACAGATACCACTACAAACAAATGCCCTGCTGAAAAATCAATATCTTGCAACCAAAGGAATAAGCCGACTGCTAAAACGATCGTCGGAATGGCTAAAATCATCATCCCCCCCGTTAAAATTAAGTGAGCTAATTTGGGATGATATAACCATTGTAGCTGACGGGAAAGTAACAATAAGAAAAATCCAAATAATACCGATAAAATCCCTGCAGTCGGTGCCATGGTTAATGAATAAGCAAGCGCTTTCCATAATTGTGGGTTTTGCCAATAGCCAAATAATTGGGTCGCTGACAAACCTTGGAAAACGATATTGAATAAGGGACTTAAAATAAATAAGCACACCGAGAATAAGACAAAAACATGTCCAAATTTGACCGCACTTGAAGAAGGTAAAACCCATCGATAACGTTGCGAAACCTGGGTTTCAGGTGCTTTTGCCCAATATTGTGAAAGTGAAAATAAAGCAAAACAAAACACAAATTGTACTAGCGCAAAAAGTGCAGCTTTGGGTAAATCAAATTCAAAGAAAATGGCTTGGTAAATGGCAACTTCTAGCGTGCTGTTTTGTGGTCCACCACCTAGTGCCAACACTATCGTAAAGCTAGTGAAACACAGCATAAAAATCAGCACAAAGGCAGACACGATTTGGCTTTTCAAATAAGGCCATTCAATTAAACGGAAAAATGTGAAACCTTTGATATTTAATTGTGCCGCGAGTTGATGCTGTTCGGTCGGTACACTTTGCAAAGCCTGCAAACTCATTCGGGCAGCTAAGGGAATATTAAAAAATAAATGGGCAATGAGAATACCACTTAAACCATAAATGGAGGGTTTCCACAAAATACCTAAGGTTTGCAGCAGTTGTGTTAGCCAACCAGCAGTGCCATAAATACCAATTAGACCAAAAATAGCCAGTAATGCCGGCAAAACAAAGGTGAGGGAAAAAATGCGTAAAATGAGCGATTTACCTTTGAAATCTACATAAAAAAAAGCGCGAGCAAATAAAGTTCCAATTACGCTAGAAAGCAAGGCTGACAAGAATGCCTGCCCGACACTAAAGGCGATAACTTGATGCAAATAATCGTCTTTTAAGAAATCAGATAAGGCATAATCACTTCCAACTGAAAAAACCGCAGAAAGTGAAAATCCATAGAGTAAAACAATGAAAAAAATGACCGCACTTCCGCCCAAATAATGGCGAGGACGAAAATGCGGATGTTGAAATAAGCTCATTAATACTATTTAGATAAGGCTTTTTGCCATTGATTGATCCAGCCTTTAAGCTGCTCACTTGTTACCGTTGTGGTATCTAAAATACGCATTGATTTTGCGCGAGAATTAAGCGCATCAATATGACTTTCGATATCGGTCTCTACCACGGGTAACATCACATTATTTTTGGCAATATCCGCTTGAGCTTGCGGTGAAAGTAAGAATCCTAAAAATTCATCAGCACAGGCATTATTACGGTTAGCAACTTTTGCCGCAACCTCAACTTGTAATACGCTATCCTCTGCAAATTCCGTTGCCACATAATTGTCTTTTTGTTCAGACAGAATATGGTAAATCGGTGAAGTATTGACGCTTAAAACCACATCGCCTTCGCCTTTTAAAAAGGCACCATAAGACTCAGTCCAACCTTTGGTGACAGTGACAGTATGTTTAGAAAGGGTTTTCCAAGCATTTGCTACATCTGCAGCTGGATAAACTGCATTCATCCAAAGTAATAAACCCCGTCCAATACTGCTGGTACGCGGATCTTGATATAACACTTTAAGATCTTGACGCTCAACTAATTCTTTTAAGCTTTTTGGAGGATTAGCCAGCTTATTTTTGTCATAAATAAACGCATATTGCGCATAATCAAATGGTAAGAAAGTTTTATTTTCCCATTTAATGGGTAAACGTAACTGGCTTAAATCCACTTTATTTGGCTCAAAAATATTGAGTTTTTGTGAATCCTCAATTTGATAACTATCTAAACCGAGCACGACATCTGCCTTAATTTTTTTACCTTCTAGACGAACACGGTTAAACAAAGTGCCATTATTGTCAAAAGCCACATAATTCAGCTTACATTGCGGGAATTGTTGTTCAAAAGCTGCTTTTACTTTTGGCCCAGCACTCCAATCAGCACTAAATGAATCATAAGTATAAACATCTAATGTTTGAGGAGCAGCTTGTGCGAAAGCGGAAGCGGTAAAAAGTGCGGTTAAAATGGGAAGTGTTTTGTTCATTATGCGTTCTCCTTATTTTTGCATAACGAAACAGCATAATGAGATAATTAGTTTCCTACGCCAGCATTATCTGTTTCAGGTTCACGGGTGTTTCTCAGCCATTAATATAGGCACCCCGACTAACGCGATGTAGTCTATCTTAAGGAAATTTAATCAACAAGTTATTTCATTTAAAAATGTTAATCCAATCACACTTTTATATCTGGTTTATCATTTTTTGAGCAAAAGAAAACCTGCTAAAAAGCAGGTTTATCTTGTAATCTATCGTCAATTAAGCTTGATGTTTAGCCGCTACTTCGCTTAATAAAGTTTGAAGTTCGCCAGCTTGATACATTTCTAAAATAATATCACAACCACCTATTAACTCACCTTCTACCCATAATTGTGGGAAAGTTGGCCAGTTTGCATAAGCCGGCAATTCAGCACGAATATCTGGGTGTTGAAGAATATCAACATAGCCGAAAGGCACTTTGCAATTCATTAATGCTTCAGATGCACGCGCAGAGAAACCACAAGAAGGTAATTTTGGTGAACCTTTCATGTAAATTAAGATTGGGTTTTCAGCGATTTGTTTTTTGATTTTGTCTAACGTTTCCATAATGTTCCTTGTTCAAATAAGTCTGAATAGGGCGCTATTCTAACATAAGATAGAACCTGAGTGAAAGACTTGGTCTTACCAACTTCCACCAGCTCCGCCGCCGCCGAAGCCACCGCCACCAAAGCCACCACCGGAAGAACTATCGCCATCGAAGCCTCCACCAAATCCGCTTCCGAAACCGGAACCGCCACCACGACGACGAGAAATCGTACTTTGACGAATGATTTTATTCAGTTGGTCACGTTGATTCGGGCTAATATATACTTCATCTTTGTGATATTGGAATTCACCAAATAATACAATAGCAATAAATGCCAATACCATTAAGAATGGGATGTACTTATCGAACGCATCTTCTTCAACTTGTGCCGCATCGAATTCGCCTTTACTTGCCGCAATAATTTGGTTTAAGCCGTCATTAATACCTTGCGCATATTGGCCTTGTTTAAATTGTGGCAAAATTGCCGAACGGATAACTTGCGATAAAAAAGCATCCGGCAATACACCTTCTAAACCTTGCCCTGTTGCGATAAAGACTTTGCGATCATCCTTCGCAATCAGCATCAACACGCCATTGTTCAGATTTTTACGTCCAATACCCCATTTATCACCTAAAGCAAAAGTATAATCAGCAATTTCATATTCACCGGTTGTAGGAACCAAAACAACCGCGATTTGTGAACTCGTTTCTTTACTATAAGCAATTAGTTTATTTTCTAAAATTTGCTTATGTTCTGCAGAAAGTGTGTTGGTGTAATCGTTTATGTAATGGAAAGGATTTGGTGCAGACGGAAATTCTGCCGCAACAACCATTTGAGCAAAAAAAAACAAGGCTAAAAATAACCGCACTTTTCATAAAAGATAAAAGCTTAGCCATTAATAATTACCTCATTAGATAATTCATTCACATCATTAGGCTGAATAGGAAAATGGCGAGATAAAATATCACTGATACGATCAATCGCATCGACAATACCTTGTGTATAAGCTTTTTGTTTAAACTGCTCAATCATTAAATCGCATTGTAACTGCCAATAAGCCACATCAACAAATTGATGAATGCCTTTATCACCTACGATGGCACAAAGATGATTTTTATATCCCACATAAATCAACACAGCATTTTGTGCCGCTGTTTTATGCATTTCCAGTTCGTCAAAGACTTCTAAAGCTCGTTCCATTGCAGATAGTTGTGCTGAAGCCTTTGGTACTTTGCGTTCAATATAAACACGTAACTCAGCCGAACTTAAGCTTTCGAGGCGACTAATCGCCGCCTCGATTTGCTTTTTATCTACCGGAATTCTGGAAAAGAATGGCATAGATAAACCTTAGTTAAAGTTTACAGTCGGTGCGTTTTCATCGCCTGCAGCTGATTTAAAGTAAGGTTTAGCTTTAAAACCAAAAATCATTGCAGCTAATTTAGTTGGGAATTGACGTACTTTTTCATTATAAATACGTGCAGCTTCATTAAATTTATTACGAGCCACATTGATACGGTTTTCTGTACCTTCAAGTTGCACTTGTAAGTTCATAAAGCCTTCATTCGCTTTTAATTGTGGGTATTGTTCTACAGTAACAAGTAAACGAGATAATGCTGAACCTACTTGATTTTGATTTTGTTGGAATTCGTTTAATTGTTCTTCCGTTAAATTAGACGGATCAATTTTAGTTTGTGTCGCTTTTGCGCGAGCTTCGATTACATTAGTTAATGTTTGTTGTTCAAAATTAGCTTGACCTTTTACAGTATTTACTAAGTTCGGAATTAAATCAGCACGACGTTGATAAGATGATTCAACATTTGCCCAAACAGAATCAATTTCAGTTTCTGCTTTTACTAAGCCATTGTAGCTAGACATTAAGCCTAAACCTGCAGCAACGGCGATAATAATCAAGATAATCCACTTTTTCATTCAAAAATTCCTTCAATTTATAGGTTTAATTTATATAAGAAAAGACCTAAACCGAAGTTTAGGTCTTCTAATGCTAATCCGTTAATGGATAACTAAATAAAATTATTTAGTACCGTTAACTGCGATTTCAACACGACGGTCTGGTGCTAAACAAGCGATAAGTGCTTTACGACCTTTAACCGCGTCACAAGTAGAACCTGTAACTGGGTTAGCTTTACCGTGACCAGTTGCAGAGATGTTTTGAGCTGGAACACCTTTAGATACTAAGTAGTTAGCTACAGAGTCTGCACGACGTTGCGATAATTTAACGTTTGGTGCATCTTTACCGATACGGTCTGTATAACCAGCAACAGCTACGTTAGCGTTGTTGATTTGAGCGATTTCACCGTAGATACCGTCTAAAGTTGCTTGAGCTTGTGGTTTTAAGTTAGCTTTACCGAACGCGAAAGTTACATCAGAGCTTAAGTTGAAAGTTTTGCTTACAACTTCAGGTGCAACAACTGGAGCAGCACCTTGACCGAAACGGTAAGATAAACCAGCGTTGATAGAACCGATCCATGGGTTGTAGTCAGCTGCTTGACCTTGTTGAACACCCGGATAGTTACGTAATTTACCTACGCGAGCTAACCATTGATATTCAAGACGTAATGCTAACTCTGGTAAAGATGGTAACGCATACTCGAAACCAGCTGCGAACATTGGAGAAACGCGTAAGCTGTGCTCTCTGAAAGATTTAGTACCATTAGCTGCATATTCTTTATAGTCAGAACGAACTAAAGCTGCACCAGCACGACCGTAAACATCTAAGCCTTCTAAAGCAGAAGTTAAACCGCCTAAACCATAGCTACCTTTTAAGCTTAAGTGAGCACCGTGGTTAGTGTGTTTGAATGCTACTTTACCAGCATCTTTGAATTTAACACGACCGAAGTCATCGTAACCTAATTCAACCGCTAAACCTAAGTTATCACGGTTTAATACTTGGTAACCACCAAATACACCGTAAGTAACAGAGTTACGGTTGTAACCAGCACCAAAGTCTAATCCTTTGCTAGCTGAGTTAGCTTTAATACCATCGTGGAAAGATGCTTGACCAGCTTTAACACCTGCATAGAAAGTGTTTTCTTGTGGAGCTGCTTGAGCTACAGAAGCTGCTGCTAAACCAGCAACGACTAATGCGATTGCAGTTTTTTTCATTTTGATGTCCTCTATTTAGTCATCGTTATTAATAAGAAAAGTTTCCTTGTTTATCGTGAACTTTACAAAAAAGAAACACTCTAAACATTGCTTAACTAGGGTTTTGAATTTGCCCTAACTTATCCTTTTGACAAATTCAATTCCTTTGCCATAGCCAAAGGAACGTTCAAAAGTACGGTTATTATCCTATAAAAACACCAAAGATCAAACTTTTTTTGCCCTTCTTGGTTATTTTGTAGACAAACAACCCCTAATATGAACGTTCATTCACAAAAAATAGGTTGATTCTTAACCCGTTTTCTATTCTAACAAAAAATATCTTTTGTTCAAATCGACTTTTTTTTGAGCTTCATATATCATCAAATTCACTTTCTTCTCTATTTATGTGTGAGTGATTTTATGTTGCCCCGTCTTTCTAATGTGCCACAACTTAATAATGTGGTAAGTGATTATCTTAGCGAACTCCAAAAACAGCATTTTGAAGGTGATATTGCCTCAAATTATGCCGACTGCTTAAGTCTTGCGACAGATAACAGCGTCTATCAACAACTTCCACAGGCTATTTTGTTCCCTAAATCTGTTGCTGATGTAGTACGCATCACCAAATTAGCCAATAAAGAGAAATACCTTCACTTAACCTTTACACCTCGCGGTGGCGGCACAGGCACAAATGGACAATCTATTAATAACAATATTATTGTGGATCTCTCTCGCCACATGACAGGCATTTTAGAGCTTAATATAGAAGAACGTTGGGTTCGTGTGCAGGCGGGCGTCGTAAAAGACCAGCTAAACCAATTTTTAAAACCTCACGGCTTATTCTTTGCGCCAGAACTCTCCACCAGTAATCGAGCAACACTCGGTGGCATGATTAATACCGATGCCTCTGGTCAAGGTTCATTACAATACGGAAAAACCTCTGATCACGTTTTAGCATTACGTTCTGTTTTGATGAATGGTGAAATATTAGATACAAGCGCGGTCAAATCTGACGATGTTTTAGAAAACTACCCGCTTGCAGAAAATGGAAAAACACTACATCAAACGATTTTCCAACGTTGTAAAGAGAAGCGCGCTTCAATCATTCAAGATTTACCACAACTCAATCGCTTTCTTACCGGTTACGATCTTAAGAATGTCTTTAATAACGATGAAAGTGAATTTAATCTCACCCGAATTTTAACGGGGTCAGAAGGTTCACTTGCGTTTATCTGCGAAGCTAAACTCAATTTATTACCGATTCCGAAATATCGTACCTTAATTAATGTGAAATACAGCTCATTTGATGCCGCACTTCGCAATGCGCCTTTTATGGTGAAAGCCAATGCCCTTTCAGTTGAAACTGTCGATTCCAAAGTGCTGAACCTCGCTAAGCAAGATATTATTTGGCATTCAGTGAAAGAACTTTTAACAGAAGAAGAACAAAATCCAATTCTTGGTTTAAACATTGTGGAATATGCGGGCAACAATCAAGCTAAAATCGACAGCCAAGTGACCGCACTTTGTCAGCAATTAGATGAAAAAATTGCACAAGGCAAAGATCATATTATCGGCTATCAACTTTGTTCTGACTTGCCTTCTATTGAACGTATTTACGCCATGCGTAAAAAAGCGGTGGGGCTATTGGGGAATGCGAAAGGCTCAGCCAAACCGATTCCTTTTGTGGAAGATACTTGTGTGCCACCAGAACATCTTGCGGATTACATTGCAGAATTTAGAGCCTTATTAGATAGTCACAATCTGCAATATGGGATGTTTGGCCATGTGGATGCTGGTGTATTGCACGTTCGCCCGGCTTTAGACTTATGCGATAAAGAACAAGTCAAACTCTTTAAACAAATTTCAGATGAAGTGGCAGAACTCACGGTGAAATACGGCGGTTTACTATGGGGGGAACACGGTAAAGGTGTACGTTCTCATTATGGCGAGAAATTCTTTACACCTGAACTTTGGCAAGAATTACGTTATGTGAAATTTTTATTTGATCCAAACAATCGTCTGAATCCAGGTAAAATCTGTACGCCACTTAAGAGCGATGCGGAACTCTATTCCATTCTCTCGCCAATGCGTGCGGACAATGATCGCCAAATCCCGATTCAGATGCGAGACGAATTCAAAGGCGCGATGAACTGTAACGGTAACGGGCTTTGCTTTAACTTTGATGAGCACAGCATTATGTGCCCTTCCATGAAAGTGAGTAAAAATCGCGTATTCTCGCCAAAAGGACGAGCCGCTATGGTACGTGAATGGTTGCGATTAATGGTCAATGAAAACGTATCGCCTGATCAATTAGATTTTCATAAAACACAAGTCAAATTGACCGCACTTGTGGAACGTTTCCGTAATAGCGTACAGAAATGGCGTGGTGAGTATGACTTCTCACATGAAGTGAAAGCCGCAATGGATACTTGCCTGGCTTGTAAAGCCTGCGCAAGCCAATGCCCGATTAAAATTGATGTACCAAGTTTCCGTGCGAAATTCTTCCATTTCTACCACAGTCGTTATTTGCGCCCAGCCAAAGATCATCTTGTGGCGAATTTAGAAGTTGCTGCACCTTATATGGCGAAAAAACCGGCATTATTCAATTATTTCACCAAACTGAAAGTTACTCAAAGCTTGGTTGAAAAAACACTAGGCATGACTGATTTGCCTCTCCTTTCAGAGCCAAACCTTCAACAACAATTAGTCGAAATTGGCTATCAAGGCAAAAAATTAGAAGAATTGGAAGGTCTCAGTGCCGTCGAAAAAACCAATATACTCTTTATCGTACAAGATCCTTATACCTCTTATTACGATGCCAAAGTGGTACGGGATTTCGTGGCTCTCACGCAAAAATTAGGATTCGATCCAATCCTTCTGCCTTTTAAACCAAATGGCAAAGCCATGCACATTAAAGGTTTTTTAGCTCGCTTTAGTAAAACCGCTAAAACACAAGCGGAGTTTTTAAATCGCGTCGCCAAATTAAATGTGCCTTTGGTCGGCGTAGACCCAGCTATTGTGCTTTCTTATCGTGATGAATATAAAGAGGCTTTAGGTGATTCTCGCGGTGATTTCCATGTACTCACAGCACATGAATGGCTGACCAATCAATTAGAAAGTAACGCATTACAAAGTGCGGTGAAAAATATTGCAAAATCTGACCGCACTTTTGAGTGGCATTTATTCCCTCATTGTACTGAATCTACCTTTATGCCAAACAGTCCGAAAGAATGGCAGCATATTTTTGCGCAATTTGGACAAACCTTGAATGTTGAAAAAGTCGGCTGCTGTGGTATGGCGGGTGTATTTGGCCATGAAGTTCAAAATCAAACCATATCAAAAGATATTTACGACGTATCATGGGGCAAAAAATTACAAGGTAAAGATCCAAATCATTGCCTCGCGACCGGCTACTCTTGCCGTAGCCAAGTGAAGCGATATGAAAAAGCCATCTTGAAACACCCTGTTCAAGCATTGCTTGAAGTATTGAATAACTAGAATAGATTTTCTACTTACCACAATATTTAAGAAAATAAAAAGCGGTCAGATTTTAAATCTAACCGCTTTTTTTTATTTAAAGACTACAACGCTTCAATCGCTTTATATTGCTCTTGGATTTTTTCTAATCCAGATTGGTATTCCGCTTGTTTTTCACGTTCTTTCGTAATCACTGCTTCAGGTGCTTTAGCCACGAAAGCTTCGTTGCTGAGTTTGTTCTCGATACGTTTAACTTCATTTTGATATTTTTCAATCTCTTTGGTTAAACGGGCAAGCTCTGCTTCTTTATTGATAAAGCCAGCCATTGGGACGAGCAATTCAGCATTGCCAACAAGTTTCGCTACCGCAAGTGGTGCTGTTTCGTTTACGGCTAACACTTGAACGTTGTCTAATTTCGCCATCGCTTTTAAAAGAGCGGTCTGTTTTTCGAGAATTTTTGCATTTTCTGCACTTAAATTACGGAATAACAAATCTAAGCCTTTGCTTGGTGCGATGTTGCTTTCTGCTCGAATATTACGTACCGCAACGATCACTTCTTTTAACCACTCAATTTCAGCTTCTGCTTCAGGATCAAAGCCGTTCTCTTCCACTTGTGGGAAAGGTTGTAGCATAATGCTGTAAGCAGTAATGTCCACGAATCCTTTCACTTTTTGCCAAATTTCTTCGGTAATAAATGGAATAAGCGGATGCGCTAAACGTAATAATTTTTCTAACACATGAACCAAAGTTTGGCTTGCCGCACGGATTTGTGCTGCATTGCCACTTGCAAATACCGGTTTAGTCAATTCCAAATACCAGTCGCAGAATTGGTTCCAAGTAAACTCATAAATCGCATTGGCACAAAGATCGAAACGATATTGGCTTAATGAATTACGGAAAGTTTCCACTGTGCGATTAAATTCCGATTGAATCCAACGATCGGCTAATGAGAATTCGATCTCGCCTTCGCTTAAATCTAATTTTTCATTTGTTAATACAAAACGACTTGCATTCCACAATTTATTACAGAAGTTACGGTAGCCCTCTAAACGTTTCATATCCCAGTTGATATCACGGCCGTTTGAAGCCAATGCGGCTAATGTGAAACGCAATGCGTCTGTACCGTGAGCTGAAATACCTTCAGCAAATTCTTTGCGCGTTGCTTTAGCAATTTTCTCTGCTAATTGCGGCTGCATCATATTGCCAGTACGTTTTTCAAGTAAATCTTCAAGGCTGATACCGTCAATCATATCGATTGGGTCAAGCACGTTACCTTTCGATTTCGACATTTTTTGACCTTGTTCATCACGGATTAAGCCCGTTACGTACACGGTTTTGAATGGCACTTGTGGTTTGCCATTTTCATCTTTCACGAAGTGCATCGTAAACATAATCATACGTGCAACCCAGAAGAAGATGATGTCGAAGCCGGTGATTAACACATCCGTTGGGTGGAACATTTTGAGTTCTTTAGTTTGCTCTGGCCAGCCTAAGGTAGAGAACGTCCATAAACCTGATGAGAACCAGGTGTCTAACACGTCTTCATCTTGTTTGAGTTCAACCGCAGAATCTAAGTTGTATTTTGACCGCACTTCTGCTTCGTTACGCGCGACATAAACGTTTCCTTCTGCGTCATACCACGCCGGAATACGGTGTCCCCACCAAAGTTGGCGAGAAATACACCAATCTTGAATATCACGCATCCAAGAGAAGTAAAGGTTTTCATATTGTTTCGGCACAAATTGAATTTCGCCGTCTTCCACCGCTTTAATCGCCACATCAGCAAGCGGTTTCACGCTCACATACCATTGGTCGGTTAGCATAGGCTCAATCGGCACGCCGCCACGGTCGCCATAAGGCACTTTCAAATAGTGCGGTTTAATTTCGTCTAATAAACCTAGTGCTTCAAAATCTGCCACGATTTTCTTACGGGCAGCAAAACGCTCTAAGCCACGGTAATCAGCAGGAATCGTCGCTTCATAGCCTACAAGTGGTTTGCCATCAGTACCAATAATTTCTGCTTCAGCACGGATATCCGCATTTAAGGTTAAGACATTAACCATCGGCAAGCTGTGACGTTTACCGACTTCGTAGTCGTTAAAGTCGTGCGCTGGAGTAATTTTCACCACACCAGTACCAAATTCACGATCGACGTATTCATCGGCAATAATTGGAATTTCACGATTTGCCAACGGCAGAACCACCGTTTTACCGATTAAAGATTGATAACGCTCATCTTCAGGATGCACCGCCACAGCCGTATCGCCCAACATGGTTTCTGGACGGGTGGTTGCCACCACTACATAATCTTTACCATCTGCCGTTTTCGCACCGTTTGCTAATGGATAACGGAAATGCCAAAGGGAACCTTTGCTCTCTTTGTTTTCTACTTCTAAGTCAGAAATTGCGGTATGAAGTTTTGGATCCCAGTTTACCAAACGTTTACCACGGTAAATCAAGCCTTCTTCGTGCAAACGAACAAACACTTCTTTTACTGCATTAGATAAACCGTCATCCATGGTGAAACGCTCACGTTCCCAGTCGATTGAGTTACCTAAACGGCGCATTTGTTGGCTGATTGTGCCGCCAGAATAGGCTTTCCAATCCCAAATTTTGTTGATGAACGCTTCACGACCATAATCATGGCGAGTTTTACCTTCTTCTGCCGCGATTTTACGTTCCACCACCATTTGGGTCGCAATACCCGCGTGGTCTGTACCCGCTTGCCATAAGGTGTTATGCCCTTCCATACGGTTAAAACGGATTAAGGTATCCATTAAGGTTTGTTGGAAAGCGTGCCCCATGTGCAAAGAACCTGTTACGTTCGGTGGTGGAATTGCAATGCAATAGCTCGGCGCATTTTCATTTTCAGACGGTTTAAAATAACCGCTCTCTTCCCAATGTTGATAAAGGGCTTGTTCTACCGCAGACGGATTAAAACGGTCTGCCATTTCAAATTTTTGTGTCATTGTTGCTCTCTTCTTTAGGTAGGGTGCGCGTAAGTACACCAAATTATTTTCAAATATGGTGCACTTACGCGCACCCTACAAATACCTATTATTTTGATAACTTTTGTTCTAAATTAAACAAATGCGTATTTATGTTCTTACATACATCTCTATTAATATAATTGTTATCATCACAATATTTTTTTTCATATTCAGACCTCCAATAAGCAATTTGGTTACTCAAATTTATATTACCTTGTAGATTTTTAATTGAGCCTATAATCCAATCGACAGTACTTTTTGACAGATGTTGGTACTTATTGAACTCTTCTTTAGTAATTAAGTTATGATATTCGTTTCCCCAAAAAACATTACTAGTATCAACTGTTCTTTTGAGTTCTGTAACTTTGTTTTCTAATGCTTGAATTGGGGTGATAACCTCTATTCCTGATTTGCTATGTATATTATCAATCCAACTTTTAGGATTTATAAAACCTAAATAAGTGCAAAGCAAAAATAATAAAATGACAAAATTAATCCTAGACAAACATGATGGCTTATTCATAACATTTCCTTCAATAATTTAAATTCAATTAAATAAAATTCTATTTCCCTTGGATAAATCCTCTGAATCACCTCTTTCAATTCATCCAACTCCATATTTTCCTGCTTCGCATGCTGCTCTGTCAGTTCATCAAGAGTAATCGGCGATACACTTAACACTTCAATGGTGCAAAAATATTGATTATCCTCAAAGCGCCCAACACGCAAAATATCACCTGCTTTAAAGTGGCTTTCGGATTTATCTCGAATGGTGATGGTTTTACGTCCTGCGAGAATATCGGCTTCGAAGCGTTGATAAAAGGTAATATCGTTCATAAAGTGCGGTCAATTTTTAAGTGTTTTTTGTAACCATCCCTCTCTTTGGCAAAGAGTTTTTTTTATATCGTTATACCTGCTCCGTGCTCAACGTCCAGCCTAACTGTCTCAGTTGTTTATAACGTTCACGCGCTTGAGCTTTTTGCGTTTCTTCTACCGGTACAAAATCAATTAATTGTGTAAAGCTGTGGCTAAAATCCGGCACTTCCATTTGCAAATTGATCAGTAAGTCACGACGTTGGGCATTGCGTTTGCCTTTCCAACTAATCTCAATTGGCGGTGCATATTGTGTTGCTTCGCCTGAAAGATTATGAGGAACAAACTCATTCGGATCCCGTTGCCATAATGCTTCATCAATTAAAAATGCTTGCTCTTCTGTTTCGCACGCGATTAAAACTCGCTTGCCTAAACGCCACGCTTGAGCGGCAAGATCACAGGCAAGTTGCTCAACGGTTATCTTCTTTTCTGGATTTAAGAGATAAAATTGTGCGTTTTTTGCCATGATTGTGACTTCCCCATTTATCGTTTTGTAAACTGGCGAATTTTATCAAAAAAGCACTAAAAAATAAATCATCAACAAAGTGATTAACGTAAATAGAAAAAACACGGAAATTTTTTACCGCACTTTTATGATCTACATCACAAAAGTAACTTTTAACCTTTATGTTACATTCCATTCATAACTCGTAGGTGTTAGAATTTCGAAGATTTATTTTTATTTTCGATGATAGGAGTATCACATGGCATTTCGTATTGAAAAAGACACTATGGGCGAAGTTCAAGTTCCTGCAGATAAATACTGGGCAGCACAAACCGAACGTTCCCGTAACAACTTCAAAATTGGTCCGGCTGCCTCTATGCCGCACGAAATTATTGAAGCGTTTGGTTATTTGAAAAAAGCCGCTGCTTTCGCAAACTCTGATTTAGGTGTATTACCTGCAGAGAAACGTGATTTAATCGCGACCGCCTGTGATGAAATCCTGGCAGGGAAATTAGACGACCAATTCCCATTAGTCATTTGGCAAACTGGTTCAGGTACACAATCAAACATGAACGTGAACGAAGTGGTAGCGAACCGTGCTCACGTTTTACATGGCGGTAAATTAGGTGAAAAATCATTCATCCATCCAAACGATGATGTAAACAAATCACAATCTTCAAATGACACTTTCCCAACTGCGATGCACATTGCCGCATACAAAAAAGTGGTTGAACACACCATTCCTTGTGTGGAACGTCTACAAAAAACGTTCGCACAAAAATCAGCAGAATTTAAAGATGTGGTAAAAATTGGCCGTACTCACTTAATGGATGCCACCCCATTGACATTAGGTCAAGAGTTCTCTGCATACGCCGCACAATTAGATTTCGGTTTACGCGCACTAAGAAACACCCTTCCGCACTTAAGCCAATTAGCACTTGGTGGTACTGCAGTGGGTACTGGTTTGAACACACCAAAAGGCTATGATGTGAAAGTGGCGGATTACATCGCAAAATTCACTGGCTTACCATTCGTGACTGCTGAAAACAAATTTGAAGCGTTAGCAGCTCACGATGCGATTGTGGAAACACATGGTGCAATTAAACAATTAGCGATGAGCTTATTCAAAATTGCAAACGACATTCGTTTATTAGCATCAGGCCCTCGTTCTGGTATCGGTGAAATCTTAATTCCTGAAAATGAACCAGGTTCTTCCATCATGCCAGGTAAAGTGAACCCTACTCAATGTGAAGCGTTAACCATGGTGTGTGCGCAAGTATTCGGTAACGATACTACTATCGCGTTCGTTGGCTCACAAGGTCATTTCCAATTAAACGTATTTAACCCTGTCATGGTGGCGAATTTCTTACAATCTGCACAATTATTGGGTGATGCTTGCGTATCATTTGATGAACACTGCGCAACCGGTATTCAACCGAACTACCCTCGCATTAAACAACAATTGGAAAATTCATTGATGTTAGTAACCGCACTTAATACCCATATCGGTTACGAAAATGCAGCGAAAATTGCAAAAACTGCACACAAAAATGGTACAACCTTACGTGAAGAAGCGATTAACTTAGGCTTAGTTTCAGCCGAAGATTTCGACAAATGGGTTCGTCCTGAAGATATGGTGGGTAGCTTAAAATAAACTCCCCCAATAATTTGATGTCAAAGGCAGGTATACCTGCCTTTTTATTTGTGTTTTTTTAAAGGACTTTTTTGTTATAATCACGGTAATATTTTTGACATGAAAAAACTATGAAACTGAAATTTATTATTGCTGCCATTTCAGCCTTATTTTCCCCCGCACTTTTTGCCCAATGGCAACCGGTCGGCAATGCTGAATACACATGGGGGCCATTCCATGTTTATACTGTCGGCTTATATTCTGAAACGGGTTCCTATGAAAAAAATGAACGTCCGTTAATGTTTTCGATTAAATATGAAAAACCAGTTGAAGGGAAAAATTTTGCCATTGCTTTAACCAAAGAAATGGAATCACAAAATTTAAGTAAAGATGACACTACGGCATGGCTCAAAAAAATGCAGGAAATCTTCCCTGATTTTTCACCAAACGACATCTTAAATTTTGTTGCCTTAGCGGATAAAGGCTATTTTGTGTTGAATGATACCGTGTTAGATCATGAATTCGATCAAAAATTCACACAAGCGTTTATTGATGTATGGCTTTCAGATAAAAGTAGTTTTATCAAATTACAACCTCAATTATTAGGTAAAGAAAAACCGGCTCACGATAGCAAAGAATTTCAACATCAACCCGCAAGCGAGCCTTTTGATGAAGAAAATACGACGCCGGAATTACCACCAAATTACGATTTTAAACAAGACGCAAAAGGATAAACAACAAGGGCGAACATGATATGATTCGCCCTTTTTTTTATTGTTTCACTTGCTGTTCTAAAAACAAGATCATCTGCAATGCAATATCAATGCCACTGGTTTTCTCAATCATTTCTAACCCTGGGCTAGCATTTACTTCAAGCACCAATAAACCTTCTTTTGAACGAATCAAATCAACACCAGCTACAACAAGCCCTAAGGCTTTAATGGCTCGAATGGCAATAGATTTTTCCTCTTCAGTGAGTTTAATTTTTTCTGCTGCGCCACCACGGTGAAAATTTGCACGAAACTCACCATCTTGTCCAATACGCTGCATTGTGGCGACCACTTTATCACCGATCACAAAACAGCGAATATCAGTCCCTTTTGCCTCTTCGACAAAATCTTGTAACAAAACAGGGACATTCGCATCTTTTAACGTTTCTAAAATACTGACCGCACTTTGTGGACGGTCAGCCAAGATCACCCCAATACCTTGTGAACCTTTTAAGGTTTTAATAATCACTGGAGCGGTTATTTGCTTAATGGCTTGTTTAGGATCAACTTCACAACCGGATAAGACTGAATTTGGTATTGCAATACCTTGCTCCAATAATATCTGCAAACTACGCCATTTATCGCGTGCGGCTAAAAATGCTTGTTCTTTATTAAGGCAATAGACGCCTTTTCCTTGGAAATGTCGCAATACTGCACACCCCATTTGGGTGCTTGTCGTCCCAAAGCGTGGTAGTACAGCATCATAATCAGGCAATAAATAAAGCTCACTTTCTGCATTTTGTTGATAATACAAAGAAAAGTGCGGTTGATTTTTGTCGAGTTTTAAAATGCAACGATTAGGATCCAAAATATCCATTTGATGCCCGCAACTTTCTGCTGCTTCTTTTAAACGCTGGCAGCTATAAAGGCGAGGCTCACGGCAAAGCATCAATAATTTCATTCAGCTATATCCTTATGAAAAGAGGTGTTGATA
This sequence comes from Haemophilus parainfluenzae, assembly GCF_900450995.1. Classification (NCBI taxonomy): domain Bacteria; kingdom Pseudomonadati; phylum Pseudomonadota; class Gammaproteobacteria; order Pasteurellales; family Pasteurellaceae; genus Parahaemophilus; species Parahaemophilus parainfluenzae. Next base: position 1,748,466 of record NZ_UGHY01000002.1, on the reverse strand, counting down.
TATTACACCAATCACAATAATCCTGAAAAATGATTTCTGCTTTTGTGGAAATAGAGTAGAATTAGGGTGAATTTTTATTTAAATAAAAGGAAAATTTTATGTTCGTAGTTATTTTTGGTCGTCCAGGCTGCCCTTATTGTGTACGTGCAAAAAACCTTGCTGAAAAATTAAAAGGTGAAGTAGCGGATTTCGATTATCGCTATGTAGATATTATCGCTGAAGGTATTTCTAAAGCAGATTTATCAAAATCTGTCGGTAAAGAAGTGGAAACTGTGCCACAAATCTTTATCGATGAAAAACCAATCGGTGGTTGCACTGATTTCGAAGCATTAATGAAAGAACAATTTAACGTTGTGGCTTAATTATTGCTAAAAATATAAAAGAGCGGTCAATTTGATCTGCACCCCAAAAGTTGGACTCAACAAACCAACAATTGAGGTGCAGATTTTTTTATGGGTAAACACTACACAATCGAATTTAAATTACAGGCTCTCCAACCTATTTTGAATGAGAAAATGAGTATTAGAGAAGCCGCGCGTTTTTACAATATTCCTTCCAACGCCTTAGTCGGGACATGGTTGAAACGGTTTGAAAAAAGTGGCATAAAAGGACTGATTCCCCGTAAACCATCAGGACGACCGCCGATGAAACCCAAATATGCAAAAATGCCACCGCCACCCAAAACTGAAGAAGACCGTTTACGCCTGAGAATTTTACAGCTTGAAGCGGAGGTGGCCTACCTAAAGGAGTTGAGAAGGCTCAGACTTCAGGACGAAGCCGAGCAACGGAAATTATCCAAAGGTTAAGAACACGCTATCCGTTAAAATGGCTTTTAGGTTTTGCACAGTTAGCGCGTAGTACGTTTTTTGCTAAACTTCAGATTAAACCGGATAAGGATGAGCAGCTGAAAAAGGCCATTAAACGCATCAAAGCCAATCATCCTGATTATGGCTACCGACGAGTTCATGCCAGCTTGCCAGGCGTGAATCATAAAAAAGTTCAACGTTTAATGCAGACACTTGGGCTTCAAGTGCAGTCAAGAAAAAGCAAGAAATTTACGACCTATCGAGGCACGATAGGGGTGATTGCACCGAATCATCTTGAACGCGATTTTAGTGCAACGGCCCCGAAACAAAAATGGGTGACCGATATCACAGAGTTTAAGGCGAAAGATGGGAGTAAAGTCTATTTATCTCCAATTTTAGACTTATTTAACAATGAGATAGTTTCATATAATCTCAGCTATTCCCTAAACTGGGCACAAGTAGAGGACATGTTAATGCAAGCCGTCAAAGGATTAAATAAGGCTTGTGGTGTCATTTTGCATTCAGACCAAGGCTGGCAATATCAAATGGTAGCTTATCGTCGAATCTTGGCTGAACATGGCATCATTCAAAGTATGTCGAGAAAAGGGAATTGCTTAGATAACGCCGCGATGGAAAGTTTCTTTGGGCGATTAAAAACGGAATGTTTTTATGGTCGGGAATTTAAAACAAAAGAAGAGATAGTTGATGCTGTCAGAGATTATTTGGATTACTATAATCATCGACGGATTCAACTAAAATTAAAAGGACTGAGTCCGATACAATATCGAAAACAATCCTTTAAATAACAGTCTAACTTTTTGGGGTCAGATCATTTTAACCGCACTTTTATATTTCATCTTATTTAATTTGCAACGAGATTGCCCAATCCCATTCTGTTTCATTCAAACGATATTGCGCTTTTAACGCGGGTCCACAAGAATTGGAACCTACTCCACTCATTTTATAATCCACACACAAGATCGTACTGCTACTTTTCTCCAAATCATATTGGTGCTTTTTACTGCCCAATTCTTCTTGAGAATAAGGGGAAATATTCATACTAAAAGACATACCACTTTGCACGGTAAAGCAATCTGACAAATTCGCCACCTTCAGTTCACGACAACCATAGTGACTGCCATTTTCTTGTGGTTTTAAGTAAGGCACATGATTACTTTCTGGCGTTGTCTTATAACGACCAAAAGTCGTGGCGTGATGTTTATCCAGATAACTTTCCGTTGGTCCATAGCCTACATACTCCACTTGATTGAATCCTTGATTAAGGAAGAAACGCAAGCCAAAGCGTGGTAAGAATGGCAAATGCGGTTGTTTTTCAGCATGAATATTGATACGAAGTAATCCATTTTGTTCAATACGATACACTACATTCAATGTCAAAATTCGTGCTTTTGATACGGCAACCAATCCTAATTTAAAGGTAATTTCAACCGCACTTTCCTGCTTGGTTAAACGGTAATCATAAACACGACTCGTCGCACGATCGTAACCTGCAGCAAGCCAATGTGCTTTCATTAAACTATCGTTATCCAAAGGCGCTCGCCAAATATTAAAATCGGCTGGTTGATTTAACCAAGGCTCGCCATCTTTGCTAATTTGTTGAATAGTGCCTTTATATTGATCAAACTGGTATTCAATATCTGCCGCTTTAACTGAAATTAAATTGGCATATTCTGAAACAGAAATTGATTGGATATTTGATTTGAGTTCATTTGTGGATAATTGTGATTGCGCCGACAAAATAATCTGATCAAATCCCAAACAATAGCCTCGGGGAATTAAACCTGCTTCTGTTTTTTGATGATAGGTTAAGGTCAACATTTGTAATGAACCGCTACTTGTTGGCAATATTAAAGGCAAAAGTGCGGTTGATTTTGGCGCAATGTTTAAATCATCTATTTGACCTTCTTGTATAACAGCAAAATCTTCGGTGATTTGATAATGAATCGAAATGGCCTCTGCCGCATCTGTAAAATCCAAATAATTTTTGAGTTCAACATGACCATTTTTTAAGGTAGCACGAAGTGGACGATACACATTTTTGTATTCCAACAAATTGCTTTGAATTTGACGGTCTGCCGTCACTAATCCATCGGCACAAAAATTACCGTCATTCGGTGTGTCATTAAAATCCCCGCCATAGCCCATCTTGCTTGAATTTGGCAAATAAGGCGAATGATTACACCACTCCCACACAAATCCACCACAAGCGCCTGCATGTCGTTCCATAGTTTGGAAATAATCTTCCGTGTCCCCGCAAGAATTCCCCATCGCATGCAAATATTCACAGAAAAGATACGGCTTTTGATTTTGGGCATCGGCAAAATAAGCATCCAATTCTTCCGTGCTGGTGTACATTTCGCTATGAAAATCTAAATTGGATGTATCATTTTGATGGGCTGAATGTTGAAAGATCGCATTTTCATAATGCACTAAACGACTTGGATCACGTTGTTTTACCCAAGCGGCCGCTTGCTCAAAATTCTCACCGTAGCCACTTTCATTTCCCAATGACCAAATCACAACAGAAGGCCGATTTTTATCTCGCTCAATATTGGCATAAGTGCGGTCTAAAATGGCTTGATTAAATTCAGGGCTTCGAGCCATATAGCAATAATTGTCGATTGTTTTTTGACGAATTGCTTCATGATCAATCTCTGTTTTTACCCCTAACAAAATACTGGTTTCGGGTGACTCAACATAGACTGCATTCGTGCCGTGTGATTCAATATCACTTTCCGCAATCACATAAAAACCATATTCATCACACAATTCTGTAAACCAAGGGGCATTAGGATAATGCGCTGTGCGAATGGCATTAAAATTATGCTGTTTCATTAAGCGTAAATCTTGCAATGCTTGTTCTCGACTAATGACATAACCCGTTTTCAGATCGCTATCATGGCGATTAACACCTTTAAACTTAATCGCTTGCCCATTAAATAACATTACCCCATTCTTCACTTCGATATGACGCAAGCCGACCTTTTGGCAAATCACCTCTGATCCATATTGCAAAATCAACGTGTATAAACGAGGGTTCTCCGCATGCCATAATTGTGCACTTTCAATTTCAGCATGAAAAGCATGTCCCTCTTGTTCAGTTATCAATTTACCTTGAGGATCAAATAATTGCCAAGAAATAGGTTGTTCACATTCTGTAAACTGACAGGCCACATGTAATCGAGCCTTGGTAAATTCTTGATTAAATTGCGTTTGAATGAAGAAATCTTGTAAGTAATTTTTTTCTCGTTCTAATAGATAAACATCTCGGAAAATACCAGACATTCGGAATTTGTCTTGGTCTTCCAAGTAACTGCCATCACACCATTTCAACACGAGAACATGTAAGTGGTTTTCCCCTTGTTGTAAAAAGTCAGTGATATCAAATTCACTGGTGCAATGACTAATTTGGCTGTAGCCCACAAATTGTTGATTCACATAGACAAATAAGCAGCTATCTACCCCTTCAAAATTTAAGAGATACCGTTTTTCGGCATTGATTTCGACATTAAAAACGCGATGATACAAACCACAAGGATTTTCAATGGGCACATAAGGGGGATCAAAAGGGAAAGGATAATTTACGTTGGTATATTGATGATTATCGTAACCATAATTTTGCCAATTGGAAGGAACGGGGATTTTATCCGTAAAGGAAAAATGAAGGAAATCTTGAGGCAAGTGAGTATAGCTTTCAAAATAAGCAAAATCCCATTCATCATTTAGTAAGGTAAAGTAAGGGGAAAATTCTCGTGTCTTTTTGACCGCACTTTCAGTTGAAGAAAAAGGAATAAAATAAGCGTGATGTGGTGTGGTATTCACGTGCAAGGTTTGCGGATCTTCAAAATAGCGAGGCAACAACATAAAAACTCCCAATGCAATTTAGACACATAAAAAAGGGCGCCTGAATGACGCTCACTATACCTAAAATCTTCGACTAATCTAGCGATAAGTTTACAAATCGTGATACTTATCACATTAATTTTTATGGCAATTTTGCCAAGAAGACATAACCGCCTTTTTCACTCATTATCTCAACGTTAGAATCCGCTGTAATGAATGCTGACTCACCTTGTTTCAAGGTAAGTGTAGCTGATTTTTCTTGTATTTTTAGCTCGCCTCGCATCACTAACAAAATACCCGCACTTTGAAGATTTACTTTAGTATGCTGTTCTGGTTCAACACGAATTTGAGCTAAAGCAAAATCGTTTACTGGCGTTTTATAAGTAAATTCTGACTGATTTTGAGGTGCCGCTGAGATAATTTGAGGTGTTACTTCACGACAATCCACAATTTTTAATAATTCGACAATATCGACATATTTTGGTGTTAAGCCACCACGAATCACATTGTCAGAACAGGCCATTAACTCCACGTTTTGTCCGCGAAGATAAGCATGAGGAATACCCGCATCTTGGAAAATGCCCTCTCCTTCTTTTAAATGCACAATATTAAAGAGATAAAAACACACTAAGCCTGCATCTAATTTTTCAGGTGAAATCGCCATGGCTTCCATCGTATATAGCACCCAATAATCAGGGTTATCTAACGCCAACTCGCCATTTTTATAAGGCTGTTGGTTAGCTTCAATAATAGGTAATAGCCAATTTGCGAGCGTGGATTGATCCGCCAACATTACATCCGCATAAAATTCAGCAAGGTTTTGTGTGCCAAGTTTCTCAGCCAAAGGTTGCAAAGAGGGGCGCACATTTAATGTGGCAAGTATTTGAGATTTTGTTTTAAAACCATGTAAAAGCCAAAAATCAGATAAGGCAATCATCATTTCTGGTTTGTGATTTCGGTCTTTATAAGTCCGTGTGCTATCAGTGAGTGATACACCTTTTGCATTTTCAGCCTCAAATCCCTTTTCAGCTTGTGCTTTAGTTGGATGCAATTGAATCGACAACGGTTTTTCAACATCTAAAATTTTTAACAAATAAGGGAGTTCATCACCAAATTGCTGGCGGCTTGCTTGCCCAAGTGCGGTCGGATTTTGCGATAAAAATTCAATAAGGGATTGTTTACCTGTTACATTCTCAATTTCAGAAGGTGCTGATGGATGCGCGCCTAACCACCATTCAGCACAAGGTTGATCTTTCGCTAAATATAATCCAATCAGTGAGGCAATATAGTTTTTTCCGCCCCATGCATAATGCTGTACTTGGCCCGTTAATCGATAAATCATTTTTACCTTCCTCAAAAAGAATAAGTATAAAAAAATCCGCTCATTTAAAGCGGATCTTTTAATCAGTGAATCTTATTTCTTTAAAGTTAGAACAATAGATTCTCCAGCAATCGCTTCGCCCGATTTTTTCTCAATAGATGAAATTTCATCCATGTTAGAGATAACCACTGGTGTTAAAACTGATTTGGCTTTTGATTCTAATGTTGGTAAATAAAATTCAATAATTGTATCACCACGTTTTACGTTTTGGCCTTCATGAGCAATTCGGGTAAACCCTTCACCTTTCAACTCAACAGTATCAATACCGAAGTGAACAAATAATTCAACTCCCTCTTTTGATTCCATTGAGAAAGCATGATTAGTTTCAAAAATTTTACCAATTACACCATCAACAGGCGCAACAATTTTGTTACCTGTTGGGCGAATCGCGATACCATCACCCACGATTTTTTCAGAGAAAACAACATCTGGTACATCTTCGATATTCACAATCTCACCAGAAAGTGGCGCATAAATTTCTACTTCCACTGATTTGTTTTCTTTTGAACCAAATAATTTGTCAAATAAGCCCATTTTAATCTCCTATCTATTAAAGATGGCTGGTATTTTAACGTAAAACTCTGTTTTTGTATCTAGTTTAACGACTTTTCTGCTAAAAAAGCTTGAATTAATTGCTCAATTTCAGCTGCGGTTGGTTTTTGTAATGCTTCATCTGCCAATGCTTTCGCCTCTTGGTAACTCACATGACGCACTAATTTCTTGATATGTGGTACTGAAATGGCACTCATACTAAATTCATCTAAGCCCATACCAAGTAACAATAAGGTCGCACGTTCATCACCAGCTAACTCACCACACATACCAGTCCATTTACCTTCAGCATGAGAGGCATCAATCACTTGTTTAATCAAACCAAGCACTGAAGGTGACATTGGATTGTATAAGTGAGAAATTAATTCGTTACCACGGTCAACGGCTAAGGTATATTGGGTTAAATCGTTTGTACCAATACTAAAGAAATCTACTTCTTTCGCTAAGAATTTCGCATTCACTGCTGCAGATGGCGTTTCAACCATGACACCTACTTGAATGCTTTCATCAAAAGCCTTACCTTCTGCACGTAATTCGGCTTTTAACCTTTCAAGCACAGATTTTAACTCACGAATTTCTTCTACCGAAATAATCATCGGGAACATCACGGCTAGTTTACCAAATGCAGAAGCACGTAATACCGCTCTTAATTGCGCATGTAAAATCTCACGACGATCAAGGGCAATACGGATTGCACGCCATCCAAGAAATGGGTTCATTTCTTTTGGTAAATTTAAATATGGGAGCTCTTTATCACCACCGATATCCATGGTACGTAATACCACTAGACGCCCTTCCATTGCTTCAACCACTTCTTTATAAGCAATGAATTGCTCTTCTTCGCTTGGTAATTGATCACGATCCATAAAGAGGAATTCTGTACGGTATAAACCTACCCCTTCTGCACCATTACGGTGTGCGCCTTCGCAATCGCGAATCGTACCAATATTCGCTACCACTTCGACTTTATGACCATCAAGGGTCACTGCCGGTAAATCTTTTAATTTCGCTAATTCTGCTTTTTCTTCAGCAAGTTTTGCTTCTAGTGTTTTTAATTCGTCAATTTCAGCTTGAGTCGGATTCACGTAAACACGGTTGTTCACGGCATCTAAAATAAGATAATCACCGGTATTCACTCGCGCTGTGACATCATTTGTCCCAACAATGGCCGGTAATTCAAGTGAACGAGCCATAATGGAGGTGTGAGAGGTTCTACCACCAATATCAGTGATAAAACCTAATACTTTTTCTAAGTTTAATTGAGCGGTTTCTGATGGAGTTAAATCATAAGCCACAAGGATAGACTCTTCGGCAATATCACCAAGATCGACGATGTGCATACCTAAAATATTTTTGATTAAACGATTACCGATATCACGAATATCACCTGCACGTTCTTTTAAGTATTCATCATCAATTTCAGATAACATTTCAACCTGTTGATCGATGATTTTACTTGCAGCGACACTCGCATTTACTTTATGTAAACGAAGATAATCAATAATCTCTTCTTCTAATTCTTCATCTTCAAGGATCATTAAATGGCCTTCAAAGATGGCCGCTTTTTCTTCTCCTAAAGATTTTAATGCACGTTGATGAATAGAATTAAGTTGCTCAACTGCTGCTTCACGGCCCGCATAAAAACGAGCAACTTCTGACTCGATTTGATCTTCTGAAATTTTTTGGAAATCCAGAACAATTTTTTCTTCTTTTAATACTAAAGCTTTACCAAAAACGATACCTGGCGATGCTGGGATACCTGTAATCATAATTTTACATTCCGAAATAATTTATTAAAGGCTAAATAAAAAATAGCCATAGAATAGGAATCCTGTGGCTATCGTCAATTATTCTAAAGTAGGAATTAATGCTACTAAATGTTCAACGGCTTGTTGTTCGTCTTCACCTTCCGCCGAGATGGTGATTACAGTTCCTTGCGTCAAACCTAAGGTTTGTAGCTTAAATAAGCTTTTCGCACTTGCACTTTTTCCACCAGAAGTGACTGTTACATCAGAAGCAAAGGCTTTTGCTTCTTTCACAAATTGCGCTGCTGGACGGGTGTGTAAACCATTAGGGGCTGTAATTTCTACATCTTTTGAGAACATAATGTTACCTCTATTTAGTAATAGTAAAATTTAAGCAATCTAATCTATAAATTGTCGGTAGTATCGCTATTAAATACCCAATAATCAAGGCAAAACACAAAAAAAATTGAGCTACATCACAAAATTTAAACGTTTGCATACCTAATTTGAGTAAAAGATATACTACGCAGAAAAATGGCGTTGTGATTTCGTCTCACTCAAGCTTTCAATGAGGCGATGATAATTCTCATAGCGTATTGGTGAAATCCGACCTGCTTCAACTGCCTCACGTAATGCACAGCCAGGATCATTCAAATGTTTACAATCTCGGAATTTACACGTACCTAAGACATATTGAAATTCACGATAGCCTTTGGTGATTTGATCTGGCTCCAAATGCCATAAACCAAACTCACGAATACCCGGTGAATCAATCAAATTGCCGCCTTGTGGCAAATGATATAAACGAGAAGAGGTGGTTGTATGTTGCCCCAAGCCTGAGGTTTCACTGATGCCACCGACTTGCGCATTGACCGTTGGTAAAATATGGTTAATTAAACTGGATTTGCCTACCCCTGACTGCCCCACAAAAATGGATGTTCCGTCACTTAAAAGTGCGGTCAATTTTTCCATATTTTTTCCGGTTTCAGCAGAAATGATGATGGTCTGATAACCAATATCACGGTAAATCTGTAACTGGCTTTCCACTTCCTGCTCTTGCTCAGCATCCAGTAAATCGCCTTTATTCACCACAATGACAGGTTCAATCCCCGCATTTTCACACACCACTAAATAACGATCGATAATATTGAGTGAAAGTACCGGTACAACCGCAGAAACAATAATAATACGATCGATATTGGCCGCGATTGGTTTCAACCCATCATAATAATCTGGACGAGCAATTTCATTTTGTCTTGGGTGAATGGCTTCAATCACGCCACTCACACCTTGAAGTTGTTCATTACCTTGTCGCCAAATCACTTTATCTCCAACCACGAGACTAGAAAGTGTACGACGTAAATTACAACGGAAAATTTCCCCTTGTGCATTTTCCACATCTGCATGAACCGAATAACGCGTAACAACTACCCCATCTTGGCTTTCACCTAGCATATCATCTTGCCATTCCACTTCTTTCTTCTTGTGGCGATGCAAGGCTTTCGCGTTATTTGATTGAATTCGACGAGTTTGATTTTGCGTTAGTTTACGTTTGCTCATAAAGTGCGGTCGTTTTTTCCGATGTTTTTCGTTAAAATAAACGGGATTAAAAATGTTTATAGGATACCTTATATTATGCAATTAGATAAACAAAATCTGATTTGGATCGATTTAGAAATGACAGGATTAGATCCTGAAAAAGAACGCATTATTGAAATCGCGACCATTGTGACCGATAAAGATCTCAATATTTTAGCTGAAGGACCTGTGATTGCGGTGCATCAAAGTGATGAATTATTAAACAAAATGTCAGAATGGTGCGTAAAAACCCACACGGCAAATGGCTTAGTTGACCGTGTCAAAGCGAGCAAACTCACCGAACGTGCAGCAGAATTACAAACATTAGATTTTTTAAAACGTTGGGTACCTAAAGGTGCTTCACCGATTTGTGGTAACAGCATCGCACAAGATAAACGCTTTCTTTATAAATATATGCCTGATTTAGCGGATTATTTCCACTATCGTCATGTGGATGTCAGTACATTAAAAGAATTGGCTTCTCGCTGGAAACCAGAGATTTTAGATGGGTTCAAAAAAGGCAATACTCATTTAGCGCTTGATGATATTCGTGAATCAATTAAAGAGTTATCTTACTACCGTGAGCACTTTATTAATCTGGGTTGATGAAAACTTAGGCAAACTCAATCATTTGCGAAATCTGCGCTTGCGTTGAATAAATTTTTTCGTATAATGATGCCTCATTCACCAATGTGAAATGCGGGAATAGCTCAGTTGGTAGAGCACGACCTTGCCAAGGTCGGGGTCGCGAGTTCGAGCCTCGTTTCCCGCTCCAAATTTTCACATGAATGCCCTGCGGGAATAGCTCAGTTGGTAGAGCACGACCTTGCCAAGGTCGGGGTCGCGAGTTCGAGCCTCGTTTCCCGCTCCAAATTCTCAATCCGTTGCTGAAAAGCAGCGGATTTTTTATTGTATTTTCCCTACATATTCCCTTCAAAATACGATAAAATTCCTCAGAAACTTTAACCTAAAAAATCACTCTAAGAATGACCGAATTAACCCAATACATTCCTGATGAAGGCACGATGCTCCGTTTTGGTAAAAAACTCGCAGAAGTGCTTGTAAAACAACCGAAAGATAACGCTATTGTGCTTTATTTCAATGGCGACCTCGGCGCAGGGAAAACCACCCTGACTCGCGGAATGGTGCAAGGTTTAGGCTATCAAGGCAATGTCAAAAGTCCTACTTATACGTTAGTGGAAGAATATAGCATTGCAGGAAAAATGATTTATCACTTTGATTTATATCGTCTTGCCGATCCCGAAGAATTAGAATTTATGGGTATTCGTGATTATTTCAGCCAAAATTGTATCTGCTTAATCGAATGGGCAGAAAAAGGTGAGGGCATTTTGCCTGAGGCTGATTTATTGGTGAATATTGATTATTACGACGATGCTCGAAACATTACGCTAATTGCTCAAAACTCAGTGAGTGAGCATATTTTGACACAACTATAAAACTGACTTACATGAAAGCAAAATTTTCGTTTCTTTTTGGAATATTTTCTCTAATTTCTACTACCGTATTTGCCGCGCCACAATGGACAATTGCCATTGATCCCGGCCATGGCGGTAAAGATCCCGGTGCAATCGGAAAAAATCTCGGCATTTATGAAAAGAATGTCACCCTTTCTATCGCGCAAGAATTAAAAGCCTTATTAGATAAAGATCCTAATTTCAAAGGCGTCTTAACACGCAGTAGCGATTACTACATTTCTGTGCCAGAACGCTCTGAAATTGCACGTAAATACAAAGCGAATTTTCTCGTGTCTATCCATGCAGACTCCTCTCTTAATGCAGACCAACGTGGTGCATCTGTTTGGGTGCTATCCAATCGTCGCGCCAACGATGAAATGGGTCAATGGTTAGAAGATGATGAAAAACGCTCTGAGCTTTTAGGTGGTGCAGGAAAAGTACTTTCCAATAACAATGACAAATATTTAGATCAAACTGTACTCGACCTGCAATTTGGTCACAGCCAACGTACAGGCTATGAACTTGGTAACAGCATTTTACGTCGCTTTGCTCGCGTGACTTCATTAAGTCGTAGCACGCCACAACATGCAAGCCTTGGCGTATTGCGTTCACCCGATATTCCTTCTGTTCTGGTGGAAACAGGTTTCCTGTCCAATATGGAAGAAGAACAAAAACTGAATACCATTGCTTATCGTCGTCGTATTGCTTATATGATTTATGAAGGCTTAGTCGCTTATCGCAATGGTAATTTAAAAGCGATTGCTGTTCCACCTAGTGATGAGCAAGACACCAAAGCGATAAAATCAAACGACAAAAATAATGAAAAATCTGACCGCACTTCCGATGTGAAAGACAGCGGTATTCGCCATAAAGTGAAATCAGGCGAAAGCATTGGTAGCTTAGCAAACAAATATGATGTCAAAGTCAGTGAAATCATTGAGTTAAATAAACTGAAACGCAAAGAACTTTGGTTAAATGAAACCATTAAGATTCCTGATAATGGCAAAGGCAAAAAAGCGGAAGAACCAACTAAAGAAGAAAATAAAAACATCGAAAAATCTGACCGCCCTTCCGATATCAAAGATAGCGGCGTACGTCATAAAGTAAAACCAGGTGAAAGCATTGGTAGCTTGGCGAACAAATATGATGTGAAAGTCAGTGAAATTATTGAGTTAAATAAACTTAAACGTAAAGAACTTTGGCTGAATGAAACCATTAAAATTCCTGATAACGGCAAAGGTAAAAAGGTAGAAGAAAAACCTAAATCGGATGATAAAGCCAAAGCCGATGACAAAGGGAAAAACAGCAAAATTGTTGAAGCTGAAAAAGCCGTTTCTAAAAAAGATAAAAGACAAGAAAAAGCTGAGACTAAAACAGAGCCAGAGAAAAAAGGCAACGATAAAAAAGACGCTTCTTCAAAAGGAAATGAAAAGAAAGATGATGGCAAGAAAGAAACCCCGCTTTACCATACGGTGAAAGCAGATCAAACTATCTATGCTATCTCTCGTGAATACAATGTACCAGTTAATCGTCTTTTAAAACTGAACCCAACATTGAAAAACGACAAAGTCGTAACTGGGCAAAAAATCAAACTTAAAGAAAAATAAGGAATCCTATGGCAATCAAAATTCTTTCTCCACAGCTGGCTAACCAGATTGCCGCCGGTGAAGTGGTCGAACGCCCTGCCTCTGTGGTGAAAGAATTGGTGGAAAATAGCCTTGATGCCAGTGCCAATAAAATTCATATTGATATTGAAAACGGCGGTGCCAGTCTGATTCGTATTCGAGATAACGGTAGTGGCATTCCTAAAGAAGAATTAAGCCTTGCGCTGGCTCGACACGCAACCAGTAAAATTACCGATCTTGATGATCTAGAAGCCATTTTAAGTTTAGGTTTCCGCGGTGAAGCCCTTGCCAGTATCAGCTCGGTTTCTCGTCTCACACTTACCTCTCGCACAGTGGAGCAAAATGAAGCATGGCAAGTCTATGCACAGGGACGAGAGATGGAAACCACAATTAAACCCGCCTCTCATCCTGTCGGCACAACAGTTGAAGTCGCGAATCTCTTTTTTAACACGCCTGCTCGTCGTAAATTCTTACGCACTGATAAAACAGAATTTGCTCATATTGATGAAGTCATTCGCCGAATTGCTTTAGCAAAATTCAATATTGCTTTTACGCTCACACATAACGGCAAAATGATTCGACAATATCGTCCTGCAACGAATGAAGAACAACAACTAAAACGTGTTGCCGCCATTTGTGGCGATGATTTTGTTCAACATGCCTTGCGCATTGATTGGAAACATGATGATCTGCATCTTTCTGGCTGGGTGGCGACACCTGAATTTACACGTTCTCAAAATGATTTGAGCTATTGCTATATCAATGGACGAATGGTGCGTGATAAAGTGATCACCCACGCCATTCGTCAAGCGTATGCGGAGCATTTGCATACTGAGCAATACCCTGCATTTGTGCTATTTATCGACCTCAATCCACATGATGTCGATGTCAACGTACACCCTACAAAACATGAAGTTCGTTTCCATCAAGCTCGCTTAATTCATGACTTTATCTGCCAAGGCGTAACAAATGCACTCAATGCTATTCCTCAAACTGAATTAGATTTAGCATCAGCGATAAATGAGGCAAGAGAGCCTTCGGCTTCGTATCAAACGTACTATGAAACAAAACCCAATCGTGCAGCAGCAGGGCAAAATATTTTCACTTCAAATTATCATCAATCTCGTGAAAAACAATCAGAAAATCGACCGCACTTTTCAAATCGTAGTGAATACATTCCGTCATATGATTATCGCGAGCAACCTACAAAGACTGAACAACGCGTATATGGGGAATTAGTACGTCCTGCGGAAAATTCTCAAGTTTTAACAGCACCTGTCGTTGAACAACTCCCACAGACAAGTGAACCAGGCTATTTACGCGCATTAGCCTTGATTGAAAATAAAGCATTGCTTTTACAACAAAATCAGCTGTTTTATTTGATGTCATTAGCTAAATTGCAAACCTTAAATTATGAATTAACCTTACAACAAGGTGAAATTTCACAACAGCCGTTGCTCATTCCGATTATTTTCCGATTAGATGAAAAACAATTTGAACAATGGAAAAAACAAAAAGCTTTTTTCCAACAAAGTGGTTTTGAATTTATTGAAAATGAAGCCCAGCTACGTCTCACTCTAAACAAAGTGCCTACGGTTTTACGTACACAAAATTTACAAAAATGTGTGGTGAGCCTACTCGCTGAACATCTAGAAAATATGCCTGATTTTCTGACCGCACTTTGTCAGAAGCTAGAGATGAAACCAATTCAAGTATTAGCGGATGCAGTCAGCTTATTAAGTGAAACGGAACGCTTACTGAATAAAGCTCATCAAGAGAAATTTAATACATTACTGAAACCGATTAACTGGCAGCCTTTTTTAACTGATTTATAATATGACACAAAAAACTGACTCCAAACCAACCGCACTTTTTCTAATGGGGCCGACGGCCTCAGGAAAAACAGATCTTGCTATTCAATTACGTCAAAGTCTGCCAGTGGAAGTGATCAGTGTCGATTCAGCATTAATTTATAAAGGTATGGATATTGGTACGGCAAAGCCTTCTAAAGAAGAACTTGCCCTTGCCCCTCACCGCTTAATTGATATTTTAGATCCCGCTGAAAGTTATTCTGCGATGAATTTTCGTGACGATGCGGTCAGAGAAATGGCCGATATTACCGCACAAGGTAAAATTCCGCTTTTGGTTGGCGGCACGATGTTGTATTACAAAGCATTGATTGAGGGACTTTCACCCCTTCCATCTGCTGATGAAAAGTTACGCTTAGAGATTGAAGAAAAAGCTCAAGAACTTGGCTGGCCTACTCTTCATCAAGAATTACAAAAAATTGATCCTACTTCAGCAGAGCGTATTAATCCAAATGATTCACAGCGCATTAATCGTGCATTAGAAGTATTCTATTTAACGGGCAAATCATTAACGGAATTAACCGAACAAAAAGGCGAAGAATTGCCTTATCAATTTTTACAATTCGCTATTGCACCAGAAGATCGTGCGGTATTACATCAACGTATTGAACAACGTTTCCATAAAATGATCAAATTAGGCTTCCAAGAAGAAGTGGAAAAACTCTATCAACGAGAAGATCTCCATCCTGACTTGCCTTCTATCCGCTGTGTGGGCTATCGTCAAATGTGGGAATATTTACGAGGTGACTATGATCATGAAGAAATGGTCTTCCGCGGTATTTGTGCAACTCGACAATTAGCCAAACGACAAATCACCTGGCTACGCGGCTGGAAAACACCATTAAATTGGCTAAATAGTCTGCAACTGCAACAAGCCAAAGAAATCGTATTACGCAAGATTGACGAACATTTTAAGGGGTAAATTATGGCGCTTTCACTTCCGCTTTCGACTGAAAAACTCATTCAACTTGGCGAAGTGCTTTGCCAACATTTCCCTGAAATGAATCTTAATGAAATAACCCAACAAATCGAGCGAGGCGCAACAGATTTCATGACACCAATCGGACAAATAACCTATGCCATCAGTCTGTCTGATTTCTTGGAAAAAGTCTTAAAAAAACACCCGCACTTTTCAGCCCAATGGTGGCAAACACCTCCTCAATTTTCAGATTGTCAACATTATGCTAGCCGTTTAGCTGACCAACTCTCCACTATCCAAAATGAAGAACAGCTTTACAAAACGCTACGAGATTTTCGAAATCAAGAAATGGCGAAACTAAGTTTCTGTCAAAGCTTGAATCTTGCCACCGTAGAAGAAATTTTTATTCGTCTTTCTCAACTTGCTGAGAGTCTTATCATTGGTGCGAGAGATTGGCTGTACAAACAAGCTTGCGAAGAAATGGGTACGCCTTGTGATGAACATGGCAACCCACAACAACTCTATATTCTTGGCATGGGAAAATTAGGTGGTTTTGAGCTAAATTTCTCCTCTGATATTGATTTAATTTTTACCTATCCTTCACAAGGCGAAACCATTGGAGCAAGACGAGCCGTTGATAACGCCAAATTTTTTACCCGTTTAGGACAACGTCTGATTAATGCGTTGGATCAATTTACGCCAGATGGCTTTGTCTATCGTACAGATATGCGCCTTCGCCCTTTTGGCGACAGTGGTGCACTTGCCTTAAGTTTTTCTGCTATGGAACAATACTATCAAGATCAAGGACGAGACTGGGAACGCTACGCCATGATCAAAGGGCGTATTTTAGGCGCAGATGAGCAAGATCCCAATGTAAAAACCTTGCAGCAATTACTTCGCCCCTTTGTGTATCGACGCTATATTGATTTTAGTGTGATTCAAGCTTTACGTGAAATGAAAGGTAAAATTGAGCGTGAAGTGCGTCGTCGTGGCTTAAAAGACAATATTAAGTTAGGCGCAGGCGGGATTCGAGAAATCGAATTTATTGTGCAAGTTTTTCAACTGATTCGAGGTGGACGAGAGATTAAGCTCCAACAACATGAATTGCTTAAACTTCTCCCTGAAATACGAGATCTTGGTTTAATTACGCCTCAGCAATATCATGAATTAAGAGAAGCTTATATCTTCCTTCGTCGTACTGAAAACGTGCTTCAAGCCATTGATGACCAACAAACGCAACTACTTCCAACAGATGAAGAAAATTGCCTTAGATTAATGATTGCTTGTCGAGAATACACTTATTTAGATGAGAACAATCAGGCTACGATAAAATCTTATCAAATTGAAAGCTGGGATGATTTCTATCAAATATTACAGGCACACCAACAAAAAGTGCGGTCAGTTTTTGATGCATTAATTGGTGAAGAAAAAGATGAACGTAGCGATGATAATAATCAGTGGATTGATTTTTTAGAAGGTGATCTCGATGATATTGAACAAATGCTAGTCGATAACCACATTGATGAGGACGCGATTTCCGATATCTTAGATAAACTTATTCAATTCAAAGATGGGCTTGCACGCCGAGTTATTGGCTCTCGTGGTCGAGAAGTTTTAGCTCACTTATTGCCAAATATCTTCACTCAAATATTTGAGCAAAAAAATTACCGCACTTTATTGCCACGCATCCTCAATATTGTCGATAAAATTGCGAGTAGAACGACATATTTAGAATTACTCTTAGAAAATCCCCAAGCCATTGAGCAGCTCATTGAACTATGTTCGCAATCACAGATGATTGCTGAACAAGTGGCTCGCCACCCTATTCTACTCGATGAATTATTAAATACTGAGGCACTACGTAATCCATTACCTTTCACACAGTACCCTGATGAATTGAAGCAATATATGCTGCGATTACCGCAAGACGATGAAGAGCAATTTATTGACGGTTTACGCCAATTCAAACAGTCTATTTTATTACGTGTTGCAGCCGCTGATATTCTCGGTGTATTGCCTGTTATGAAAGTAAGCGATCATCTCACTTATCTGGCTGAATCAATCATTGATGCCGTTGTCAATTTTGCTTGGCAACAAGTCAGTCAACGATTTGGGGTCCCCGAACATCTTGTAAATAAAACTGAAAAAGGCTTTTTAGTCATTGGCTACGGTAAATTAGGCGGAATTGAACTCGGATATAAATCTGATTTGGATTTAGTCTTTTTATACCAAGCTGTTGAAGGCCAAACTATTGGTGGGAAAAAATCCATTGATAGCAATCAATTCTATTTAAGACTGGCTCAAAAAATTGTTAGCATTTTTAGCATGAATACCAGTGCAGGCGTACTTTACGATGTTGATATGCGATTGCGTCCTTCAGGCGATGCTGGCTTATTAGGCTGTTCACTTCAAGCATTTGAAAACTATCAACTCAATGAGGCTTGGACATGGGAGAAACAAGCGCTTGTCCGTAGCCGTGCCATTTCTGGTGAAACTGAATTAAAAGCAGAATTTGAAAAAATTCGCTGTAATGTACTTTCCGCTCAAAGAGATATTAATCAGCTAAAAATCGAAGTAAGAGAAATGCGTGAAAAAATGTACGAACATTTATCTCATACAAAAGATGGCTTTTTTAATATCAAAACCGATCGTGGCGGCATTACCGATATTGAATTTATCGCCCAGTATCTGATGCTTGCGAATGCCCCAGCTAATCCAATATTAACCAAATGGTCTGATAACGTTCGTATCTTTGATTCAATGGCAGAATATCACATTATTTCTCTAACAGAATGTGAAAAGCTCAAATCCTGCTACGTGACACTGCGTAATAAAATTCATCATCTGAACTTATTAGGAAATCCTGTCATTGTTGATGATTCGGCGTTTGCAGAAGAAAGAGAATTTGTCTGTTCTTTCTGGAATAAGCTATTTTCTTAAAAGATTAAAGGAGTCTATCCCCAGATAGTTGGGATAAACGCCCTTTTATATATTCTCTACGTAAAAACAGCCTAACTTTCTACCGCACTTTTATTTTATTAAAATCCAATCTAAAAACAAAAACCCCAAGCCATTCAGCTCGGGGTTCTACATTCACTACCTGGCGGTGTCCTACTCTCACATGGGGAAGCCCCACACTACCATCGGCGCATCGGCGTTTCACTTCTGAGTTCGGTATGGGGTCAGGTGGGACCACCGCTCTATCGCCGCCAGGATTATTCCTTTAATAACTTCTATTTTCTCTCTGCTCCGCTATCTCTAGCGTCTCACAACCAAACAAGCTGATTCACCTTCAATACTTTCTCTTTCTTCTCTGAGTTTCGTCTTTGTATCATTACAACACCCAAAACCCTTGAGCGTTGTATAGTTAAGCCTCTCGGGCAATTAGTACATGTTAGCTCAACGGCTCGCACCGCTTACACACCATGCCTATCTACGTCTTAGTCTTAAACAACCCTTACAGATTTATAATCTGGGAGAACTCATCTCTTGGCAAGTTTCGTGCTTAGATGCTTTCAGCACTTATCTCTTCCGCACTTAGCTACCCGGCAATGCGTCTGGCGACACAACCGGAACACCAGTGGTGCGTCCACTCCGGTCCTCTCGTACTAGGAGCAGCCCCAATCAATTCTCCAACGCCCACGGCAGATAGGGACCGAACTGTCTCACGACGTTCTAAACCCAGCTCGCGTACCACTTTAAATGGCGAACAGCCATACCCTTGGACCTACTTCAGCCCCAGGATGTGATGAGCCGACATCGAGGTGCCAAACACCGCCGTCGATATGAACTCTTGGGCGGTATCAGCCTGTTATCCCCGGAGTACCTTTTATCCGTTGAGCGATGGCCCTTCCATTCAGAACCACCGGATCACTATGACCTACTTTCGTACCTGCTCGACTTGTCTGTCTCGCAGTTAAGCTTGCTTATACCATTGCACTAACCTGACGATGTCCGACCGTCATTAGCAAACCTTCGTGCTCCTCCGTTACTCTTTGGGAGGAGACCGCCCCAGTCAAACTACCCACCAGACACTGTCCGAGACCACGTTTCGTAATCTTCGTTAGAACATCAAACGTTAAAGGGTGGTATTTCAAGGACGACTCCATAATCACTGGCGTGACTACTTCTAAGTCTCCCACCTATCCTACACATCAAAATTCAATGTTCAGTGTCAAGCTATAGTAAAGGTTCACGGGGTCTTTCCGTCTAGCCGCGGGTACACCGCATCTTCACGGCGATTTCAATTTCACTGAGTCTCGGGTGGAGACAGCCTGGCCATCATTATGCCATTCGTGCAGGTCGGAACTTACCCGACAAGGAATTTCGCTACCTTAGGACCGTTATAGTTACGGCCGCCGTTTACTGGGGCTTCGATCAGGAGCTTCTCTTTCGATTACACCATCAATTAACCTTCCAGCACCGGGCAGGCATCACACCCTATACGTCCACTTTCGTGTTTGCAGAGTGCTGTGTTTTTAATAAACAGTTGCAGCCAGCTGGTATCTTCGACCGGTTCAACCTTCGCCCGCGAGGGACTACAATCTACGCCGGCGCACCTTCTCCCGAAGTTACGGTGCTATTTTGCCTAGTTCCTTCACCCGAGTTCTCTCAAGCGCCTGAGTATTCTCTACCTGACCACCTGTGTCGGTTTTCAGTACGGTTTAGTAAAGCCTTTCGCTTAGTGGCTTTTCCTGGAAGTGTGGTATCAGTTACTTCAACTCCGTAGAGCCTCGTCATCATCTCTCAGTGTTAAGGAAGTCCGGATTTGCCTAAACTTCCCACCTACCAACTTAAACGCACATATCCAACAGTGCGATAACCTAACCTACTCCGTCCCCACATCGCAGCTTTACCAAGTACAGGAATATTAACCTGTTTCCCATCGACTACGCTCTTCAGCCTCGCCTTAGGGGCCGACTCACCCTGCCCCGATTAACGTTGGACAGGAACCCTTGGTCTTCCGGCGAACGGGTTTTTCACCCGTTTTATCGTTACTTATGTCAGCATTCGCACTTGTGATACGTCCAGCATGCTTCTCAACACACCTTCATCCGCTTACACAACGCTCCCCTACCCAACAGACTTTCGTCTGATGCCGCAGCTTCGGTGCTATATTTGAGCCCCGTTACATCTTCCGCGCAGGCCGACTCGACTAGTGAGCTATTACGCTTTCTTTAAATGATGGCTGCTTCTAAGCCAACATCCTAGCTGTCTAAGCCTTCCCACTTCGTTTCCCACTTAATATAGACTTTGGGACCTTAGCTGGCGGTCTGGGTTGTTTCCCTCTCCACGACGGACGTTAGCACCCGCCGTGTGTCTCCTGAGTATCACTCTTCGGTATTCGTAGTTTGCATCGGGTTGGTAATCCGGGATGGACCCCTAGCCGAAACAGTGCTCTACCCCCGAAGGTGTCCGCTCAAGGCTCTACCTAAATAGATTTCGGGGAGAACCAGCTATCTCCCGGTTTGATTGGCCTTTCACCCCCAGCCACAAGTCATCCGCTAATTTTTCAACATTAGTCGGTTCGGTCCTCCAGTTAGTGTTACCCAACCTTCAACCTGCCCATGGCTAGATCACCGGGTTTCGGGTCTATACCTTGCAACTAGACGCCCAGTTAAGACTCGGTTTCCCTTCGGCTCCCCTATTCGGTTAACCTCGCTACAAAATATAAGTCGCTGACCCATTATACAAAAGGTACGCAGTCACCCTTTCAGGCTCCCACTGCTTGTACGTACAAGGTTTCAGGTTCTATTTCACTCCCCTCACCGGGGTTCTTTTCGCCTTTCCTTCACAGTACTGGTTCACTATCGTCAATCAGGAGTATTTAGCCTTGGAGGATGGTCCCCCCATCTTCAAACAGGATATCACGTGTCCCGCCCTACTTATCGTTAGCTTAGTACCATAACCTGGACTTCGAGTACGGGGCTATCACCCTGTATCGCCAAGCTTCCCAGCTTGTTCCTCTGTCTCTGTCATTATCACTAACAGGCTCCTTCGCGTTCGCTCGCCGCTACTGACGAAATCTCGGTTGATTTCTTTTCCTCGGGGTACTTAGATGTTTCAGTTCTCCCGGTTTGCCTCACTTACCTATGGATTCAGTAAGTGATAGTAGATTCTTCATCTACTGGGTTTCCCCATTCGGATATCTTGGATTAAACGCCTCTTATCGACTCATCCAAGCTTTTCGCAGATTAGCACGTCCTTCTTCGCCTCTGATTGCCAAGGCATCCACCTTGTACGCTTAGTCACTTAACTATACAACCTCAAAAATTCTTGATGTTGTGTTTTCAACTAAACACTTGATTGCTTTTGTTCAATCAAGATTTTATTCTTACTCAGACTTTTTCTTATCCTTAAAAGGACTTGAAAGTCTCTTCAGTTTTTCAGCTTGTTTCCTAGTTGTTAAAGAACAGAAATAACATTTTCAGTTATCATCGTTAAATAAACTCATTAAAGTATTTTAACTATTAACTTACTCAATTTACTTAACGATGATAAGTGGTGGAGATAAGCGGGATCGAACCGCTGACCTCCTGCGTGCAAGGCAGGCGCTCTCCCAGCTGAGCTATATCCCCATGTCATCGTTTATTTATTACCTTATTCACCTTCATCACTCACTCAGTTTGAGTGGTGGGTCTGAGTGGACTTGAACCACCGACCTCACCCTTATCAGGGGTGCGCTCTAACCACCTGAGCTACAGACCCAAGGGAATAACGACTTTCTGCTCGATATTGTCTACAATATATCAATCAATCTGTGTGGACACTTATTGTCTCTCGTTTTTGGTAAGGAGGTGATCCAACCGCAGGTTCCCCTACGGTTACCTTGTTACGACTTCACCCCAGTCATGAATCATACCGTGGTAAACGCCCTCCAAAAGGTTAAGCTATCTACTTCTGGTACAACCCACTCCCATGGTGTGACGGGCGGTGTGTACAAGGCCCGGGAACGTATTCACCGCAACATTCTGATTTGCGATTACTAGCGATTCCGACTTCATGGAGTCGAGTTGCAGACTCCAATCCGGACTTAGACATACTTTGTGAGATTCGCTCCAGCTCGCACTATCGCTTCCCTCTGTATACGCCATTGTAGCACGTGTGTAGCCCTACTCGTAAGGGCCATGATGACTTGACGTCATCCCCACCTTCCTCCGGTTTATCACCGGCAGTCTCCTTTGAGTTCCCGACCTAATCGCTGGCAACAAAGGATAAGGGTTGCGCTCGTTGCGGGACTTAACCCAACATTTCACAACACGAGCTGACGACAGCCATGCAGCACCTGTCTCAGAGCTCCCGAAGGCACCAATCCATCTCTGGAAAGTTCTCTGGATGTCAAGAGTAGGTAAGGTTCTTCGCGTTGCATCGAATTAAACCACATGCTCCACCGCTTGTGCGGGCCCCCGTCAATTCATTTGAGTTTTAACCTTGCGGCCGTACTCCCCAGGCGGTCGATTTATCACGTTAGCTACGGGCGCCAAACTTAAAGCTCAACCCCCAAATCGACATCGTTTACAGCGTGGACTACCAGGGTATCTAATCCTGTTTGCTCCCCACGCTTTCGCACATGAGCGTCAGTACATTCCCAAGGGGCTGCCTTCGCCTTCGGTATTCCTCCACATCTCTACGCATTTCACCGCTACACGTGGAATTCTACCCCTCCCTAAAGTACTCTAGCGACCCAGTATGAAATGCAATTCCCAGGTTAAGCCCGGGGCTTTCACACCTCACTTAAGTCACCGCCTGCGTGCCCTTTACGCCCAGTTATTCCGATTAACGCTCGCACCCTCCGTATTACCGCGGCTGCTGGCACGGAGTTAGCCGGTGCTTCTTCTGTAGTTAACGTCAATCACCTAGTCTATTAAACTAAATGCCTTCCTCGCTACCGAAAGAACTTTACAACCCGAAGGCCTTCTTCATTCACGCGGCATGGCTGCGTCAGGGTTGCCCCCATTGCGCAATATTCCCCACTGCTGCCTCCCGTAGGAGTCTGGGCCGTGTCTCAGTCCCAGTGTGGCTGGTCATCCTCTCAGACCAGCTAGAGATCGTCGGCTTGGTGAGCCTTTACCTCACCAACTACCTAATCCCACTTGGGCTCATCCTATGGCATGTGGCCGAAGGTCCCACACTTTAATCTTTCGATATTACGCGGTATTAGCTACAGTTTCCCGTAGTTATCCCCCTCCATAAGCTAGATTCCCAAGCATTACTCACCCGTCCGCCACTCGTCATCAAAGAAGCAAGCTTCTTTATGTTACCGTTCGACTTGCATGTGTTAAGCCTGCCGCCAGCGTTCAATCTGAGCCATGATCAAACTCTTCAATTCAAGTTCAATCGCTCAATACTGCTGACATAAAATGTCACTACTTAAAAAGTATTATGAATTTCTAGTTAGCACCTATTAAGACTTCAAAATTAAAAATATTTTTAAAACAAGTCAATCAACAAGTGCCCACACAGATTGTCTGATACATTGTTAAAGAGCAAAAAAGAACGACGCACTGGTTTTTATAAAGCTTCACAACAGCGCGTCGTTGTGTGGGGCGTATTATAAGACCTTCAGGATTCTTTGCAAGATCTTTTTGTAAAAAAATGTAAATTTTTTTGCTATTTGCTTACAAACACACCAACATGACAAGAAAAAATCATTTTAAAACGGTAATGCCATCAAATCCCAGAGAGCCAACGCTTGTTCTAATTGGTGTTTATTCTCTACATCTTGCGTACAGAAAACCTGATTTTTCACTTCTGATTTTGACTGCACTTCTAATTTATCAAGTAAGAACTGTAATCGCTTGGCAATAGCGAATCCTGGGTCCATAAAATTCTTCACTTGAGGTAAGCAAATTTGAATTTCATCTTTAATTAAAGGGAAATGCGTACAGCCTAAACAAATCGTATCTAAATTCTCTATTGAGGCCCAAGGACTTAATTCATTTTTCAATGCAATCAAATCAACCGATTTCCCTTGGATTTTATGCTCTGCGATTTCAACCAGCTTAGTGGAGCCTAATCGTTCAACTATACAATGGGTGGCAAACTGATGGATAAGATCATTAACATAAGGGCGTTTAACCGTGCCCTTTGTCGCCAATAGACCAATATGTTTCGTTTGTGAGATTTCTGCTGCTGGCTTAATGGCTGGCACAGTACCTACAATCGGAATAGAAAATTGCTCACGTAAAGGCGGTAATACAACAGTACTCGCAGTATTACAAGCGATCACAATAGCATCAAGTGGATAATTCTGATTAATTTTTTTACAAATATCCAATGTTTGCTGAATAATTGTTTCTTCTGATTTTTCTGAATAAGGAAAGCCTGCATTGTCAAAGCAATACAAATAATGGTTATCTGGCATCAGCTTTTTCGCTTCTCGATAAACGCTTAAGCCCCCCATTCCAGAATCAAAGAAAAGCACCGTTGATTTATTCATTTATATAAAACTCTTTCAAAAATAACCGCACTTTAGGCATTCGAATAAATTTCTCGATTATTTAGCCAACGGCGGATTAAACTTTCTGCCACATCCGGATATTTTACAATTAATGCCTTAGCATAATGTTGAACGGTTGGGATCATTTTACGATCGCGCATTAAATTCACCACTTTAAATTCGGCGATCCCCGTCTGTTTGGTACCTAACACCTCACCTGGACCACGAATTTCTAAATCTTTCTCTGAAATCACAAAGCCATCTTGGCTATCACGCAATACCTGTAAACGTTTTTGCGACACTTTACCCAACGGCGGTTTATACATTAAGACACAAAAAGACGCCGTACTGCCACGCCCTACTCGACCACGTAACTGATGAAGTTGTGATAAGCCCAAACGCTCTGCATTTTCAATGATCATTAGACTGGCATTCGGCACATCTACGCCCACTTCGATCACAGTTGTAGCCACAAGCAAATCGAGCTCTGCATTTTTAAAGGTAGCCATAATATCTTGTTTTTCTTGCGGTTTCATTCGCCCATGTACAAGGCCAATTTTAAGCATCGGCAAGGCTTTCGTTAAATCTTCCCAAATGGCCTCGGCTGCTTGCGCTTCTAGTACTTCAGACTCATCAATCAACGTACAAACCCAATAAGCCTGACGCTTTTCATTAATACAGGCACTTTTGACTCGAGCCACGATTTCATCACGACGCTCTTCTGAAATAACCACTGTCGTAATCGGCGTTCGACCTGGTGGCAATTCATCAATAATCGACGTATCAAGATCAGCATAAACCGTCATCGCTAATGTTCTTGGGATTGGTGTTGCTGTCATAATCAGTTGGTGCGGATAAAATCCTGCTTTTTCACCTTTTTCTCGCAACATCAAACGTTGATGCACACCAAAACGATGCTGCTCATCAATAATCACCAAGGTTAAATCAGCAAATTCCACTTCTTCTTGGAATAAAGCATGTGTGCCCACTACCATTTGTACCGCACCGGACTTAATTTTTTCCAATTCCGCTTGGCGAGCTTTCCCTTTCACCTTACCCGCTAACCAGCCTACTTCAATACCAAAAGGTTCTAACCAACGGCGGAAATTATTCGCATGCTGTTCCGCTAAAATCTCTGTCGGCGCCATTAAAGCCACTTGCTTGCCATTATCAATCGCTAATAAGGCGGCTAAAGCTGCCACTAATGTTTTCCCCGAGCCTACATCCCCTTGAACAAGTCGCATCATTGGATAATCTTTCGCTAAATCCTGTTCAATATCCGCTACTACTCTATTTTGAGCATTTGTTGGTTGAAAAGGCAAAGACGCAAGAAAACGTTGCTTCAAATCGGTTTGATAATGCAATGGCAACGCTAAAAACTGCTGCGTACCCAACCGCACTTTTTGCATCGCAAGATTATGTGCAAGAAGCTCTTCAAAGATAAGTCGTTTCTGTGCGGGATGTTGTCCTTTCTCCAAAATATCTAATGAGATATCTGGCGGCGGACGATGCAAAAATCGAATAGCCTCCTTTAAGCTAAAAGGATGTGGATTAAATTCATTAGGTAAAACTTCTGTTAATTGGATTTTATCGAGTAAAGCCAATGCTTGATCGGTTAGCTTACGTAATGAATTTTGTTTTAAACCTTCCGTTGTGGAATAAATAGGTGTGAGCGTTTCCTCTAAAACCAATGGCGCATTATCCCGTATGATTTGATATTCAGGATGATGAATTTCTGCCATAAAACGTCCACGTTTAATTTCGCCAAACGCTTTGACGCGCGTACCAATCTGAAAACTATTTTTCATTCCCGCATTAAAATTGAAAAAACGGAGCATAATCTTGCTCGTTCCATCAGAAAGACTTACAGTTAAAATAGGACGGCGCCCAAAGGCAACTTCACAGGTTTGGACAACCCCTTCAATGGTGGCATATTGTTCAGGACGAAGATCCGCAATGGGTGTTATTCTCGTGCGATCTTCATAACGGATAGGTAAATGAAAAAGCAAGTCTTGGAGATTATGAATTCCAATACGGCTTAATTTATCGGAGATTGCCGCGCCTACACCAGATAAAGTGGTTAGAGGAACGGCATCGAGAAGTTGTGTGCTCATTATGCTTCATTAATATTGCGCTTCAAACGAATCACACTGGTAATTTGTTTGATTTTTCGCATAATGTTTTCTAAATGATAGACATCTCTCGCACCAACTTGGATAATGACTAATAGCAGATTATTCTCTAATTCTTCAGTCCAAATACTTTGAATATTACTTTCACAAGTCGCGACCGCTGTCATGAGACTACCTAATACATTTTGTTCATTAAGCATTTCAATGTGTAATTCGGCATCAAAATTGACCGCACTTTCAGCCTCTTCCCATTTTGCCGCGGTGAAATCTTTGGCATTACCTGACGTTAAATTAGAACAAGCTTGATGATGTACGACCACACCTTTCTTCGCCGTGCTTAATGCTACGATCGGATCACCCGGAATTGGATGACAACATTGAGCGAAAGACGCTTTCATTTCGCCATCTCGGCTTAACGTTAGCGTACTTTGTGTGTTTTCAGATACACCATCCACATCAATTTCAATAGCCTCATCCATTAATTGATGAGCAATGATACTCGACATTTGGTTACCTACGCCGATTTCCTCAAAAAGCTCATTGAGGCTTGAGAGGTTCAATTCATTTAGTAACGCTTGGATTTTCTCTTCAGAAACCTCAGAGAGATAATGTGGTTTTAGGGCCATTTCTAGCTGTTTTTTACCAGTTTGAACGGCATCATCTGCACGCAATAATTTTAAGAAATGACGAATACGGGTTCTTGCGCGAGCCGTCACTACAAAATTTAACCAGCTAACGCTTGGATGAGTATTTTCGCTGGTCACAATCTCAACGGTTTGACCAGACTCTAAAGCTTGTGATAACGGATAAGGTTTGTGCTCTACTACTGCCGCAACACAATGATTTCCCACATCAGAATGCACTGCATAAGCAAAATCGACAGCGGTTGCGCCCATTGGTAATTCAACGATACGACCTTTCGGCGTAAATACATAGATTTCTTTCGGAAAAAACTCAGATTTTACATTTTCAATAAACTCAAAGGAGTTACCCACGTTTTGTTGAATATCTACCAGGCTTTGTAACCAACGCTGCGCGCGTACTTGAGCAGTGGTACTATCGTTTTTACCACCTTCTTTATACGCCCAATGAGCAGTAACTCCCATTTCAGCAACCTGTTCCATTTCTTCAGTTTGCAAGTGGACTTCCACAGGCACCCCATGAGGACCTATCATCGAGGTTTGTAGTGCTTGGTAGCCATTTGCACGTGGCACGGCAATATAATCTTTCACTTTACCAGGACGAGGCTTATACAAACTATGCATTTGCCCCAATCCGCGATAGCAATCATCAACCGAATTCACAATAACGCGGAAAGCATAAATATCCATAATGGAATGGAATTTCTGATCTTTCGTGCGCATTTTTTGGTAAATTTTATAGAGATGTTTTTCACGTCCCCAAATACGATTTGTAATGCCTACATTATCAAGACGTTGTGAAATATCATTAGAAATGCGTTGAATCAATTCTTGACGAGAGCCACGCGCTTGTTCGACGAGCTTTTTAAGTACTTCATAACGGCGAGGATGCATTGCTTCAAAAGATAAATCTTCTAATTCATTCTTGATATGCTCGATGCCTAAACGGTGAGCTAATGGACAGTAAATCTCTAGGGTTTCTTTTGCGATACGACGACGTTTATCTGGACGCAATGATCCCAACGTTCGCATATTATGGGTTCGGTCAGCCAGTTTGATTAAGACCACGCGAATATCTCGAGTCATCGCTAAAATCATTTTGCGGAAGTTTTCAACCTGTGCTTCTTGGCGAGTACGGAATTTCAATTTATCTAGTTTAGATACACCATCAACAATTTCGGCTACGCTAGCGCCAAATTCATCTTTTAATTGGGATTCGGTATAAGGGGTATCTTCGATAACATCATGCAATAATGCAGCCATGATTGCTTCATGGTCTAAATGCATTTCCGCAATAATTGAAGCTACTGCAACAGGGTGAGTAATGTAAGGTTCGCCGCTTGAGCGAAATTGTCCTTCGTGAGCATCTCGCGCAATGACGAATGCACGTTTGATTAATTCAATTTTATCGGCGGGCAAATACCCCTGAATAATTCGATCTAAATCTGCAAACAATTCCAAAGGACACCTGACTTTTTGTAGAGAGAAAGACTAGGCGATCAAAATAGCTTTAATTTTGACCGCACTTTAATAATGAGATTATTCTGCGATTAACGCTACTGCCACTTCTTCGTTACGTTGAGAAGCTGCTGCATCTAAATACTCTTTTGCATCCATGATTTCTTGGTTGATTAAACCTTTTTCGATTTCACGTAATGCGATTACAGTTGGTTTATCGTTATCTTCCGGCACTAACGGCTCACTTTGATGTAACTCTAATTGTCTCGCACGACGAGCGGCGGTTAAAATTAAATCAAAACGGTTACCAATTTTTTCTACTGCATCTTGCACAGTCACTCGAGCCATGTTTTACTCCGATGTTAAAAATAATGTCTATAAAGGGGAAATATTGTACTCAATTCAAGCTTATTTTGCTAGTAGCTGATGAATTAAGTCTGCATTTTCTGTTTGTTGATAAGCTTTAGTCAAACGTTCTGCCTGCAAAATGCTTTGCAAATCTGCCAATGCCTGTTCAAAATTATCGTTCACAATAACGTAATCATATTCATCATAATGCGAAATTTCGCTGATTGCTTTTGACATTCGCTCAGCAATAACCTCTTTGCTATCCTGTCCGCGTCCAACCAAGCGACGTTCTAATTCAGGCAATGATGGCGGCAAAATAAAAATACTTTTTACAGAAGGTACTTTTTGGCGAATTTGCTGCGCACCTTGCCAGTCAATATCTAAAAACACATCAATGCCTTTTGCTAAGTTTTCTTCAATTGCTGGCAATGAAGTGCCGTAATAATTGCCACCAAACACTTTTGCATATTCTAAGAAATGACCTTTTTCAATTAAGGTTTCAAATTCTTCTACTGAAACAAAATAATAATGCACACCATGACTTTCGCCTGGTCGAGGAGAACGCGTTGTGTGTGAAATAGACACCATTTTTTTCGTGCCTTGATTTTTTTCTAATAACGCAGAAATTAATGATGACTTGCCCGCCCCACTCGGTGCAGAAAGAATATATAAATTACCTTGAGACATAATTGAAACCTCTTATTGTTGTTTGTTTTTATTATACAAAAAGAAAATGAAAAGTGCGGTCAAATTTTCGTTTGTTTTTACAAATCATTAAAAAGTGATCGAGATCACAAAAAAGTGGTATATACCCTTTTTTTTATCAAAATGCCCATGTTATAATCGACGGGAACTCGTGAGAGCAATGATTTTGTTTAACTTAAAAAAATAGAAGGTGAAAATCTTATGGCTATTAAAATTGGTATCAACGGTTTCGGCCGTATCGGTCGTATCGTATTCCGTGCAGCACAACATCGTGATGACATCCAAGTTGTAGGTATCAACGACTTAATCGACGTTGAATACATGGCTTACATGTTGAAATACGATTCAACTCACGGTCGTTTTGACGGTACTGTTGAAGTTAAAGACGGTAACTTAGTCGTAAACGGTAAAACTATCCGTGTTACTTCTGAACGTGATCCTGCAAACCTTAACTGGGGTGCGATCGGCGTTGATATTGCAGTTGAAGCAACAGGTTTATTCTTAACCGATGAAACAGCACGTAAACACATCACTGCTGGTGCGAAAAAAGTCGTATTAACAGGTCCTTCTAAAGATAGCACACCAATGTTCGTACGTGGTGTAAACTTCGGTGCATACGCAGGTCAAGACATCGTGTCTAACGCTTCTTGTACTACAAACTGTTTAGCACCTTTAGCACGTGTTGTTCACGAAACTTTCGGTATCAAAGATGGTTTAATGACCACTGTTCACGCAACCACAGCAACTCAAAAAACTGTTGATGGTCCATCAGCTAAAGACTGGCGCGGTGGTCGTGGTGCGGCACAAAACATCATCCCTTCATCTACCGGTGCAGCAAAAGCAGTAGGTAAAGTATTACCAGCATTAAACGGTAAATTAACTGGTATGGCGTTCCGTGTTCCTACTCCAAATGTTTCTGTAGTTGACTTAACTGTAAACTTAGAAAAACCAGCAACTTACGAACAAATCAAACAAGCAATCAAAGATGCAGCTGAAGGTAAAACTTTCAACGGCGAATTAAAAGGCGTTTTAGGTTACACTGAAGATGCAGTAGTTTCTACAGACTTCAACGGTTGTGCTTTAACTTCTGTATTTGATGCTGATGCGGGTATCGCATTAACTGATTCTTTCGTTAAATTAGTATCTTGGTACGATAACGAAACTGGTTACTCAAACAAAGTATTAGACTTAGTTGCACACGTTTACAACTACAAAGGCTAATCAAAATATCTAAAAAATTAACCGCTCTTTTAGAGCGGTTTTTTTATTTCCAATCCATTTCACTTAATCAATATTTTTAAATTCTTTATTTCTCATCCGGAGATAAAAATAGAAAAATAAATATGTCTATTATTTATTCTATATTCACAAAATAACAACATTTCACTAGATTTTAAATTTATTTCGTTTATATTAGCGTACAGTTGTTCGCTCAAATAAGGCTTATGAATTTAGAACGTCATTTCGTCAATCGAATTCGCCAACAGGCAAAAACTCGTCAAAATGCAACCGCACTTCGCCATAAAATTAATGGCTTATGGAAAGATATTTCGTGTAACTCATTTCAACAACAGCTTGATCAGCTTTCATTAGCTTTTCTTGCTTGCAATATTCAAGTACAAGATAAAATTGCAATTTTTGCGAACAATATGTCACGTTGGACAATCGCAGATATTGCGGCACTTCAAGTTCGCGCCATCACCGTTCCAATTTATGCGACCAATACTGCACAACAGGCAGAATTTATTTTAAATCACGCCGATGTCAAAATTCTGTTTGTCGGTGATCAAGAACAATATGATCAAGCGTTAGAAATTGCGCATCAGTGTCCACAATTACAAAAAATTGTGGCTATGAAAGAACAAATTCAACTGACTGAAAATACTCTTTCTTGCTATTGGGAAGATTTAATTCAATTAGGTACCGAAGAATTCCAAACTGAATTTGAAACTCGCTTAGCAAATAAAACGATGGATGATTTATTCACGATCATCTACACATCAGGCACAACAGGTGAACCGAAAGGCGTAATGCTTGATTACAGTAACTTGGCTCATCAACTTGAAGCCCATGATATTGCATTAGATGTTAATCAAGATGAGGTTTCACTTTCTTTTTTACCATTCAGCCACATTTTTGAGCGTGCTTGGGTTGCCTATGTGTTACATCGCGGAGCAATTCTTTGCTATCTCGAAGACACCAATCAAGTACGTGAATCATTAACGGAAATTCGTCCGACCTTTATGTGTGCAGTACCGCGTTTCTATGAAAAAATTTATTCTGCTGTGCTTGATAAAGTCCAAAAAGCGCCTTTTATTCGTCAGATGATTTTCCACTGGGCGATTGCAGTGGGACAAAAACGTTTTGATCTTCTCTCTCAAAATAAAAAAGTCCCGTTCTTCTTGCAAAAACGCTATGCTCTTGCCGATAAACTGGTACTTTCTAAACTACGTTCATTGCTAGGCGGACAAATTAAAATGATGCCTTGCGGTGGCGCAAAATTAGAACCAACCATTGGCCTTTTCTTCCATAGCATTGGGATAAATATCAAACTCGGTTACGGCATGACAGAAACCACGGCAACCGTTTCTTGTTGGGATGACCATCATTTTAATCCGAATTCTATCGGTAAATTGATGCCAAATGCCGAAGTTAAAATTGGAGAAAATAACGAGATTCTGGTGCGTGGTGGCATGGTGATGAAAGGTTACTATAAAAAGCCAGAAGAAACGGCTCAAGCCTTCACTGAAGATGGCTTCTTAAAAACGGGAGATGCAGGTGAATTTGATGCTGATGGTAATTTATTTATTACCGACCGTATTAAAGAATTGATGAAAACCTCTAACGGCAAATACATCGCACCACAATATATCGAAGGTAAAATTGGCAAAGATAAATTTATCGAACAAATTGCGATTATTGCCGATGCTAAAAAATATGTTTCAGCGTTGATCGTACCTTGTTTTGATAGCGTAGAAGAATATGCGAAAAAACTGAATATTAAGTATCAAGATCGCATGGAATTACTCAAACACTCTGAAATTATCAAAATGTTTGAGCAACGTATCGAAAGTCTTCAAAAAGAACTGGCACACTTCGAGCAAGTGAAGAAATTTACGCTACTCTCTCAGGCATTTAGCGTCAAACTTGGTGAAATCACGCCTACGCTCAAATTACGCCGAAAAGTAATTATGGAACGCTATCGTCATATCATTGATTCGATGTATTCCAACAATAAAGAGAACAAGGAAAATAAAGAATAAAAAAGTGTGGTGAATTTCACCGCACTTTTTAGTTTAACAAAAATGATTTATTCGACTTTGACCAGCACACCTTCTTGGTTAGGTTTTAATACACCGACCTCGCTAAGCTCAATGCCCACTTTTTTCGCAATCTCTAAAATTTCCGCCTCACTTTCAGGTTTAACCGCAATCAACAAGCCACCTGAAGTTTGAGGATCGCAAAGTACCGCCTTTTGATAATCCGTAAGAGGGCCGATTTTATGACCATAGCTTTCAAAGTTGCGGTTGGTTCCACCTGGTACACAACCTTCAGCAATATAATCCGCTACGCCATCTAATAATTTGATTTTATCAAAATGCACAACCGCATTAAGATTTGAGCCTTCACAGATTTCAGCTAAGTGTCCTAATAAACCAAAGCCGGTTACATCCGTCATGGCAGTTACACCTGCAACTTCCGCAAATTGGCTACCAATCAGGTTCATTTGACACATTGCTGCCGTTGCTAAGCCTTGATGTTCTGGTTTTAACTTGCCTTTTTTCTCAGCAGTAGTCAGCACACCGATACCTAATGGCTTGGTTAAATAAAGCTTACAATTTGCTTCTGCTGAGGCATTACGTTTTACACGATCCGTTGCAATTACACCCGTTACGGCTAAACCAAAAATAGGTTCTGGTGAATCAATCGAGTGACCTCCAGCAAGGGAAATCCCCGCTTGATGACAAGCAAAACGGCCGCCATCAACTATTTTCTGTGCCACTTCTGCCGGTAATTTATTAATCGGGAAACCTAAAATGGCAATCGCCATAATTGGTTTACCACCCATTGCGAAAATATCACTAATGGCATTGGTTGCAGCAATGCGGCCAAAATCAAAAGGGTCGTCCACAATCGGCATGAAGAAATCCGTGGTACTGATAATTGCAGTACCATTACCAAGATCATAAACCGCTGCGTCATCCGCTGTTTCGTTCCCGACCAATAAATTCGGATCGGTAAATTTTTCGATTTCTGTCTGTAAAATTGTCCCTAACACCTTAGGCGAAATTTTACAGCCTCAACCTGCGCCGTGGCTATATTGTGTTAAACGAATCTCATCCGTCATGCTAAATCCTTGCTAAAATCACATACCTTTTAAGCTAAAAGTGCGGTCAGAAAATCTGGCATTTATGACGCCAACTTCTCCACTTTTGCTTGTTTAATCATATTATCGCTGACTTCCAAAATCGTAATTTGCAAGCCATCAATTTCGCAAACTGTTCCTTCATCAGGAATATCTTCAAGATGCTCAAGAATCAAACCATTAAAGGTGCGAGCATCTTCTGTATCTAATTCCCAACCAAACATTTTATTCAAATCACGAAGATTTGCCGAACCCTCAATAATCATTGAACCATCAGATTGCTGCACCACTTCTTGTTCAATAGTCGGTGCTGTAGAGGTGGTAAAATCACCCACAATTTCTTCTAAAATATCTTCAAGAGTGACTAATCCTTTAATGTCACCATATTCGTCTACCACTAAACCGATACGTTCTTTTTTCGTACGGAAATTCGCTAATTGTGTTTTTAGTGGTGTCCCTTCTGGAATGAAGTACACTTCATCGACGGCACGTAATAAGGTTTCTTTGGTAAATTCATTTTTTTCTAATAACAAACGAAACGCTTCACGCACACGCAAAATACCTAAAACTTGCTCATCAAGGCTGCCTTTATACAGCACAATTCGATTATGTGGTGCATGATTAAGCTGGCGCATAATGGCTTTCCAATCGTCATCAATATCAATTCCTGCAATTTCGTTGCGTGGCACCATGATATCGTCGACTGTCACCGTTTCCATATCTAAAATAGAAAGCAACATTTGTGGATGTTGTTCATCCGGCGTGGCTTCTCCCGCTTCCGATACAATACTACGAAGTTCTTCACGACTAATCACTTGTTTTTGCATATCGGGTTTTAAACCCACCATTCGCATTAATGTCTTCGTGAAAAGATTCATTAACCAAACTAATGGATAAAATACTTTTAATAGCAAGAGCAAAATATGGCTTGAAAATAATCCCACCTTTTCAGGGTGCATTGCCGCGACAGTTTTAGGGAAAATTTCAGAAAAAACAAGCATCACAAAGGTTAACAAACCTGTTGCAATGGCCACACCCGCATCTCCATATAAACGCATACCAATCATGGTTGCAATAGCTGAAGCGCTGATGTTAACAAGGTTATTAAAGATCAGAATAAAACTTAACAAGGTATCTGGCTTTTCGAGCAGTTTTTCTGCTTTTTGCGCGCCTTTATTGCCTTGTTCCGCCATAAAACGAAGACGATATTTATTGAGAGAGAGTAAGCCAGTTTCTGAGCCGGAAAAATAGGCTGATAAAACTAAACAAATAATGAGTGTAATAAATAAAGTACTAAGGGGGATACTGTCCAAGGGTCAATCCTTTTGTTTGTTAATCAACAAAAAGTGCGGTCATTTTTACCGCACTTTTTACTTATTCTTTGATTCTTGCTAAATCAAACGGCTACCAAAATAGCCAATCGTGAGCAGAATGATACCCGAAATTGCGTAAATAATCATCCTTTTTCCACGCCAGCCTAATCGCCAGTGACCAAAACAAGCAATACCAAAACTAATCCAAGCAAGGAAAGAAAAAATCGCTTTGTGCAGATTTTCTAGGGTCACGGCTTGCAACACATGATAAGTACCCGAAATTAAAGTCAGCGTGAGTAAAACTTCTCCCATCGCAAATAAACAGAAGAAATGACGTTCTACTGTCATCAATGGTGGAATTGCTGGCGAAAATTGAATTTTACGCTTTTTCAAATTGCGATCTAACCAGACTAACTGAATCACATAAAGCGTTGCAATAAAACACACAGCGTAGGTAAACAGCGACAAGCCAATATGGAACAACATCAATGTGTTCTGATTCAACATTTGAATAATGTGACTTGATAAGAACGTCGCAAAGATCAAGCTAATGATTGAAAACGCATACACAATCGGTAAAACAAACCACATTGTGGAAACGAGAAACATTGAAAGCGTCGCCAATGCGGCAATAATTACACTCATTAAGGAAGCGATTTCCATTAGCGTAAAACTTTGTCCTGAAGCAAGATCCTCTAACAAAGGGAAAGTGCTAACAGCATGCAGAATAATTGCGGCAAGTGCGGTCAGAAAAAATGGAATTTTGCTTTGACTCAACTTCCCTTCTGATGAGTTCATCAAAAACGGGACGATCAATAACAGACTAAGAATGTAAAAAATAATCGAAAAAAGGGCAAACCACATAATGCTTTCTCTTTACTAGGAATTATTCTTATTTTAACGGATCTTTTCTCTAGATCGCCATAATTTTATTTGAAATGATGAAAAACGCCCAAATTTCGGTATAATCACGGCAATTTTTTAAGAAAAAACAGGATTTAAAATGTTTGAGAATTTATCGGATCGCCTTTCCAAAACGCTACGCAACATTAGCGGTAAAGGGCGTTTAACTGAAGATAATATTAAAGAAACGCTACGCGAAGTACGCATGGCGTTATTAGAAGCTGATGTTGCTTTACCTGTCGTACGTGAATTTATCACCAAAGTAAAAGAAAGCTCGTTAGGCGAAGAAGTCAATAAAAGCTTAACACCTGGCCAAGAGTTCTTAAAAATCGTTCAACGTGAGCTCGAAAAAGCCATGGGTGAAGCCAATGAGAGCTTAAACTTGGCGACACAGCCACCCGCAGTTATTTTAATGGCAGGTTTACAAGGTGCGGGGAAAACCACCAGCGTGGGTAAATTAGCAAAATTCTTACGTGAACGTCATAAAAAGAAAGTGCTTGTAGTCTCTGCCGACGTATATCGTCCTGCGGCGATCAAACAGCTTGAAACATTAGCACAATCTGTTGGCGTGGACTTTTTCCCATCAGATGTCAAACAAAAACCGGTAGAGATTGCCAAAGCGGCACTTGCTGACGCTAAACTCAAATTCTACGATGTGTTAATTGTCGATACGGCAGGTCGCTTACACGTTGATAGTGAGATGATGGATGAAATCAAGCAAGTTCATGCGACATTAAATCCAATTGAGACTCTCTTCACCGTTGATGCAATGACCGGTCAAGACGCAGCAAATACAGCAAAAGCCTTCAATGAAGCCTTGCCGCTTACTGGGGTTATCTTAACCAAAGTGGACGGTGATGCACGTGGCGGTGCGGCTTTATCTATTCGTCAAATCACTGGCAAACCGATTAAATTCCTTGGCGTGGGCGAAAAAACAGAAGCCCTTGAGCCATTCCACCCTGATCGCGTAGCGTCGCGTATTTTAGGCATGGGCGATGTACTTTCTCTTATCGAAGATCTAGAACGTTCAGTGGATCGTGAAAAAGCGGAAAAAATGGCACAGAAATTCAAGAAAGGTGATGATTTCACCTTAGACGATTTCCGTGAACAGCTCCGTGAAATGAAAAAA
The DNA here is from genome assembly GCF_900450995.1 of Haemophilus parainfluenzae. Lineage (NCBI taxonomy): Bacteria > Pseudomonadati > Pseudomonadota > Gammaproteobacteria > Pasteurellales > Pasteurellaceae > Parahaemophilus > Parahaemophilus parainfluenzae. Next base: position 1,710,219 of record NZ_UGHY01000002.1, on the reverse strand, counting down.
ATGGGCGGTATGATGTCGATGCTTGAAAAATTACCGGGTGCGAAAAACTTACCGGATCATGTCAAAAATCAAGTAGATGACAAAATGTTTATCAAAATGGAAGCCATCATTAATTCCATGACCTTAAAAGAACGCGCCAATCCAGATATTATTAAAGGATCTCGCCGTCGTCGTATTGCATTAGGTTCCGGAACACAAGTGCAAGATGTGAATAAGTTGCTGAAACAATTTGATGAAATGCAACGTATGATGAAAAAAATGCGCAAAGGCGGAATGGCGAAAATGATGCGCGGCATGCAAGGCTTAATGGGCGGAGGCGGCTTAGGTGGCCTTGGCGGTTTAGGCGGCATGTTTAAACGTTAATCCCTCTCTTCAAATAAAGTGCGGTCAAAAATCAATAGGTTTTTGGCCGCATTTTTTATCTTTTTAGTTAGCACCCCCTATTATCCGATTAAATTACTCAGTTTTTGGTAATATTTTCATCAATCGATAGCCGATATAATTGCTCAAGTATTTTACTTGGCGTAAAATCTAGTCTCTGATGATTGTCTACGACATTTAATCATCAGGAAGTGATATTTTCTAATAATCTAGGAGTGATAAAATGGGACAGTATAAAAAGTTCTGGTACCTATTAGTCGCCGTATTAATTGGAGCATTCTCCATTCTCGGTTACTATGGGTTCGAAGTGTATCGTGAAGCACCACCAATTCCGCAACAATATGTTTCAGAATCAGGTGAAAAAGTGATTACTCACGATGAAATTTTACATGGTCAAACCGCTTGGCAAACCACTGGTGGTATGCAAGTAGGTTCTATTTGGGGCATGGTGCATACCAAGCGCCTGACTGGACGGCAGATTGGCTTCACCGTGAATTAACTAACTGGTTGGATATTACAGCGAATCAAGAATTTGGTAAAAACTTCTCTGATTTAAATGATGAGCAACAAACTTTATTAAAAGCGCGTTTAACCAAAGAATATCGTGGTAGCAAAGTTGAAAACGGTACTGTTGTGCTTTCAAACACCCGTTTAGCGGCAATAGAAAAAACTGCACAATACTACATTTCTTTATATGGTGATGATCCTGCAACTAAAGTCACTCGTGAACACTTTGCGATGAAGGATAATACTCTTCCTGATTTACAAGCTCGTAAAGACTTAGCTAAATTCTTCTTCTGGACAGCATGGACTGCATCAGCTGAACGTCCAAACACTCACGCAAGTTACACCAATAACTGGCCACATGAACCGTTAATTAATAACGTACCAACACCAGAAAACGTGATTTGGTCTATTGCGAGTGTGGTATTCCTCATTGCAGGTATTGGTTTTGTGGTATGGATTTGGTCATTTAAAAAACGTGAAGATGAAAAAGAACCACCAATGCCTGAGTTCGATCCACTCACAAAATTACAACTTACTCCTTCTCAACGTGCGTTAGGTAAATACCTCTTTACTGTGCTTGCTCTTTTCGTATTGCAAGTCACATTAGGTGCGGTTGTAGCACACTATACGGTTGAAGGTCAGGAATTCTATGGTATTGATATTTCTCAATACTTCCCATATTCATTAGTGCGTACATGGCATATTCAAGCTGCCTTATTCTGGATTGCAATGGCGTTCTTAGCCGGTGGTTTATTCCTTGCACCAATCATTAATGGCGGTAAAGATCCGAAATTCCAAAAATTGGGTGTGGATGTTCTCTACTGGGCATTAGTGGTATTAGTCATTGGTTCATTCACTGGTAGCTACTTAGCAATTGCTCATATTCTCCCTGAAGAATGGAGCTTCATGTTCGGCCACCAAGGCTATGAATTCATTGACTTAGGTCGTTTCTGGCAAGCAGTGAAATTCGCAGGCATCTTATTCTGGTTAGTCTTAATGCTCCGCGGTACAGTGAACGCATTCAAACAACCTGGTGATAAAAACTTATTGGCATTATTCTTCGCCTCAGTAATTGCGATCGGTTTATTCTATGGTCCAGCATTATTCTATGGTGAACACACTCACATTTCTGTGATGGAATATTGGCGCTGGTGGGTAGTTCACCTATGGGTAGAAGGCTTCTTCGAAGTATTCTCTGTAGCAGCGCTTTCATTCATCTTCGTAAGTTTAGGTTTAGTTTCACGTCGTACTGCGACTGTGGCAACCATTACTGAAGCGGCATTATTCTTAATCGGCGGTATTCCTGGTACATTCCACCACCTATACTTCGCTGGCGCAACCACACCAATTATCGCAGTAGGTGCATCATTCTCTGCGCTTGAAGTGGTTCCATTAGTGTTATTAGGTCATGAAGCTTGGGAACACTGGGCGATGCAACAAAAAACACCTTGGATGGACCGTTTAAAATGGCCTCTTTACTGCTTCGTAGCCGTCGCATTCTGGAATATGTTAGGTGCAGGTGTATTTGGTTTCTTAATCAACCCACCAATTTCACTCTACTATGTTCAAGGCTTGAACACGACTGCCGTTCACGCGCACGCTGCATTATTCGGTGTGTATGGTTTCTTAGCATTAGGCTTCGTATTCTTAATCGCTCGTTATTTACGTCCAGATACGCCATTTAACGATAAGTTAATGAAATGGGGCTTCTGGTTATTAAACGGCGGTTTAGTACTCATGATCATATCAAGCTTACTACCTATCGGTGTTATCCAAGGATATGCAAGTATCTCTGAAGGTTTATGGTATGCACGTAGTGAAGAATTTATGCAACAACCATTATTCGATACCTTACGTTGGGTTCGTTTAGGTGGTGATGTGGTATTCATCTTCGGTGCACTAGCCTTCTTCTGGCAAATCTTTACGATGATTTTCTTCAAACCGAAAAAAACAGCTTAACTAGGTTTATTATCATACAAAAGCGGCTAAGTAACTGGCCGCTTTTTATTTGTGAAAAATCCGTTAAATTTTCTGACCGCACTTTGATCTCCATCAAACCATTTACCTTCTTTTAAGTATGATTAAATTTGTCTTTAGATCTATACTCTCCATACCTTCAACTTTTTTTATAACATTTCAACATGAGTGACAATCCATTCAATGCGAGTTGGTCATCAAAAGGCAATACGCTATGTCTAGGTCATTGGGACATTACTTATCTCGGTTTACCTGTGGTACTGCCAATTGAACGTCGAGATAAAGATATGGGAACAAATAATATTTATAATTTCATGGATCCCGAAGATGAACTTTACCGAGAAGGCTTAATGGAAGATGATTGGATTGTGGAAAACATCGATTGGCTTTCTGATGTTTTTATCGAGCACAATATCCCTTTAGAAGAAGAAACCATACGAGCATTCTATAAAGCGGTGAATAAGGAAGATTGGCGCTGTGGGAGCTGTGGTGGATGTATTTAATAGCAAAGTGCGATCAATTTTATCATTGTTTTTATACCGAACTGTCATAATAAAAACACTAGGAAATTCAATATTTCTGATATAGAATTCTTCGATTTGTTTTTTAAAAGGGATAAAAAAGATGAAACTCGTTGAAGTTAAACATCCGCTTGTTAAACATAAATTAGGCGTGATGCGCGAAGCTGATATTGATACCAAAAAATTCCGTGAGCTTGCAACTGAAGTGGGTAGCTTACTTACCTATGAAGCCACTGCCGATCTTGAAACAGAAAAAGTGATTATCGAAGGTTGGAATGGCCCAGTTGAAATCGAACGTATCAAAGGTAAAAAAGTTACTGTTGTACCAATTTTACGTGCTGGTCTAGGCATGATGGATGGTGTATTAGAACATGTTCCAAGTGCTCGTATCAGTGTGGTTGGGATTTATCGTAATGAAGAAACCCTTGAACCCGTTCCTTATTTCCAAAAACTCGCGAGCGATTTAGAAGAACGTTTAGCTATCGTTGTGGATCCAATGCTCGCAACCGGTGGTTCAATGATCTCCACAATTGATTTATTAAAAGCAAAAGGTTGCCAACACATCAAAGTATTAGTATTAGTCGCGGCGCCTGAAGGGATCAAAGCATTAGAAAAAGCACATCCAGATATCGAACTTTATTGCGCATCGATTGATGATCACTTAAATGAACAAGGCTACATCATCCCTGGCTTGGGTGATGCTGGCGATAAGATTTTTGGGACGAAATAATTCCCTTTTAATAAGACGGCATTTATAGCCGTCTTTTTTCCGTGCGTGAAAACACAAAAGCTAAAAAAGCATTAAAACCGACCGCACTTTCAGTTAATTCAAACCGAGAGTTGAAACTAAATGAGTAATCAAACTACAACCGCACCTGTTGAGGTGCAAAGCATGGGCAAACAAGCGTTTGTCGGTTTACAAATGTTATTTGTGGCCTTTGGCGCCTTAGTATTAGTTCCTTTAATCACTGGGTTAAATTCTAATACAGCTCTTCTTACCGCGGGTATCGGTACACTACTTTTCCAACTTTGTACTGGTAAACAAGTCCCTATTTTCTTGGCCTCCTCTTTTGCCTTTATTGCGCCTATTCAATATGGCGTACAAACTTGGGGCATCCCAACCACAATGGGTGGACTTGCTTGTGCAGGCTTAGTCTATTTCGCACTATCAACCTTAGTAAAATTACGCGGTAGTGCTGCACTTGAGCGCATCTTCCCGCCTGTTGTTGTTGGTCCCGTAATTATCATTATTGGTATGGGGCTTGCCCCCGTTGCTGTGGATATGGCATTAGGTAAAAACAGTGCATATAGCTATGAGCACTCTGTATTGGTTTCTATGATTACTTTAGTCACTACCCTTTCTGTTGCGGTATTTGCTAAAGGTATGATGAAACTGATTCCAATTATGTTTGGTATCGTTGCTGGCTATGTGGTTTGTCTATTCCTAGGCTTAATTAACTTCCAACCTGTTTTAGACGCAAAATGGTTTGAATTACCCCAATTAACTAAACCAGAATTTAATTTAGAAGCCATTCTTTATATGCTACCCATTGCTATCGCACCAGCCGTTGAACACGTTGGCGGTATTATGGCAATCAGTTCTGTAACAGGTAAAGATTTTCTTAAAAAACCAGGTTTACACCGCACCTTATTAGGCGATGGTGTCGCAACGGCTGCAGCGTCATTAGTAGGTGGTCCACCAAATACCACTTATGCTGAAGTAACGGGTGCTGTAATGCTAACTCGCAACTTTAATCCCAATATTATGACTTGGGCAGCGATATGGGCAATTGCAATTTCCTTCTGTGGTAAAGTAGGTGCATTCCTTTCTACTATCCCGACCATCGTAATGGGGGGATTATGATGTTGGTATTCGGTTCAATTGCCGTTGTCGGGATGAGCACCTTAATTAAAGGTAAAGTGGATGTAACCGAACCTCGTAATCTTTGCATTATTTCTGTGGTGATGACTTTCGGGATAGGTAATATGTTTGTCAACGTCGGCGATGCTGTTTCCCTAAAAGGTATCAGTCTTTGTGCTATCGTCGCGATTGTACTGAACTTGATTTTGCCAAAAGCAAAAAATGAAGTAGAATAAAACTTCCCAAACAAAAGGGTTAAATGAAAATTTAGCCCTTTCTTTTTATTTTAAATCAACTCGTTAATCCGTGAATCAGCAACTTTCTTTACCTATTCATCAAATTGATGATGAAACGCTTGAGAATTTTTATAGCGATAATAATGCATTATTGCTCAATTCTTTGCGTCAAAATATGACTGATTTACAGCAACAATTTTTCTACCTTTGGGGAAACCAAAGCGTCGGAAAAACTCATCTTCTACGCGCACTCTGTAATGAATATATTCAGCAACAACGTAGTGCGATTTATGTTCCATTGAGCAAATCACAATATTTCTCCACGGCTGTTTTTGAAAATTTAGAACAGCAAGAATTGATTTGCCTGGATGATTTGCAAGCGGTTATTGGAAATTCAGAATGGGAAATAGCCTTATTTGATCTCTTTAATCGTATTAAAGCTAATGGTAAAACCTTATTGGTTGTCAGTGCAGTTCAATCTCCAACTGCTCTCCCCGTTAAATTACCAGATCTTGCTTCTCGCTTAAAATGGGGAGAAAGTTATCAATTGATTCCACTCAGCGATGAACAAATACTCGCTGTATTGAAACAAAATGCCCATCAGCGAGGCATTATGCTTTCAGATGAGACTGCCAATTTTATATTTACTCGTTTAGATCGAGATATGGCGACATTAAAAGAGGCGTTAGTTCAACTCGATAAAGCCTCATTGCAAGCTAAACGAAATCTGACCATTCCTTTTGTGAAATCTATTTTAGGCTTATAAACAGATAAAAAAATTAACCGCACTTTTTCAAGTGCGGTTAATTTTTTTAGTCATTTAATTACCAGCAGTGATGGCAATAACCAAATGCAGGCATAATCGCTACAGGATAGCGAGAATAGCCAGTTGATTTTGGACGATGATCGCTTGCATTCACTTCATTTGGAACACTATCTCTTTGTGCGACTCTCGCTTTTTCTCGAGCAGTAACAGTGTTACCACTTATTACTCGAGTATTATAATCCTGCACTGCGTTCATATCATACACTGCTGCTCCATTACCAATGCTAGAAGCTTCTTGAGGTGCGGTACAAGCTGTCAAAACAGCTAATGCCGCAATAGAGATTAATTTTTTCATAAATTTTACCTTTTATTACAAACCTCTTTATTAAGTGTTTCTCTGCCTTCTTTAATCCGCTCATTAGCTTTTTTTCTAACGTTTAGATCTTCATTTTTTTCAATGTATTTTGCAACATTGGCATTCTTTATTGCATAAACAGGAACATACTGTGAATTTTTCGTTTCACCTTTTTTATAAATTGTCGCTCCTAAAACGCTGCCATAATATTCACTTGCATCATTAGGCTTAATATAATAGCTGCTTGAGTTTGTTACATCTACTCCATCATCACTCTTAAACCCACTACAGATCCCGGCTGGTGAAAGAAAAGTTGTTTTTGAAGAAGCACTCTCGTTAAATTTATATACTTCAAACTCAACACTATTGGCCAACTCTGCCATATCTTTTTCAGATGTAGGATCTAAACTTCTCTTCGCCTTTCCATCAATATATTTTACCGTCTCTGTCACGTTGCTCTCAGAAATATTCACAGCGACATGATTTTCAGGAGTTGTCATTTTGGTTGCATATACAACACTACTACCTTCGGCTAAAACAACTGATGATGCTAAAACACAAAAAGAGTAAATCCCAATTTTTTTCTTAATATGACTCATAATAATTTGATTTTCTACGTTAATAATTATTTTCGTATAATTCAATAGGTAAATAATCTGGGTCTCTGAAGAAAGTGTACTTCATTCCTGTTAATTCATCAACTCTAATTGGTTCACAATTAATACTATTTTCCAAAAGATAAGCGACATATTCATCAATATTTTCGACTTTAAATGCTAAATGTCGCAAACCACAAGCTTCGGGGTTGGTTACTCTTTGAGGCGGATTTGGGAAAGAAAATAGCTCTATTTGACTCCCATCAGGAAAACTTAAATCTAATTTATAACTATCTCGTTCTGCCCGATAAGTTTCATTTAGCTTTTTAGTCCCTAAAATATCTATATAAAAATGCTTCGAACGTGCATAGTTCGAAGCAATAATTGCAATATGGTGAAAACCTAATAATTGAGATTTCATTATTTCTCCGGTGTGACACTTTTTGCTTTTTCTTCTTCCTGTAAAGCAAGGGCATCACGTGCAGCACGAATGCTCTTCTCAAGCATTGGCACCCGAGGATCATCCGGCTCCAATAAACGTAACATCATTGCCCAGGTTACTGCTGCCATTTTATAATCCTCACCTTCAAAATAGCTGAAAGCCAGTAAACTTAAGGCTTCAGGATTAGAATGGTCTTGACGAATAATCTCACGTAAAAGCTGATTACCTTTCAGTTTATCCGTTTGATCTTCAGAAGACATTAACATACGTGCATAAGAAAGCTTATAATCTAAATTATCCGGCTCAAGTTTATTCGCTTGTTGGTAGCTATCAAAGGCTAATTTTCCATTACCTAAATTCATTCCTACCTGACCTAACAACCACCATTTTTTAGCATCCTTTGGAGTTTTTTGTAAATCCAAACGAAGAGCGGTCGAAAATTGCCGCATTTCTGCATCCGTCATTGGGTTTGTGTCTTCTTCTTTGATTCGTTCAAAGAAGTAAGGTAATTTTGCCAATGTTTTTTCCATCATATCCTCGGCTTTCCAAGATCCCAGAGGGAAATAAGCTCCCGATGCAATAATGGCCAAACCTAATAAACCAGAAACAAACCACAACTTACCGTAATTTTTGGCATTTTTATCGATGGCTTGTGTTTCTTGTTGAGGAATATCTTCCAATAATGTTTTCTGTAGCTCTTGTTTGAGTTGTTCAACATTCTCAACTAAACCTTGCTGATTATCTTGCTCAATCTCTTTTAAGCGAGAAAAATACAATGCTTTATTTAACTCATCACGTTTTTTATCTTCTTTCGCTTTAACAGAACGCAACAATGGATAAAAACAAATCAATGCTACGACTAAAGTGAGCGCAATAATACTTAATGCAAAATTCATTATTTATCCTTTTCTTTGAGTAAAACCGATAAACGCGCATTCTCTTCATCATCTAAAATCGCGTCAGAATTAACCGTACTTGTTTTTTTTGATTTACGTTTAAATACAAATAAAATGCCAATCAACACTAACAAAATTGGGGCAATCCATAATACGATTGTTGACGTCGTCATTGGTGGATCATAGGTCACAAAATTGCCATAACGTTGAATCATATAATCGACGACTTCACTTCGTTTCTTGCCTTCTTGCAACAATTCAAATACTTTGCCACGCATATCTACAGCAATAGTTGCATTCGAATCGGCTATATTGTTATTTTGACATTGAGGGCAACGAAGCTCTTGCGTTAATTGATGATAATCCTTTTCCTGCTCTGGCGAGGCAAAATTTAGTGCATCAATAGAGGCAGTCACTGAGATACTCACACAAAGTGCGGTTAAAAAAAGCCATGATTTTTTCATTATGGTTTCTCCGCGAGTTTGTCATAAATCGGTTTTAAAGTTTCATTCCAAACGCGTTCATTCACATCACCGGCTAAGCGATAATGAATCACGCCTTTACCATCAACGATAAATGTTTCCGGTGCACCATAAACCCCCAAATCTAATGCAAAAGAACCTTTTTCATCTTTAAGCACAAGACTATAAGGATTGCCTAAATCTTTTAGCCATTTTACAGCTTTTGGTGATTCATCTTTATAGTCGATACCAATGATTGTTACGCCTTGTTTAGCCAATTGATTCAAGTATTGATGCTCAGCATAACAAGTTGGACACCAAGTTGCCCACACATTTAAGAGAATCGGTTTACCTTGTTGGAAAATTTCATTACCGTAGGTTTTATTTTCCAATAAATCCGTTAATGTTTTCTGTGGCACTGGTTTACCCACGAGAGCTGATTCTAACGCTTTGGGATCATCACCTTGCGCATTGCGTCCTAACTGAACTAAAAAAGCTGCAGCTACCGCAAGAAAAACAATAAGTGGGATAAGTAGTTTTTTATTCATAACACTATCAATTTCACATCTATTTCTAGGGGCAATGACCCCTTATTACAATTAAGACTGTTTAACTAATCGACTAAAACGATAACGACGGTCAAACATACAGAGCAATCCACCTAATGCCATAAACAATCCGCCAATCCAAATCCAACGGATAAAAGGTTTATAGTAAAGGCGTAGCGCCCATGAGTTATCATCTATCTTTTCGCCCAAAGCAACATACAGATCGCGAGTAAAGCCCCAATTAATTGCCGCTTCCGTCATTGGCATTTTACTGACGGTATAAAAACGTTTTTCGGCAAATAATGTTGCTTCCGTTTTACCCTCTTTTGAAATATCAATTTGTGCTTGACCGCCCATATAGTTAGGCCCATTTGCATCACTCACGCCAGCAAATTTAAAGTCATAATTAGCAATCTGCACTGTATCACCAACAGCCATTCGCACATCACGTTCCACACTGAAGTTTTGGCTAAAGGCTATTCCCCAAACTGTCATGGCTACACCAAGGTGAGCCAAAATCATCCCCCAATGGGAACGGGAAAGCTTGGTAACACCTTTAAAGAAAGATTCACGGTGTGTTGCACGTTGTTTCATTTCGTAGAGGCTCAGTAATACAATAATGACAGACATCATAGTACCAAGCACCGCACTAACAGTGAGTTTATTGTGTAGGAAATATGGTAAGGCAAAGCCTGCAATCGCCATCACAATCACACTCACTACAACCGGTGTACGAATTTCAGAGAACTGATCACGACGCCATTTAACCAATGGCCCAATACCTAGTAATAAGGCAAATGGGGTCATAATAATCAGGAACATTTGATCAAAGAACGGCGCTCCGATCGAAATAGAGCCCAAACCTAATTGTTTGTGAACTAATGGCAATAACGTTCCTAAGAACACCACACAAAGTGCGGTCATTAATAGGATGTTATTTAATAACAATAAGGTTTCGCGAGAATAGCGTTCTGCATTATCACGCGAACGAATTTGGTTGCCTTTGTAAGCGTACAAGGTTAAAGAACCACCAATTACCACAACCAAATAAGCAAGAATATATAAACCACGTGTAGGATCTGAAGCAAAGGCATGTACTGATACTAAGATACCGGAACGAACTAAGAACGTACCCAGTAAGCAAAGTGAGAAAGCAAGGATTGCTAAAAGCACAGTCCAAGCTTTAAAAGAGCCACGTTTTTCAGTCACCGATAAAGAGTGGATTAATGCGGTTCCTGCAAGCCAAGGCATTAAAGAGGAGTTTTCTACAGGATCCCAGAACCACCAGCCACCCCAGCCTAGCTCATAATAGGCCCACCAAGAACCGAGCACGATTCCGAGTGTTAAAAAGACCCAAGCTGCCATCGTCCAAGGGCGAGACCATCTTGCCCAAGCGGAGTCTAATTTCCCTGTCATTAATGAGGCAATCGCAAAGGCAAAAGCCACAGAAAAACCAACATATCCCATATAAAGCAATGGAGGATGGAAAATCAAGCCCACATCTTGCAACATCGGGTTGAGTTCTCTGCCATCTACTGGGAAATCAGGGAATGTACGTGTAAATGGATTTGAGGTAAATAAGACGAAGAGTAAAAAGCCGATACTAATAATCCCCATAATACCTAACACACGAGCTACGGCTTCTTGTGGCAAGTGTTTGCTAAATAAGGCTACGGCTGCGCCCCAAAGTGTTAATAACCAAATCCAAAGTAATAATGAGCCCTCATGTGAACCCCAAACGGCAGATAAACGATAATAAATCGGTAAGCTACTGTTAGAATTATTCACCACATATTGCACACTAAAATCATTGACAGCAAAGAGGTAAAACAATGCAGCAAACGCAATGGTTAAAGTAAAAAATAAACCATAAGTCATTGGACGAGCCAATGACATAAGTTGAGAATGACCTTTTTCAGCCCCCCATAATGGGAAAATAGCTAAAAAGAATGAAACGGCAAGGCTTAAAGCAAGCGCATAATTTCCTAATTCAGCAATCATTAGCGACCTTCTTGCGATTTTTGCTGGGTTTCTTTATAACGACGATCAGCTTCACTCTCGCCTTTTAATTCTGCCCCCATTGGTTTATGCATTTTCTGCATTTTCTCACCTAATTCTGGCGGCACATAGTTTTCATCATGCTTAGCAAGCACTTCTGTTGCTTCTAATAAGGTTGGTTCTTTTAGTACACCTTGCGCAACGATACCTTGCCCTTCACGGAAAAGATCCGGCAGAATACCTTCGTACTCTACTGTAATTGATGGACCAATATCATTCACATCAAAGCGAACTTTGAGACTTTTTGGATCTCGACTAACAGAACCTTCGACTACCATGCCACCAACACGAATACGTTGGCCCACTTCAGGTTTTTGATCAGGATTTCCATCTTTCCCTTCTAAGACTTCCGAAGGTGTATAAAACAAATCAATATTTTGGCGAAGCGCATAAAGCACCAAACCTGTTGCAATCGAAATACCTAAAATCACAAATATAATGATAGAGAGTCTTGATTTACGTCTTGGATTCATAGGGTATTTCCTTTATTTGCTTGGTTTAAACGGGCTTCACGTTGTTGCTCGCGTAACACTTCTTTTAACACCGCTTTACGCCCCTTGACGCTTTGTATCGCCAAAATGCTCATTGCCACAAGGCTAATGCCGTAGGAAAGCCACACATAAAAACCGTAGCCTCCCATATTGATAAAATCACTCCAACTTTGGAAAAACATTTTCCGCTCCCTAAAATAAAAATGAAAAACTATTTTAGCTTACTTGCTAACTCTTTTACCCATGGACGTTTGCTGTCTTCTTTTAGCAATTCAACGCGATAACGCACGAGCGTAAACCAAATGGATAAAAATAAAAATCCAAAAATACATAAAATCAGTGGAATTAACATTGGCGTTGCAATCGAAGGTTTTTCAAACTTCGTGATACTTGCCCCTTGATGTAAAGTATTCCACCACTCTACGGAAAAGTGAATGATTGGTAAATTCACTACGCCTACAATACACAAGATGCCCGCTGATTTTGCACCCACCGCACGATCAGAAAATGCAGAATAAAGGGCTAATACACCGATATATAAGAAGAAAAGAATGAGTTCTGCGGTTAAACGCGCATCCCACACCCACCAGGTTCCCCACATTGGTTTACCCCAAATTGCGCCTGTGACTAGCGCGATAAAGGTAAACATCGCACCAATTGGCGCCATGGCAACCATAGAAAGATGTGCAGCTTTAATTTGCCAAACTAACGCAATAATCGCAGCAATCGCCATCGAGCCATATACGCCCATTGACCAAATCGCCGCTGGCACATGCACATACATAATTCGGAAACTATTGCCTTGCTGATAATCAGCCGGTGCATAAGCTAAGCCCCACACGATGCCAACAGCCAATAATAAAACCGCAATCACACCAAAAAATGGGCTTAATTTGCCACATAAATGATATTGGGTTTCATGTTTTGCGTAAGGATGTAACCACTTCCACATAAAAGATCCTTAATTCCAAAAAATAAAAAACAGTTAAAAATCTGACCGCACTTTCACCGTAATAGTGATTAATTATCTAAACTAATTCGTAGTGCCGCTGCAATAGCGAAAGGCGATAAGGTCATCGCGCTAGCCAAAATTGCACCTAAAATAGCAAGCTGTCCGCCATAAGGGAGATTTAACGCAGCGGCATCTAAAATTGCTGAGGCAAAAATTAAAACCGGAATGAATAATGGTACCACAAGTAAACTCAGCAATACTCCACCTTTACGTAATCCTACCGTCAATGCCACGCCAATCGCGCCAATGCAGCTTAAAATTGGTGTTCCCACTAACAAGGTGACCACCAGCGCCCACCAAATATTCACTTCCAACGAAAGCAATAAAGCCGCAATAGGTGAAAGTAAAATCAACGGCAAACCAGTTAATAGCCAGTGTGCAACAACTTTTGCGAGTGCCGTTAGCGCTAAAGGTTGAGCCGTGAGCATCAATTGTTCTAAAGAGCCATCAATAAAGTCATCTCGGAATAAGCGCTCAAAAGACAGCAACGCAGAAAGCAATGCCGCCACCCAAGCAACCCCTGGTGCAATGCGAGAAAGGAGTTTAGGATCCGGCCCAATCACCAATGGAAACAGCGTAATCACGATTAAAAAGAACCAAAGCGGGTTCAATATTTCCGCTTGTTTACGGGTCGCAATCTTCAGCTCACGCTTTATAATCTGTAAAAATATCATAAAAATCTAACAGTTATATTTATAATCAGCGAGATTGATTTTGTTCAATAACGTACTTGGCACTTCTTGGTGGCTTGTTAAAATCACCATTCCACCTTTTTTAGCATGATTTTCAAAAAGTGCGGTCAAAACTTCAACCCCTTTTTTGTCTATTGCTGTAAAAGGTTCATCCAAAATCCAAAGTGGCGCTTCAGAGATCCATAATCTCGCTAAGGCAATGCGCTTTTGCTGACCTGCTGAAAGTTGAGCTGCCGGTAAATCTTCTCGACCAAGTAAGCCCACTGTTTCCAACACATCCCATAAAATATCGGTGCCTTGTTTGCTTTGACTAATCTGCTGATAAAATTTTAAATTTTCCCATGCCGTTAATTCAGGCTTTACGCCAGAATGGTGGCCGAGATAAAGCAGTTGATGATGGTATTCTTCACGTTGTTTTGTAATCTCGTCTGAATTCCACCGCACTTTACCTTCTACAGGCTGTGCAAGGCCGGCTAAAATCCGTAATAAACTTGTTTTGCCGATACCATTGTGCCCTTCAATTTGCACGAAATCACCGCTTTGAAATTGCAGTGAAAGATCAGTGAACAACACACGATCGCCACGCTGGCACGCTAATTGTTCTAATTGAAGTTGATGAGCAGGAAACATAATCTCATCCTTAAAAATAAAATCTTGTGAAAAATCAGCAGGTATTCTACCACAAGGGGGAATTTTGACGAGATTTTAAGGGCTAAAAGGTATAACTATTTAGAAGTAGATTGGTGTGTTTATTGATTTAAAACAAATTAAGCTTTTCTAGTCTATTCATCGGATAATCAAATAATTAAAAGATTTACTGATCTAAATCAAATTTTCTGCTACCATTTAACTACTTTTTGATGTTGTTTTATCAAAAACATTACCTTAACTTCATTTAAAAAAGGAACATATTATGTCTTATACTCTACCTGAATTAGGTTACGCTTATGATGCGTTAGAACCACATTTTGATGCACAAACAATGGAAATTCACCACTCTAAACACCACCAAGCCTATGTAAACAATGCAAACGCGGTGTTAGAAACTTTACCTGCTGAATTTTCTGAAATGTGCTCAGGTCAATTAATCAGCCAATTAGACAAAATCCCAGCTGAAAAACGTACAGCATTACGTAATAACGCAGGCGGTCACGCAAACCACAGCTTATTCTGGAAATCATTGAAAAAAGGCACCACTTTACAGGGTGATTTAAAAGCAGCTATCGAACGTGATTTCGGTTCTGTAGAAAACTTCAAAGCTGAATTTGAAAAAGCTGCAGCGACTCGTTTTGGTTCTGGTTGGGCATGGTTAGTGATCAACCAAGGTAAATTATCTGTTGTTTCTACCGCAAACCAAGATTCTCCGTTAATGGGTAAAGAAATCGCAGGTTGTGAAGGTTTCCCTCTTTTAGGTTTAGACGTTTGGGAGCACGCTTACTACTTGAAATTCCAAAACCGTCGTCCAGACTACATCAAAGAATTCTGGAACGTCGTAAACTGGGATTTTGTTGCAGAGCGTTTTGCTAAAAAATTAGCAGATTGCGGATGTGCAGCTAAATAATCGCTTCTCAAAATATATAAAAAAATCGCCTATTTTTAGGCGATTTTTTTATTAGTTAAATCCAACGTCTGACTTTTTTCTTATAAGCTAAATAAGACTCACCAAACTTCTTCTCTAGCCAGTATTCTTCAGGTTTTATTTGCCATTGTGTGATGAGATAAATAAACAGAAAAACACCTAGAAAACTGACCGCACTTTGTAAATAAAGCGCCCATGCCACTAACAAGCCTGCTAAACTTAAATACATTGGGTTACGGCTAAAACGATAAATACCATTTACCACAAACACATTACTTTTTTCTAAGTGAATAGGATTGATATTCGCTTTACTTTTATAGAATTGCCAAAGGCTAAAAAAAGCGATAGCAGAAGAAACCGATATAATCAAATAAACTGCTAATACATTGATTTCGAGCGGGTAAGGATTAGGCAAATATGCCATGATAAGTGCACAGCCAATAAAAATGACGGGTGGCGGCACAATAGGTTTCTGAATCATAAGATCAAAAATCCAATAAAAAAGCCCGAGAAATTCGGGCTAATTAAAATATTACAGATTATTTAATTTCATCTGCGCCATTTGTTTTTCTAACGGGTTACCGCTTTTTTGTGCATTCTCAAAGCTTGCTTTAGCACCATTCACATCGCCTTTTGCGACTTGAATATCGCCCGCTAAAAGATCTTTACGCGCACTGAAGCCTTGGCTTTTCACTTGATTTAGACTTGCTAATGCTGCATCAAATTGACCTTGTTGGAATTGCACTGCAGACAAACGAAGCGCAGCAAGAGAAGTTAAGATATCATCTTGTGATTGAGCAATTGCTTGTTTCAAGCTATTTTCAGCAGAGGCGTAATCTTGTTTTGCAACGAAACCTTTTGCTTCATCTAATAAGCTAAATACCGCATAGCTGGTTTTATCATGCGCTTTCACAAATTCAGCTACTTTAGCTTGTTGCGCTGCAGCATCTTTGTTTGCTGTATAAACTAACGCATCATATTCAGCAGACGCTTGTATAATTTGATTGGCTTGATAAGACTGCCAATAACGCCAACCCAACATCCCGCCTACACCAAGAATAAAAGCGGCAATAATAGTTTTGCCATTGTCTTTCCACCATTCTTTTAACTGGTTCAGTTCTTGTTCTTCTTCAATGGTATACGCCATTTTCCTATCCTTCTAAAATTAAAATTGGGCTTTCACGTGTTCAATCAAATTATCCACATCAATGGTTTGCTGCTCTTCTGCGCCAAGTAAGTGTTTTACCACAACTTGATTATTTTGCACTTCACTTTCGCCAAGTACAAGGGCTAGAGTCGCACCAGACTTATCTGCGCGTTTAAATTGTTTTTTAAAGTTACCGCCGCTGCAATGCAACATGGTGCTTAAGTGCGGTAATTCTGAGCGAAGTTTTTCCGCTAGTTGAAATGCGGCCAATGTTGTGCCTTCACCTTGATAAACAACGTAAATATCTACCGCACTTTTTACCGGAATCGATTTATTCACTTCTTGAACGAGTAGCACTAAACGCTCTAAGCCCATTGCGAAACCAACACCACTGGTTGCGTGACCACCAAGTTGTTCAACTAAGCCGTCATAGCGTCCACCACCACATACAGTACCTTGCGCACCTAATGCTGATGTCACCCATTCAAATACAGTTTTATTATAATAATCTAAACCACGAACCAATTTTGGATTAATTTCATATTGAATACCAACCGCATCTAATAGACCGCATAACTGCGCAAAATGCTCGCGACTTTCATCGTCTAAATAATCCAATAATTTTGGTGCGCCGTCCAATACATCTTGTAATGCTTGATTTTTAGTATCCAAAATACGTAATGGATTTTTTACAAGACGTTCTTTCTCTTCTTCGCTCATTAAATCTTGGTGATTTTCTAAGAAGGCTACTAATGCAGAACGATAGTTTGCTCGTGCTTCTAATGAACCAATCGAATTTAATTGAAGAGAGACATGTTGATCAATACCTAACGCTTTCCACAAACGTGCCGTTAAAATAATTAACTCAGCATCAATTTCAGGGGTTGCGATACCAAATACTTCTACACCTGCTTGGTGGAATTGACGGTAACGACCTTTTTGTGGACGTTCATGGCGGAACATCGGTCCCATATACCATAAACGTTGTTCATTGTTGTAAATCCAACCGTGCTCAATCGCAGCACGCACACATCCTGCCGTACCTTCTGGGCGAAGTGTTAATTGTTCATCATTATCCCAGAATGTATACATTTCTTTTGAGACAACATCTGTGACTTCACCGATTGCACGAGCAAATAATGGTGTGCTTTCCACGATTGGCATACGCACTTCTGAATAGCCATAGCTGCTTAAAATTTGGCGAACCTGCCCTTCAATCCATTGCCAAAGTGGAGATTCAGTTGGGGAACAGTCATTCATCCACGAATTGCTTGAATATTTTTTGCCACGAGTTTTCCTTAAATAATTCGATTTTTTGGATCTTGTTGTGCAACTTTGGCACGAATTTTTGCTTCTAATTGGTCAATAATCGCGTCGTTATCAAAACGTTCTTTTTGACGCTCGCCATCTAAATAATAGCCACTTTTCTTATTACCACCGGTAACACCTAGGTCTGACACCAATGCTTCACCCGGGCCATTCACCACACAACCAATAATAGACACATCCATTGGGGTGATAATATCTTCTAAACGTTGTTCTAACGCATTAACGGTTCCAATCACATCAAACTCTTGACGAGAGCAGGTTGGGCAAGCAATAAAGTTAATCCCGCGAGAACGAATACGTAACGATTTCAAAATATCAAAACCAACTTTGATTTCTTCTACAGGATCGGCGGCTAAAGAGACACGCAAGGTATCACCAATACCTTCCGCTAACAACATACCTAAACCAATTGCAGATTTCACTGCTCCTGCACGTGCACCGCCCGCTTCCGTAATGCCTAAATGCAATGGTTGTTTAATGGCTTTCGCCAATAAACGGTAAGATTCCACTGCAAGGAAGACATCGGATGCTTTTACGCTCACTTTAAATTGATCAAAGTTTAAACGATCCAAGATCTCAACATGGCGTAAGGCTGATTCTAATAAGGCCTCTGGTGTTGGTTCACCAAATTTCTCTTGAATATCTTTTTCTAATGAGCCAGCATTAACACCTATACGGATAGGGATATTTTTATCGCGTGCGCAATCAACTACTGCTCGAATACGATCTTCACGACCGATATTGCCTGGATTAATACGTAAACAATCCACCCCATATTCAGCCACTTTTAACGCAATACGATAGTCAAAATGAATATCCGCCACTAATGGCACATTCACTTGCTGTTTAATGATTTTAAAGGCTTCGGCGGCATCCATAGTTGGTACAGAAACACGCACAATATCTGCGCCGACACGTTCCAATGATTTAATCTGCGCAACGGTCGCTTCAATATCAGTTGTGCGAGTATTTGTCATGGATTGTACGGCAATTGGTGCATCACCACCGATTGGTACATTGCCCACATAAATTTTTGTCGATTCACGACGCTTGATAGTAGGTTTTACTGCTGACATTCTTTCGTAAATTATTCGTTAAGGTTTTGGTAATTTAAATTTAGCCACTCGGCCATCAACGGTAAGCGGATACGCTTTGCCTTTATAAGTAATGCGAACGTTACCCGGCGCACCGATAATCAAGGCGTATTCGTCACCATTAAAGGTTAAGGTTTCACCTTGTTTATATTCTTTTTGCGCTAATACTTTACGGTTTTGGTCTTTCACACTAATCCAGCTTGAATTTTTGGTAATCTCAATAACGAGATCACCTTTCACTGTAGTTGGTGCTTCAGAAATAGCGGGTTTTTCAACTGCACTTTGCGCATCTGGTACGGTTGGTTCTGTTGTTGGTTCTGTGTTAGGTAACGTTTGTCCCACAACAGATGCTTGAGCTTGTTCAACAGTAGGTGCTGAAGTTGCTGAGCTTGAAACTTCCGCGTTTACTGTTTGAGCTTGATTCTCTTGAGTCTTTGAAACCACAGATTCAACAGCGGCATTATTTATTGCTTCCGCTACTGGCGCAGTTTCATTATTTGACGTAGCAGACTGGCTATTTGCCGCGACTGTTTTTTCTTTTTCAACGTAGGTTTGCACTAAATTATCACGTTCTTCGTTTGATTTTTGATAATTTTGCCACCACCATAAGCCTGTCATTCCAACTACCGTGAGTAAGATAATGGTTGTAAGTGTGCCGACCCAGCGACTATGAGAAGAGTATTGGTTTACTGAACGCGTCACACGTGCATTTTTACCTAAATCGTTTTTATATGCCTCACCAAAGGTCAAATGCACCCATTCGCTTTCAGGAATACGTAAAAATTTCGTATAACTACGCACATACCCTTTCATAAAGGTTGATGGCACATTTTTTTGGACAAATTCATTATTTTCTAATTGTTCCAAAATACTTGGGCGTAAAGAAATTGCCTTTGCAGCATCTTCTAAAGATAGATTTAATGCTTCGCGAGCTTGACGAAGTTTATCCCCAAAGGAGATATCTGTTTTTTCGGTTTGTTCAAGGATTGTATTCATAGGTATAAAATGAAGAAATAGCAACAAAAAACTAAATGCTAAATTCTAAAGTCGAAAGGGGCTTTTGGCAATGATTATTTGAGTGAACAGAGCTTTTCCGCTCTAGAAGGATCAACTTGGCGCAATTTCTCCAACGCTTGTTGATAAACATCGGTTTGTTTTCCGGCAAAAGCACAAAGTGCTATGTTTTCGTAAGTATCGGCTTGATGATAATAATTCGGTGCTGCAAGTGCTGCATTAAATTGTGAATAAGCTTGTTCAAACTCACCTTGCCCACATAGAAATGCACCAAAGTTGTTATACACATCCCCTTGCTTATCGTCTAACTTAATCGCCTGTAAATAAGCTTGCTTCGCTTTTTCCGTATCGCCTTGTAATTGATAAAAATGCGCAAGTGCTGAGTGCACAAGGTAATAGCGGTCATCATGCTCAAGGGCTTTATCTAAATTCAGTTTTGCTTGAACAAAATCCTCTTGTTGCAGATAACCTAATGCCAATTCAACGCGCGCTTTTGCTGCTTGTTGTTTATTAAAATCAACAGAAGACTGAGAGACGCAAGCAGAAAAAACAAAAGGAAAAATGACCGCACTTAGAATGTTAATCGGGATTAATTTCATCTTATCACTCCTCTATCTTATCACTCTTCCTCGGGCCATTTTCCCTTTACAAGTATTGCTATATTTAGCTTAGTTAACCGCTTTTACGTCAATACCTTCGCCAAACTTACGTTTCATTGCTGTACGTTTGGTTCGGTCGATTACATCGCCCGCCAACTGACCACAAGCCGCATCAATATCATCACCACGGGTTTTGCGCACAATCACCGTAAAGCCGTATTCCATTAATGTTTTTTGGAAACGATCGACACGGCTATTTGAGCTTTTACCATAAGGCGCTTCTGGGAATGGGTTCCATGGGATCAAATTAATTTTACATGGGGTATTTTTTAATACTTTGGCTAATTGATGCGCATGCTCTGTGCCATCATTCACATGATCTAATAACACATATTCAATAGTCACTTTACCATGGTTAGCATTTGATACTTCTAAGTATCTATGCACCGAATCCATCAACATTTTGATGTTATATTTTTTATTGATCGGCATAATTTCATCGCGCAACTCATCGTTCGGTGCGTGAAGTGAAATCGCTAATGCCACATCAATCTTATCGCGCAGCATATCAAGTGCTGGCACGACACCAGAAGTGGATAACGTCACGCGTCTTTTAGATAACCCATACGCGAAATCATCCAGCATAATTTCCATCGCGGGTACAACATTGGCCACATTTAGTAATGGCTCACCCATGCCCATCATCACCACATTGGTAATCGGACGAACACCCGTCACACCAAAATTACCGATAATTTTTGATGCACGCCAAACCTGCCCAATAATTTCAGACACCGTTAAATTACGGTTAAAGCCTTGCTGTGCTGTCGAACAAAAAGTACAAGCTAACGCACAGCCTACTTGAGAAGAGACACAAAGTGTTGCGCGATCCGCCTCAGGAATATAGACCGTTTCAACTTGCTGTTCACCTACCTGCATCGCCCATTTAATGGTGCCATCTGCAGAGCGTTGCTCAACCGCGACTTCAGGCGCTTTAATTTCAGCGACCGCTTTTAATTTTTCTCGTAATTTTTTATTAATATTGGTCATATTGTCGAAGTTATCTTCGCCAAAATGATAAATCCATTTCACTAATTGATCCGCACGAAATGGTTTCTCGCCTAATTCAGCAAAAAACTCACGCATCTGCTGACGCGTTAAATCCATTAAGTTAATCTTTTTTGTATTCGTTTCGGATGAAAGGGGTTGTTCTAACATAAAGCCTCGTTATTACACATTACGGCGATGATGTTACTCATAATTGAGCAACAAAAAATTCGCATATTAAAAATGAGCCGAGATTTTACAGATTTACCGACAGATAAGCTAGCAGATTTAAAAAACAACGAAAATTTCGACCGCACTTATTTGCGATCCACATCGCAAAAATCAAAAAAATGAAAGGGAAAAGTGCGGTTAAAAAAACTTCGAATTTTTTATCTTTCATACATCCCAAACCCCTACAAAAACTGATAGAATGTGCACTTCGTTTTATTCTCTGAGTTGGCTATATTAAAAGATATGTTAAAAAAAGTTCTTTCTGTATTGTGTTTAGTGCCAGCAATGGCAACGGCACAATCTTATGTCGTGTATGATTTCACCCATGATCGCGTGCTCGAAAGTAGCTCACCTAATCATGTGCAACCTATCGCATCTGTCACCAAGTTAATGACGGCGAATGTGTTTCTTGAAAATAATCGAAACACAAACTGTACAGCCTCAATTACAGACGATGATTTCGATTACATCAAAGGCACTCATACAAAATTACCTAAATATACGCCAATTTCTTGTAATGAATTGTTAAAAGCAATGCTCGTTCATTCTGATAACTATGCTGCCCATGCACTTTCTCGCTCTGCGGGCATGAGTCGTTTGCAATTTATCCAAAAAATGAATGAGAAAGCACGAGAATTAGGCATGCGCTCTACTCGCTTTTCAGACAGTTCAGGTTTATCTGATAGCAACATTTCAAGTGTAATGGATTTAGTTAAGCTAGCCAAATACTCGCTCAATAAAGCACAAATCAAAAATCTTTCTAATATGCCAAGTGCCTTCATTCAAGCTGGCGGACGCAGTGTTTTCGTCAAAAACACCAATAAATTAGTGCGTGAAGAAGTCTTCGATGCAGCAATAAATAAAACCGGCTATATTCGCGAATCTGGCTATAATTTAGTTTTCGTGAATAAAAATCCATGTAATCACTCTACCATCGGTGTGATCAGTTTAAATAACCATTCATCCGCATTTCGTAGCAACTTTACGAAAGGAAAACTGGAACAATATGGCTGTACTGCTGGACGTAGCATGCAAAACTTTACCGTTGATGAAGACCAATATGAAGAAGGTTATGATGAGAGTGGTATGGATCGTCTAATCCAGCGAGTTGGTGGTTAATCCTTTCACAAATAGCGGTCAATTTTGCACAAAATTTTCCACTTTTTAATTTTAACCACCTATTGATTTGATAATTATTTTCATTTGAAGGTCTTATAAAAAGTGGTATTATTATGCAGAATTCTAATCAATCATTATTTTTTAAGGAGATCTCATGAAGCATTTATTTAAAAGCCTATCTGTTATCGCTCTAGGTTTAGCTGCTTTACAAGCCGAAGCGAAATTTAAAGTGGTGACCACATTTACGGTTATTCAGGATATTGCACAAAATGTTGCAGGTAATGCCGCGACGGTGGAATCTATCACCAAACCTGGTGCAGAAATTCACGAGTATGAACCGACCCCTAAAGATATTGTAAAAGCTCAATCTGCTGATTTAATTTTATGGAACGGATTAAATTTAGAGCGTTGGTTTGAACGTTTCTTCCAAAATATCAAAGACAAACCAGCCGTTGTGGTAACCGAAGGTATCACACCACTTTCTATTTATGAAGGCCCTTATAAAGATGCACCTAACCCACACGCTTGGATGTCGCCATCTAATGCGTTGATTTATGTCGAAAATATTAAAAATGCATTAGTTAAATACGATCCGCAAAATGCTGATACTTATCAAAAAAATGCGGCAGCTTATGCAGAAAAAATCAAACAACTCGATAAACCTTTACGTGAAAAACTCGCACAAATTCCTGCCAACCAACGTTGGTTAGTCACCAGTGAAGGCGCCTTTAGTTATTTAGCGAAAGATTACGATCTCAAAGAAGGCTATTTATGGCCAATTAACGCTGAACAACAAGGTACGCCTCAACAAGTGCGTAAACTTATCAATTTAGTGAAAAAAAATCACATTCCTGTGGTATTTAGTGAAAGTACCGTGTCAGCCAAACCTGCTCAACAAGTAGCGAAAGAAAGCGGTGCCAAATACGGTGGCGTGCTTTATGTCGATTCCCTTTCTGCCGCTGACGGTCCTGTACCAACTTATATTGACTTACTGAATGTCACTGTATCCACCATAGTCAAAGGATTTGAAAAATAATGACTGCACTTTCCGCTTCTATTTCCGCTTCTATTTCCGTTAATGACGTAACCATGCGTTACAACAACGGGCACACTGCAATTTATGATGTTACCTTTGCATTACAAGGGGGAACCATCTGTGCTCTTGTCGGTGTAAATGGGAGCGGAAAATCCACGCTATTCAAAAGCATCATGGGCTTAATTAAACCACAGCAAGGCAATATTGCGCTTTGTGGTTTGCCAATTAATCGAGCGTTGAAACAAAATTTGGTCGCCTATGTACCGCAAGCGGAAGAAGTCGATTGGCAATTTCCAGTCTCCGTTTATGATGTTGTCATGATGGGACGCTACGGCTATATGAATTTCCTACGCATTCCAAAGGCTGAAGACAAACAAAAAGTGCTCGAAGCGATGCAACGGGTAAACATCGAGCATTTAGCCGAACGACAAATCGGCGAGCTTTCTGGTGGACAGAAAAAACGCGTATTTTTGGCTCGAGCATTAGCACAACAAAGTAAGATTATCTTACTCGATGAGCCTTTTACGGGTGTAGATGTTAAAACTGAAAATGCTATTGTGGAACTCCTTCGCCAATTACGTACTGAAGGCCATTTAATTTTAGTCTCTACCCACAATTTAGGCTCTGTACCAGATTTTTGTGATCAAGTAGTAATGATTAACCGTACTGTGATTGCCGCCGGTAAAACGGAAGATACATTCAATCAGCATAATTTGGAAAAAGTCTTTGGTGGTGTATTACGACACGTCAAATTATTAGGTGAAGATCTGCATAATGATGAAGATAAACGTGCGGTAACCGTTCTCACAGATGATGAACGCCCTGTTGTCTTTTATGGCGAAACCAAAAATGATCCGCCTGCAACGGCTGTAAAATCCTGCCGAGTGCCTCCGCATGACAAGGAATAAGCCATGCTTGAATATTTGCTAGAACCTTTCTCCTATGAATATATGCAAAAAGCCATGTGGATAAGTGCCGCAGTTGGTGGAATTTGTGCCTTTCTTTCTGCCTATTTAATGTTGAAAGGCTGGTCATTAATTGGCGACGCACTCTCTCATTCGGTGGTACCGGGTGTGGCGATAGCTTATGCCTTTTCACTCCCCTATGCTTTAGGTGCTTTTTTTGCCGGAATTTTGGCCGCACTTTCCATTTTATGGATAAAATCCATTTCTAAACTCAAAGAAGATGCCGTTATCGGCTTTATTTTCAGCACATTCTTTGCCTTGGGATTGTTGATTATTTCTCTGAATCCAACTTCAATAAATGTGCAAAATATTATTCTCGGTAATATCCTCGGGATTGCCGATGAAGATATTTATCAAGTAGCCATTATTATGTTGATTTGCTTGGTCTTATTGCTTATTTTTTGGAAGGATCTGTTACTGATTTTCTTTGATGAAACACAAGCAATTACAGTTGGACTTTCACCACTGTTTTACAAAGTTCTCTTTTTTACACTCTTGAGTGCTTGTGTCGTTGCGGCATTACAAACTGTCGGGGCGATTTTAGTGATTGCGATGGTAATCACGCCAGGTGCAACTGCCTATTTACTCACAGATAAATTCAAAACTCTTATCAAAATTGCCGTAGCATTAGGCGCAATCACTGGTTTCGTCGGTGTCTATTTAAGCTATTATCTGGATGGCGCCACAGGTGGTGTCATCGTAACATTGCAAACCTTGTTATTTTTATTGGCTTTTCTATTCTCGCCTAAATACGGATTAATGAGTCAAAAACGACGTAAGGCGGTGGATTATGACTGAGATGTTCGCCATTTTCGTTGAGCCATTTCAATTTGCCTTTATGCAAAATGCGTTACTTACCGCATTAGTAGTTGCCGTTATCTGTGCACTACTCTCTTGCTATTTGGTGTTGAAAGGTTGGTCATTAATGGGTGACGCGATTTCCCATGCTGTCCTACCTGGCATTGTCCTAGCTTTTCTAGCCGGTATTCCATTAGTGATTGGTGCCTTTGTTTCAGGTATTGCCTGTGCCTTAGGTGTAGGTTATTTAAAAGAGAACAGTCGAATCAAAGAAGATACCGCGATGGGGATTGTATTTTCGGGAATGTTTGCCCTTGGTTTGGTGTTGTTCACTAAAATCCAAACCTCACAACATCTTACACATATCTTATTTGGAAATGTATTGGGTGTAAGCCGACAAGAGCTGATTCAAACGGCTATCATCGCCTTGATTATTTTTATTTTGCTTGGCTTAAAGCGTCGTGATTTTCTGCTTTATTGCTTTGATCCTAGCCATACCCGTGTTGCAGGTCTCTCGCCTAAATTACTGCACTATGGCTTACTCACATTACTCGCACTCACCATTGTGAGTACGATGCAAGTCGTTGGGGTTATTTTGGTTGTAGCGATGCTAATTGCGCCTGGCATCACTGCGCTAACCCTGACGAATCGCTTCGATAAAATGCTTGTTATCGCGATCATTAGTGCTGTAACTGCAAGTCTACTAGGCGTGCTACTTAGCTATCATTTTGATGCGTCCACAGGTGCATGTATTATTTTGTTACAGGCCATATTTTTCTTAATTGCGCTAATTTATAGCAAAATAAAAGTGCGGTTAAATTTCTAAATAAAAAAAGCTAACAGAAATGTTAGCTTTTTATTAGGAATTGAGTTTCAACAATATCAGTGCTTCATAATGCGCTGTATGCGGGAACATATCAAATAATTGAATTTGAGTAAGTTTATAATTGGTTAGATGCTGCAAATCTTTTCCCATGGAAATCGCGTTACAGCTGGAATAAAGAATAAAGTTCGGTTGCATTTCATTGAGAAACTCAGCGAGTTCCTTTCCGATACCTCGACGAGGCGGATTGACGATCACTAAATCGGGTTTGTTTTCATCTTGTGTTAAAGCAAAATTAGCGGCATCCAAAGATTGGAATTTAACGTTGTTTAGCCCTAACACCTGAGCGGATTGAGTAGCCGCTTGAATAGCAGATGGGGAAATTTCAATCCCGGTCAATTCCACTTCTTGTTTATGTTTATCCTGTAAAGCTTTAGCGCAATGAAGTCCAAAGCCACCAACGCCACAAAAAAGATCCCAGAGTTTAGTAATTGGTAAATCTTGCACCCAATCTTGTGCCGTTGCATATAGCCCTTGTGCTACAAGTGGGTTCGTTTGGAAGAAACCTTGAGGGCGAATAAACAACTGAATACCGTTAAAGCTTTCCGATAAAGTGTGCTGATCCGTCAAAAAGATTTCTTTCTCACCTTCTAAAATCGCGGCGTGCTGAGGTTGGATATTCACGCTCACTACTTCAAGTTGTGGTAATTTTTCCAATAAGTCTGCAAATTCACGTTGAATTAACGGCAATTTAGTTTCTGAACGCAATACAAAACGCAACATCAATTTTTTTGTATGTTGGCTTTCTGTAAGCAGAATGTATTTCAGCTCACCTTTTTGTTTAGCTACGTTATAAGGGACTAAACCAGCGCGCCCAATAAAATCTTTTAGAATCGGGAATAGCTCTACAAAGCGTTGCGGATAAAGCGGACAATCACATAAATCTACCGCACTTTGTGGATCATTCGGGTCTTGTAAAATACCTAGAATGGGACGTTCCACCGCGCCACTTACGACCATTTTGGCTTTATTACGAAAGGCAGACTCGGAGGAATAAAAAGGCGGATGCCAAATTAAATTATCACAATCTAATTTGGCAAGTTGTTGTTTAAGGTGCTCCTCTTTCTTGGCGAGTTGCTGCTCATAAGGCATGTCAAGCCATTGACAAGAACGGCAATCGCCTTTTTGATAATGATGGCAATCAATCATTTAGAAGCAAGCCACTCTTGTTGAAGTGCGGTCAGTTTTTGATAATTTTCAATCCAGCGCGAAGTTTTTGTGAGTTCTGACCAATCAAAGGATTTTTGTTTAAAGAGCGATTTCAAGCGAGCTTGGCGTGCTGCGAAATGCTCCGTTGTTTCCTCTAACTTCAGATTATCAAGCACTTGAATGGCACCCTCTCGTTCATTACAAAGCAATAATAAGTCACAACCAGCCTTCAAGGCTTTTTCACTACGAGCCACAAAATCACCCATAAAGCCTGCGCCTTTCATGCCTAAATCATCAGAGAAAATCGCCCCTTGGAATCCCAACTGTTTACGCAAAATCTCTTTTAACCAATAACTCGAACCACTTGCTGGCTGGCTATCACATTGTGTATAAATCACGTGAGCCGGCATAATCGCATCAAGCTTACTTTGTTGAATCAGCTGTTGGAATGGTAAAATATCGTGATTAAAAATCGTCTCTTTTGCACGCTCATCATAAGGGGTTTCAAGATGAGAATCAGCTAAAACATGACCGTGTCCTGGGAAATGTTTTCCTGTTGTTGCCATGCCTGCTTGGTGCATACCATCAATAAAAGCAGCCGCCAAATTGACCGCACTTTTTACATCACAGCCAAAACTACGATCACCAATCGCACGACATTCGTGACCCAAATCCAACACAGGAGCAAAACTCAAATCAATATCTAGCGCCACCATTTCAGCCGCCATTTGCCAACCCGCTTCTTTTGCTATTTGCTGTTGCTGAGCTGAGTCCTCAACTAATGCCGCAAAAGCCTGCATCGCAGGGAGCTGAGTGAAACCTTCACGGAAACGTTGCACGCGACCACCTTCCTGATCGACCGTGACCAATAAAGGCTTTTTTACTCTCTGGCGAATGGATTTAATTAGCGCTTGAACTTGCTGACGATCATAAAAATTGCGGGTAAATAAAATCAAACCGGCAACTAAAGGATGTTCCAGTAATTCAACTTCTTCTTGTTTGAGCTCATGACCTTCAAGGTCAATTAATAATGTAGACATAAACTATTGTAAGTAAAGACGATAATTGCTACTTTCTGTGCTTGGTTTTGGCAGTTCAAACACTTTCTTTTCTTGTGGTTGCAATAAAATATTGCCTGATTGGCTTTCTTGCTGATTCGGCCAAACTTGCGTTACACCTTGTGTGTTATACCAATAAAGATGGTAAAGCACATTGAGTTGTTGCGTAGTTTTATTTTTTAAAGCTGCTGTATTATCCGACAAATCAACATCTAAAGCCGGTGCTAAATTTGCCGCCATATTTAAAATCGGTTTATTTGTTCCCACAATATTTGGTGCAGATGAACAAGCCGTTAAAAATAATACCGTTGCTGTAATTAGGATCTTTTTCATTATTTCGCCAACATTCTACCTAAAGGTTCACCACCAACAAGATGCATATGAATATGGAATACTTCTTGTCCACCGTGTTTATTACAGTTCACAATTAAACGATAACCGTCTTCGGCAATGCCTTCTTCTTTAGCAATTTTAGCCGCGACAGTAAATAAGCGACCCAAGGTAACTTCATCTTGTTCAGTCACATCATTAACCGTTGGAATGACTTTATTTGGGATAATCAAAATATGGGTTTTCGCTTGAGGTGAAATATCTCGGAATGCGGTCACTAATTCATCTTGATAAACAATATGGGCAGGGATTTCTTTGCGAATAATTTTGCTGAAAATGGTTTCTTGAGCCATAGTCTTCTCCTTGTTTTATATAAAAAAGTGCGGTCAAAATTTACCGCACTTTACTTTTATTTTCCATCAGAAATTGATGATGGATGACATTTCAATCGGCTTAGTGAACCGCACCTTCTTCTGAATCATCTTGATTAATAAAGCTGGTATTAATCTCGATTTGTGCTTTTTCACGTAACGCTTGCATTAACTGTCCTTGCAATTCACCTTGACGTGCACGAACAAGTTGAGTGCTAAATTTCGCTAATTCTTGCTCATTTAAAGTAGGTTCTTCTACACGTTCAAGGGCAACCACAATCACATCACCTTTGCTGTTACGAGCAACTTGATAAGCTGCTTTGCCATCTTGTGGTTTTGCAATGGAAAATACACCTTCATAAAGCACTGGATCTTTATTATCCACTAACGTAAAGGTTTGTGGCTCACCAAAACTAATACCGGCAGGTAATTTGGTTGGATCGGCAGATAGCGCTTTAACCGCTTGCTCTGCTTTTTCAGCTAATACTTTATCGGCTTTTTCACGTTTTAAGAACTGCTCAATCGTTGATTTAGCTTCATCAAGGCTTTGTAAACCTTCAGCTTTATGATCCACGACACGTACCACAACAAATTCATTTTCACCAACAGTTAATGGCTCAGAATTTGCGCCGCCGTTTGCAATATCTGATTCGAAAATGGCTGAAGTCACATTTGGGAAATTTAATACCGCAGGAATATTATTTTTACCGAAATAATCTGTTTCTTCCACTTTCACGCCGGCTGCTTCTGCTACCGCAGCTAAAGAATCACTACTTTCTGCCGCTTTTGCACGAACCGCTTTTTCTACTGCTTGGAAACGACTTCCTGCAAGGTTTTTACGTACGATATTCGCGATTTGCTCTTTTACTTCGTCTAAAGTACGTTCTTTACGATCTTGCACTAAAATAATATGGTAAGCCCCATCCACATTAACTGGCGTGCTATATTGACCAACATTTAATAATAATGCCGCATCTTCAAAGTTTTTCGGTAATTCATTGTCTTTTACCCAACCTAATTCACCACCTTGTGCACCAGAAAGTTGATCTAGGGATTTTGTTTTTGCTAATTCAGCAAAATCAGCGCCTTTTTGTAGTTCTTGATAAACGGCATCCGCTTCTTTCTCAGTTGATAGTTGAATATGAGCTAATTTTTGGCTAATGAATTGTGCTTTATTTTCTTGATAATATTGCGCAATTTGTGTTTCAGTTACAGGCTGTGCTTTACCTAATGCATTCGCTGAAACGAGAATATATTGTACTTTCGCCTGTTCAGGTTGAACAAGTGATTTCGCATTCGTATCGTAATACGCTTTAATTTCTTCTTCTGTTACCTTTTGTTTTGCTACTTCATCAGCTAATGGAAGGGTTGCAAGACGAGCGATACGTTTTTGGAAAAAGGTTTGTGCACTATCTTTTACTTGAGCTGGCACAACAAATTCACTATCAGCTAAACCGTTTTGCATTTGTTCAAGTGTTAATGCATTACGTAAAATAGCCGCATAAGTATCTGACGTTAAACCATTTTGAGTCAATAATTGTTGATAACGGGTATTATCAAATTTACCGTTAGATTGTAAGTTAGGATCGCTTACAATCGCACGTTTGATCATGTCGTCACTTACACCTAATTTTAATTCTTTCGCATATTGACGGATTAATTCTTGATCCACTAAACGTTGAATTAAATTTTGACGAAGTGCGGTCACAAATTCCACCGAGTCAGTTTTCGCTAGGAAGCCCTCACCTTCTTGTTGAGCTCGCGCTTCAAACTCCTGGTTATAACGATTTAAGAAATCTTGTTGAGAGATGGTTTCGCCATTTACTTTTGCCGCAAAACTATCATTGCTGCTATACAGATAACCTGACATCCCACCAATCAAAAATGAAACTGGAATTAAAGCAAAGATCGCTTTTCCGATAAAGCTATGGGCGATGCCATGCATTTTTTCAATTAACATTCAATTATTACCCTTTTAAAAAAAGACAAAGTTCGTAAGATTATAATCTAAAAGGCGAAAATTCGCACTTAAAAAACACCATGTTCGTGTAGGATTTTCACAGCCATGACTAATAACACTAAACCGCCAAAAATCTCTGCTTTGCTTTTGAATTTTCTCCCTAAAAAATGACCGCTCTTTACGCCAATAAAAGAGATGACAAAGGTTGTTAAACCAATGATGAAGACAGCCAACAAAATGTCCACGGAAAGAAAAGCAAAAGAGACACCAATGGCTAACGCATCAATACTCGTTGCCACACCAAGTGTTAGCACGTGTTTTAAATTAATCAATGAGGGCGCAGGTTCATCATCTGAACTCAGCCCTTCACGAATCATATTCACACCGATAAGCGCAAGTAAAGCAAAGGCAATCCAATGGTCCCAATTTTGAATCATCTGACTAAATTGCAGTCCAACAACATAGCCGATTGCTGGCATAATACCTTGGAATAACCCACAACATATGAAAAGTCATAAACTATAAGCTATTTTCCAATACAGAAAGAACTGAAAATATTGCCGAGCAAATCATCTGAGGTAAATTGCCCCGTAATTTCACTCAGATTAGCTTGAACTAAACGAAGTTCTTCAGCTAACAATTCCCCAGCATGAAACTCGGTTAATTGGACTAATCCAATTTGTAAATGTTCAGCGGCTTTTTCTAAGGCATCAAGATGACGACGGCGCGCTAAGAAACCACCCTCCATCCCTGTTTGGAATCCCATCGCCTGTTTTAAATGCTCACGCAATAAATCTACACCCTGATGTGTTTGGGCGGATAAACAAACGGTCGTTGTTCCATTTTCTTCTTTTAACCCAACTGCCTCGCCACTTAAATCTACTTTATTGCGAACAATGGTCACTGGCATATTATTTGGCAATTTTGATAAAAATTCTGACCGCACTTTTTCGATATTTTGGCTATCAGGATCGCTACTGTCTAACATTAAGATAATACGATCGGCTTGCTCAATCTCCGTCCAGGCACGTGAGATCCCGATACGTTCAACTTCATCTGTCGCTTCACGAAGGCCTGCCGTATCAATAATATGCAAAGGCATACCGTCAATATGAATATGCTCACGTAACACATCGCGCGTTGTTCCTGCAATATCTGTCACAATGGCTGCTTCTCTGCCTGCTAAAGCATTCAGTAAACTTGATTTACCTGCATTTGGACGACCGGCAATCACCACTTTCATCCCTTCACGTAAAATCGAGCCTTGTTTCGCTTCGTTACGGACTAAATCAAGCTGAGTGATAATTTCTCGTAATTTTGCTTCGATTTTACCGTCTGCCAAAAAGTCAATTTCTTCATCGGGGAAATCAATCGACGCTTCCACATAAGTACGCAGATAAATCACGGAATCCACTAACTGATTCACTTTATTAGAAAATTCACCTTGTAATGATTTTAATGCTGAACGAGCAGCTTGCTCCGAAGTGGCATCAATTAAATCCGCGATCGCTTCTGCTTGAGCTAAATCTAATTTATCGTTTAAAAAAGCCTGTTCAGAAAATTCACCTGGACGTGCAAGACGAACCCCATCAAGCTGTAAAATTCGTTTTAGCAACAAATCTAATACTACTTGTCCACCATGCCCTTGCAATTCCAATACATCTTCACCTGTAAAGGAATTCGGCGATTTAAAATAAAGCGCAATGCCTTGATCTAATACTGTGCCATCAGCATCTTTAAAAGGTAAATAATCTGCCATTCTTGGTTTAGGGCATTTACCTAGTACCTCTTGTGCAACTTCAACCGCTTTCGGGCCAGATACACGCAAAATACCAATACCACCACGTCCTGGCGCTGTCGCTTGTGCGACGATTGTTTCTTTCATAAAAACTCACTAAAAATTGACCGCACTTTTATCTGCGATAAAAAAATGAGAGGGCGCATTAATACGCCCATGAGATTATATATCAATCAATGATAGAAAAAAGGCATCTTTCGATGCCTTCTATCTGTTATTTTTTACGGGTGTGTAACCCTTTTTTCTCTAAACCACGGTAGATCATTTGTTGTTGTACGATAGTGATTAAGTTAGACACTAACCAGTAAAGTACGAGACCTGCCGGGAACCAGAGGAAGAAGAACATGAAGATCAATGGCATGAAATTCATCACTTTTTGTTGCATTGGATCTGCAACTGGTGTCGGTGACATTTTTTGTAACAAGAACATTGATCCGCCCATTAAGATTGGGAGAATGTAGTAAGGGTCTTGTGCCGATAAATCTTGAATCCAACCAAAGAATGGTGCATGACGCAGTTCAACCGCTTCCATAAACGTCCAGTATAATGCGATAAAAATTGGCATTTGAAGGATTAATGGTAAGCAACCGCCAAGTGGATTTACTTTTTCTTCTTTGTAAAGTTTCATCATTTCTTGGCTCATACGTTGGCGATCATCACCAAAACGTTCGCGCATTTCTTGCATTTTCGGTTGCAACATCCGCATTTTTGCCATAGAAGTATATTGTGCTTTTGTAAGCGGATATAAAATCGCTTTAACTACTAAGGTTACGCAAATAATTGCCACACCCCAGTTAGATACAATACTTTGAATGAAGGTTAATAACCAGAATAATGGTTTTGCAATGAACCATGCCCAACCGTAATCTACAGTCAAGTCTAAGTGGTTAGCCACTTCAGCCATTTTGTTTTGTAATTTTGGACCTGTCCATAATGAGCTGGTAATTTTTTCTGTTGCACCCGCTGGAACAGATACTACTGGACCACGATAACCAATAGACGCAACGTTATTTTTGCTGTCTGTAATACTATAAAGTTGGTTATTTACATCTTGATTTGGGATCCAAGCTGATACGAAATAGTGTTGTAAAACAGCAACCCAACCTGCTTTGGTATCAATAGAAAGATTTTTGTCTTTCATATCGCTGAAGCTGTATTTTTTGTAATTTGTTTCAGAAGAAGAATACGCACCACCTGTATAAGTAGGCATTGCCACGTTACCGCTGCTTTCAACTAATGTATGTTTTAATTGGCCGTAAGGTTCAACTTCAATTGCGCTACCACTTTGGTTCACAATTTCAAAGTTAACACCTACATCGTAGCTATCGCGTTTTAATACAAAGATTTTACGATAAGTGACACCATCTTTTTCAAATGTTAATGGTACAGAAAGTTCATTTTGACCTGCTGCTAATTTGAAATTATCACCCGTAACTTGATATTGTGCACGACCTGCTTTTGTATCGATCCCGTTTTTACCGATTAGGCCGCTTTGTGCAATGTAAACATGCTCGTTTGTATCTTTTAATAAAACGAAAGGTTCTTTTGAATTTAATTCTGCATCATATTTTAATAATTCAGAACTGATTACATCACCACCTAATGTATCTACTTTCAAACGGAATACATCATTTTCTAATGTGATAATGTGACCTTTGGTTTGTGAGTCTGCCACTACTTCAGCAGATGAAGAAGAACTTGCCGGTACATCAGAAGAGGCGGTTGTTGTTTGTTCCGTGGTCTGTTGTTGAACCGGTGGATTTTTATCAAGTTGCCATTGCTGATAAACAAGGAAAGAAATAAAAAGTAGTGCAAGCACTAATAGGCTACGTCTTGAGTCCATTATTTTTTCTCATCGTTATTATTAATCTTTTTCGGCGGAACAGGATCGAATCCACCGGCGCTTAAGGGGTGACATTTTAATACACGTTTTAGCGTAAGCCAACTACCTTTTAACAATCCATGTGTTTTTAACGCCTCAATACCATAGCAAGAACAGGTTGGCACAAAACGACAACGAGGCCCGATTAAAGGACTAATCGCTACTTGATAAAACTTAATTAAAGCGATGAGGATTTTTGCGCCAAACGAATGTGACGTGCCCATAATTTATCCAAAGTTTGTAAAAACGTTTGATTATCAAGCTGACCAATGCCACGTTTCGCCACAAAGACAAAGTCACAAGAGGGCAAATTATGTTGAGATAAACGAAAACTTTCACGAACTAAACGTTTAATACGATTACGATCATGCGCTCGTTTAAGATGTTTTTTAGCCACAGTTAAACCTAAGCGTGGATGCTCAAGATTATTTTTGCGTGCGAGAATGGTAATTTCAGGGGTGCTTGCTCGAAACGGTTGTTCGAAGACATTTTTAAATTGAGTGGGAGTTAACAATCGTAACTCCCGAGAGAAGTTTAGCTTAATCACTAAAAGAGGTGATTATGCAGATAAACTCTTACGACCTTTAGCACGACGACGAGCTAAAACTTGACGGCCGTTTTTAGTTGCCATACGAGCACGGAAACCGTGAGTACGGCTACGTTTTAATACAGAAGGTTGAAATGTACGTTTCATTGTAATCTACCTAAATCAAAATGGTTTACTGTTTTGATATTCAAAACACAACAAGGGTTATAAAAAATAGACCGCAATTTTAATCATAAATTGGGCTTTCGTCAAATAAGAAAAGAGAAAATTCCGAAATAATCTTCCGTTTCTTCTAAAATCGTGGGGATTATACGGATTTTGGGCAAAATCTCAAGCAACCTTTTTGTCTTTTTTTGATGAGCAACAGAAGATCTTTTGCCTAAATTATTGTAAAATTCTCTTCGATTTTTAACCGCACTTTTGCGGCTTTTATTTTATTCGCATATAACATAAGGATAATTTATCGTGAGCCTTTCCACCCTATGGCAAGATTGCTTATCTCAACTACAAGATCAGGTTTCTCCGATGGATCTCAGCACTTGGTTACGCCCATTACAAGCGGATGTCATCTCACAAGATCAAGTGGTGTTATATGCGTCCAATATGTTTGTAAAAAGCTGGGTGGAAAATCATTACTTGGCTCAAATTCATCAAATTTGCCAAGCCCTTGCTAAAAATCCAAATTTACAGATTATCGTAAAAGAAGGGGTAAAACCAGCTCCAAAAGCTGTTGAATCGGCCCCAACTCAAACAACTAATCATCAAGAAAGTGCGGTGAGTTTTCAGCAAGAATCTGATACGCCGACTAAATTTGAATCACACCTAAATCGTAAACATTTATTTGAAAACTTTGTTGAAGGTAAATCAAACCAACTCGCCCGTGCAGTAGGTCAAAAACTTGCTCTTGCACCAGGTGAACCAACAGCAAACCCATTCTTTTTATATGGCGGGACAGGCTTAGGTAAAACCCACTTATTACACGCCATCGGTAATGGTATTTTAGCGAATAAGCCAAATGCTCGCGTGCTTTATATCCATGCTAATAACTTTATGCAGCACATGGTCAAAGCGATGCGTGATAATAAAATGGATCAATTCAAAAAATTCTATCGTTCTCTCGATGCATTATTAGTGGATGATATTCAATTCTTCGCAGAGAAAGAAAAAACACAAGAAGAATTTTTCCATATTTTCAATAGTTTATTTGAAACTAGCCGTCAAATTATTTTGACTTCTGACCGCTATCCAAAAGAAATTGAGAAAATTGAAGAACGCCTAAAATCTCGTTTCGGCTGGGGTTTAACCACTGCGATTGAACCACCTGATTTAGAAACTCGTGTTGCGATTTTACTGAAAAAAGCAGAAGAACATAATATGGAGCTGCCAGAAGAAGTGGCATTCTTTATCGCCCAACGCTTACGCACCAATGTTCGTGAATTAGAAGGTGCGTTAAACCGTGTGAAAGCGATGCAAGACTTCAAAGGTGGTCACATTGATATTGATTTTGTGCGTGACACATTAAAAGATATTCTTGCCTTACAAGAACGTTTGGTAACCATTGAAAACATTCAAAAAGTCGTGGCAGAATACTATCGAATTAAAGTGGCGGATTTAAAATCAAAAAGCAGAGCGAGATCAGTCACTCGCCCACGCCAAGTTGCGATGGCATTAGCAAAAGAATTAACCAATAAAAGTTTACCGGAAATTGGTCGTGCCTTTGAACGCGACCATACGACAGTCTTAAATGCTTGTCGTGAAGTGCCAAAATTCCGTGAAAAAGACAGCAGTATTCAAGAAGATTGGGCGAATTTAATTCGCACATTATCTGCATAAGGAGCCAATGATGCAATTTAGCATTTCAAGAGAAAATCTATTAAAACCCTTACAGCAAGTTTGTGGCGTATTGAGCAATCGTCCGAATATTCCTGTATTAAATAACGTGTTATTACAAATTGAAGATAACCGTTTAACGATCACAGGGACAGACCTTGAAGTTGAGCTTTCTAGCTATACTCAACTTTCGTCTTCAACCGCTGATGGCGCGTTCACTATTCCGGCTAAAAAATTCTTAGATATTTGCCGCACGCTATCAGATGAATTTGAAATTACAGTTACCTTTGAAGAAGATCGAGCCATTGTAGAATCAGGTCGCAGTAAGTTTAATCTCACTACTCTGCCCGCTGAAGAATACCCAAATCTAACGGATTGGCAATCTGAAGTGGATTTTGCCTTACCGCAAAGCACCTTGCGTCGCTTAATTGAAGCAACCCAATTTTCAATGGCAAACCAGGATGCCCGCTATTTCTTAAACGGCATGAAATTTGAAACGGAAGGTAATTTATTACGTACTGTTGCAACTGACGGTCACCGTCTTGCCGTTTGTACGATCGAATTAGATCAAGATCTACAAACCCATTCAGTTATCCTCCCTCGTAAAGGTGTATTAGAACTGAATCGCTTATTAGAAAGCAGTGACGAACTTGCTCGTTTGCAAATCGGCACGAATAATCTTCGTATCCACTTAAACCACATTGTGTTTACCTCAAAACTCATTGATGGTCGCTTCCCTGATTACCGTCGTGTATTACCACGTAATGCAACGCGTATCGTAGAAGGTAACTGGGAAACCTTAAAACAAGCTTTTGTACGTGCTTCTATCCTTTCTAATGAGCGTGTGCGCAGTGTGCGTTTAAACTTAAGTGAAAACCAACTTAAAATTACCGCATCTAACCCAGAACACGAAGTGGCGGAAGAAATTGTTGATGTAAACTACCAAGGTGAAGAAATGGAAGTGGGCTTTAATGTGACTTACATTTTAGATGTATTGAACGCCTTAAAATGCCAACAAGTACGTATTCGCCTCACTGATGCGTCATCAAGCTGTTTAATTGAAAACAGTGAAGATGCAAGCGCAGAATACGTCATTATGCCAATGCGCCTCTAAGAATAATGGCCATTTCCCGCTTAATTGTTGAAAAATTTAGAAATTTAAATGCCGTGGATCTTGAATTTGATCACGGCTTTAACTTTTTAGTTGGTAACAACGGCAGCGGAAAAACGAGCTTATTAGAAGCAATTTTTTATCTCGGACATGGACGCTCTTTCAAAAGTGCGGTCGCAAATCGCATCATTTCTTACGATGAACCGCATTTCACGCTTTTTGGCCAAATTCAAGAAAGTCAGCATCAATGGTCTGTTGGCTTACAAAAACTTCGTCAAGGTAATACCATTGCAAAAATAAACGGTGAAGATGGTAACAAAATTGCCGATCTCGCTCACCTTTTACCCATGCAATTAATTACGCCTGAAGGACTTACCTTATTAAATGGCGGCCCTAGTTTTCGACGTGCATTTTTAGATTGGGGCTTATTCCACCACCATAATAGTTTCCATTCCTCTTGGGTTGCATTAAACCGCTTATTAAAACAGCGAAATGCTGCATTAAGTCAAAATCAGCCTTATTCTGCAATAAAAATATGGGATATTGAATTAGCTAAATTAGCCCACCAAGTGAGTGATTGGCGAGCTGAATATGCAGAAGCCTTGCGCCCAGAAATTGAAAAAACCTGCCAGTTATTTTTACCTGAATTAGAGATTACTGTTAGCTTTCATCAAGGCTGGGAGAAAGAAACAGAATATGGTGAATTACTGGCGCAAAACTTTGAGCGAGACAAAGCCATTGGCTATACGGTTTCTGGTCCACAAAAAGCGGATTTCCGCTTTAAAGCCAATGGACTACCTGTAGAAGATGTGCTCTCTCGTGGTCAATTAAAATTATTGATGTGCGCACTACGTTTAGCGCAAGGTGAACATTTAATGATTCAAAAACAGCGTCATTGCATCTTTTTAATTGATGACTTTGCCTCTGAGTTGGATCAACATAAACGAGCCCTGCTTGCGGAACGCTTGCAACAAAGTGGTTCTCAAGTTTTCGTAACCGCTATTACTCAAGGTCAACTCAAAGAGATGCAAGTGGGAAAAGGAAAATTGTTCCAAGTAGATAGCGGTAAGATCACCGAATTGCAACTATAAAAAATAATCCGATCTTGTTTAAGGATCGGATTACATTTAAAACAATACTATTTTTGACCGCACTTTAGTTTGGTTTCCATTCACCATTCAATACGGTACCAATCACGTCATAATCTTTTGTGAATACCGCTAAGTTTGCGACTTTACCTGCTTCAACTGAGCCTAAACGGTCATCTACGCCAATCGCTCTCGCAGGGTAAAGGTTACTCATGCGAATGGCTTCTGCTAATGGAATTTCCACATACTCCACTGCATTTTTGATGGATTCCATCATGGTAATTGATGCACCTGCAATCGTACCATTTGCATCGTAGCAACGACCTTCTTTCACATAAATCGGTTTTCCTACAAAAGTGAAGGTTTCCAATTCAGGTGGTGCACCTGCAGCAGCAATGGAATCGGTCACAATACAAAGTTTGTCACCTTTCGCTTTCTTATCTAAACGAACATTACCAAAATTCACATGCACGCCATCTACAATAATGCCTGTGTAAACATCGGAGTCTAATACCGCACCAACTACGCCCATCGCACGTCCTGAGCTGATCGGCGACATGGCATTGTGTAAGTGAGTAGCAAAAGTCGCACCTTTATGAAAGGCAGCTTTCGCCACTTCATAAGTCGCATTAGAATGACCAATAGACACAATAATGCCTGCTTTCACAAAATCAGGAATATATTGCACCGTTGGGTTTTCAGCAGCAATCGTAAGTTTGGTGATGACATCTGCATTATCACATAAGAAATCTTTCATCTCTGGCGTCGCTTCACGGATATATTCCGGGCGATGCACGCCTTTTTTCTCTAGACTCAAATAAGGTCCTTCGATGTGTAAGCCAAGCGCTTGATTTTTATGCTTATTCAAATACTCACGCATGATATTTACTGCGTATTTGATATCTTCATCCGGTGCAGTAATAAACGTTGGTAAGAAACTAGTACAGCCTGATTTCAAGTTAGTGGCTTGCATGATTTCTAATGTTTCTACGCTTGTTTGATCGTTAAACATCACGCCACCGCAGCCATTTAATTGCAAATCAATAAAGCCTGCTGTGAGATTATGCCCTTTTAAATCAATGGTTTTAATCTCACTTTCTAATTCGCTTTGTGGAATAACAGATTGAATATATTCCCCTTCAATAATCACTGCATAATCTCTTAACACTTCATTTTTCGTGTAGATTACGCTGTTAATTAATGCATACTTCATCATACCTTCCTAAAATCAAATTAAAATTAACCGCACTTATAACACACTATGAATCGCGCGACCTTCCAATTCGGTAAAATATTTCACTGTTTTCACTTTCAATTCTTGCAATGCAGGCTCATCACATACCAAAACGAAATGACGATGAAGCTGTAAAGCACTCACTGTCCAAAGGTGATTAATACTGCCCTCAACTGCAGCTTGCACGGCTAAGGCTTTATTATGACCTGTTGCTAAAATCATCACTTCTTCAGCATCAAGTAATGTACCCACGCCGATTGTTAAAGCATATTTGGGCACTTGATTTACATCGTTATTAAAGAAACGAGAATTAGCAATAATGGTATCAGGTGTTAAAGTTTTAATACGGGTACGCGAACTTAAAGAAGACGCAGGTTCATTAAAGGCAATATGGCCATCAACGCCCACACCGCCCATAAATAAATGGATTTTGCCGTAAGATCTAATTTTTTCTTCATAACGGCGACATTCTTCATCATGGTCATTGGTATTACCATTCAAAATATTGATATTTTG
Organism: Haemophilus parainfluenzae; assembly: GCF_900450995.1. Taxonomy (NCBI): domain Bacteria; kingdom Pseudomonadati; phylum Pseudomonadota; class Gammaproteobacteria; order Pasteurellales; family Pasteurellaceae; genus Parahaemophilus; species Parahaemophilus parainfluenzae. The sequence continues at coordinate 1,668,704 of NZ_UGHY01000002.1, read as the reverse complement.
CGGTTGAATATCAATATGATTGAAGAAATTATTATGCATAAAACTGTGGTAACTTTCTGAATGTTCTTTTGGCAGACCAACATACTCATCCATATTAAAGGTCACCACATGTTTAAAACTCACTTCTCTCGCTTGATTTAATTTAATCAACTCTTGATAAGTCTTAAGTGGTGTACTACCTGTTGGTAAACCTAATACAAAAGGACGTTCTGCGGTAGGTTTAAAATGATTAATTCGATCAGCAATATGACGCGCCGCCCAACGGCTGACTTGTTGTTCATTGTTAAGAGGAATGAGACGCATAATAACCTTCCTTATCCGTACCACACTGACATTCTTTCCTCCCTCGCTATAGAGAGAGGAAAGAAGTAAGTGCGGTCACTTTTCCATTAATTTATAAATATTTTGCTTTTAACTCTTTCGCTTTCGCTAATTGCTCTGGTGTTGCTTTCGCTGTCATTGGCTCACGGCAATAACCTGCATCCACACCATCTAGTTTCAATAACTCTTTGATAGTGAGATATAAGCCATTCGCTAAAATGCCTTCGATAAGGTCATTGGTCACGTGTTGAACTTGAAGCGCATCAGCCAATTTACCTTGTTTGGTTAATTCAAAGATTTGTCTTGCACGCACACCGTTTACGTTGAATGTACTACCGATCGCACCATCTACACCAAGAGATACAGCTGGCACCATCATTTCATCAAAACCAGCCCAAATGAGGTGGTTTGGATAAGCTTTTTTCAAGCGTTCTAATAGATAGAAATCCCCAGCGGTAAATTTCACACCTAGCACTTTCGGGTTTTTATAAAGTTCGCCGAATTGCTCAATCCCCATATTCACGCCTGTTAAGAACGGAATTGAGTACACGATCATGTTATTGCCTGTTTCAGCAATGATAGTGTCATAGTAATGTTTGATTTCAGGGAAGCTGAATTTGTAGTAGAACGGTGTTACTGCGGAAAGACTGTCATAGCCTAATTCCGTTGCATATTTACCTAATTCCACTGCTTCATGTAAGTTCACGCTACCCACTTGTGCGATTAGTGCTACTTGGTCTTTTGCTTCATCTTTCGCGATACGGAAAATTTGTTTTTTCTCTTCCGTAGAAAGCATGAAGTTTTCACCTGTTGAACCGCCTACATATAAACCATCAATTTTCATCTTATCAATGTTATAGCGAATGATTTCACGCAAACCTTTTTCATTGATAGAGCCATCTTCATTGAATGATACTAATAACGCACTAAAAATACCTTTTAAGTTACGCATTTTTCTCTCCTATTTGATACGTTGTTCTAAAATGACATTTAATGTTTTTTGCTTTATTTTGACCGCACTTTCCTGTGATGCCTGTACTAATAAAGCGTAAATCAAATCTAATACGAATAATTGAGCAATCTTCGTGCCGATAGAGTCGCCTTGCAACTTGCCTTGCTTATTTCCATTCACTAAAACAAGATCGGCATATTCTGTGATGGGTGAACGCAAGCTGTGCGTAATCGCAATGGTTTTGGCGCCATTTTCTTTCGCAATTTTCATGGTATGAGTGGTTTCTTGAGAATAACCGGAATGGCTCAAACCAATTGCCACATCCTTTTTCGTCAATAACGATGCCTGCATATACATAAAATGATTATTACCCGTGGCATCCACTTGCACACCGATACGCATCAGTTTATTTTTGGCATCTTCCGCGGTAATACCGGATGTACCCACACCAAATAAGAAAACACGATTTGCTTGCTGAATGGCTTTTACTGCTTCTTCCAACTGCTCAAAATCTAATAAATTGATGGTTTCATCCATCACGTTATTGATGGCAGATTTCAGCTTATGCGCAATATTCAATGAGTTGTCAGAATCGGTAATATCTGAATCTAATACGGTGTTATCTTTGCCATCTTTTGTGGCAAGCTCGATGGATAATTCCAATTTAAAATCACTGAAGCCTTTAAAGCCGAGAGTACGGCAAAAACGCACAAAGGTCGCCTCCCCCACTTCTAAATGGGCGGCAATTTCAGCTAAAGGAGCCTGCACCGCAAGATCGGGATTCAATAAAATCGCATCCGCAATTTTCTTTTCAGTCTTCGTTAAACTACGATACAACGAGCTAATGGTATTTAAAATATTGCCATTTTTAGCCATAAACCACTCCCGTATTTTTTGCTTGTAATAAGCAATCTTTTACCCAATAAGCTGCCCCAATCAAGCCTGCATCTTGTCCCAATTGAGCACTTTCTAATTCGCAATTATAAACAGCGGGAAGTTCACTTAATAAAGATTGAACTAGCGGTAAATAGCCTTCAGCCAACCCTACGCTACCGCCAACCACGACTTTTTGCATGTCTAATCCAATCTTCAAATCCGCAATTAAATTCGCTATGGCTTGAGCTGAACGAGTCACAAGTGCGGTTGCTTTTTCATCATTTTGACGGAAACGTGCAAAAACTTCTTTCGGATCACAAGGATCATCCCATTGAGAAGAAACTGCTTCAATCGCTCGACCTGATGCAATGGCTTCAACACAGCCACGGCGACCACAGCCGCAAATGGGGCCATTAGGATCAGCCAAAGTATGCCCTATATGTCCTGCAATGCCGTTTGGTTCAGTAAGTAAACGATGATTTAAAATTAAACCGCCCCCTACGCCTGTTGAAACCGTAATAAAGGCAAAGTTTTGAACATCATTAGGGTTTTGTAATTGATATTCTGCATAGGCTGCAGCTTGCACATCATTAAGCAAACCAATCGGTTTATAGGTATGTTGTGCAATACTGTCTTTTAATGGGAATTGAGCCAATCCACCCAAATTTTTAGGGTTAAGTGCGGTCAGAACGCCTTGATTAATAATGCCCGTTGAAGCAACGGCGACATAATCAAACTGCCCTTCATATTCTTTTAACAACTGAGCAAGGGTTTGATGCATCGCTTGCGTAGCATCATCTTGTGGCGTAGAAATCTGTTTTCGCTGTTTAATTTCACCATTTTTCACTATAGCAGAAGCGATTTTCGTGCCACCAATATCTAATGCCAAACAACGCTGTAATGTCTGACCACTATCCACTGTTAATGACATGTCTTCTTCCTTTATTTTTTCGCTGAACGAATAGCTTGTGCGAACCAACTTACAATATGCTCTAAACGCGTTAATGCGGAGCCAACTGTCACGCAATAAGCACCAATTTCAATTGCTTTTTTCGCCAACTCAGGGGTGTTATAACGTCCTTCCGCCATGACTCGGCAGCCTGCCGCTTTCAAATCTTTAACTAATTGATAATCAGGCTCTTCCGGCACAGTGCCACCTGTGTAGCCAGACATCGTACTGCCCACAATATCAAAACCGAGTTTTTGACAGTACAAGCCTTCTTCTAAATTCGAACAATCCGCCATGGCTAAACAGCCTAATTCGTGAATTTTTTTGACCGAACTTTCAATATCTACTGGTCTAGGACGGTTCGTACCATCCACTGCAATAATATCTGCACCGGCTTTCGCTAAATCTTCAATATCATGCAAAAACGGAGTAATTCGTACAGGGCTATCAGGTAAATCACGTTTCACAATACCAATAATCGGTACATTCACAGTAGGGCGTGTTACTTTAAGATTTTCTACACCCTCAATACGCAAGCCCGCTGCGCCACCAATAACAGAAGCCTGTGCCATGGCTGCCACGATTTCTGGTTTATCCATCGGGCCGTCATCGACAGGCTGACAAGAAGCAATAAGACCAAATTTGATTTTATCTAAGACTTCATTATGTGATAATTTCGACATATAAACTCCTACATTAGACAGTAACACTTGGTTTCCTTTTGGGCTTTCTGGTCATTATAGTAAAACACAGTAAAACTTGCACCATAAAAAAATATTTTTTGAAGTGCAATTTCAAAATTTGTGATCGACTTCTCAAATTTGAGATAAAGTAACAACATCTATACAAAATATTTTTTTTTACTTTAAAATATGAAGTAATACTTCATTATTAATAAAAATAGGAGAAAAAAATGAATGTGTTAGGTTATGCGCAAAAAATTGGGCAGGCCTTAATGGTACCTGTTGCGGTCTTACCAGCAGCAGCTGTACTGATGGGGATTGGTTATTGGCTTGACCCAGATGGCTGGGGAGCTAACAGTCAACTTGCTGCATTTTTAATTAAATCAGGTGGTGCTATCATCGATAACATGGGCCTGCTTTTTGCCGTTGGTGTTGCTTTCGGTTTATCTAAGGACAAACATGGTTCTGCTGCGCTTTCAGGTTTAGTGGGTTACTATGTGGTAACCACTCTACTTTCACCTGGCAGTGTTGCTCAGCTACAACATATTGATGTAAGTGAAGTACCCGCCGCTTTCGGGAAAATCAATAACCAATTTATTGGGATTTTGATCGGGGTGATTTCGGCTGAACTTTATAACCGCTTCTATCAAGTAGAATTGCCAAAAGCGCTTTCCTTCTTTAGCGGAAAACGTCTCGTGCCAATCGTCGTTTCTTTTGTCATGATGTTCATCAGCTTCGTATTGCTTTACATCTGGCCATATATTTTCGGCGGTTTAGTGTCATTCGGTGAAAGCATTAAAGATTTAGGCGCTGTTGGTGCAGGTCTTTACGGTTTCTTTAACCGTTTACTCATTCCTGTTGGCTTACACCATGCATTGAACTCTGTATTCTGGTTTGACGTAGCTGGCATCAATGACATTCCAAACTTCTTAGGTGGTGCGAAATCACTTGCTGAAGGAACGGCAACGGTTGGTGTCACTGGTATGTATCAAGCCGGTTTCTTCCCTGTCATGATGTTCGGTTTACCGGGTGCCGCATTAGCGATTTATCTCAGTGCTAAACCAAGTCAAAGAACGAAAGTGGCATCAATCATGCTTGCGGGTGCATTTGCCTCATTCTTCACAGGTATCACCGAGCCATTAGAATTCTCTTTCATGTTTGTTGCGCCAGTGCTTTACTTCATCCATGCGGTATTAACCGGTATTTCCGTCTTTATCTCGGCAACAATGCATTGGATTGCGGGCTTCGGTTTCAGTGCGGGTCTCGTAGATATGGTGCTTTCATCACGCAACCCGTTAGCCGTTGAATGGTATATGCTAATCGTACAAGGCTTAGTATTCTTCGTGATTTACTATGCAGTATTCCGTTTTGCAATTAAAGCATTCAACTTAAAAACATTAGGTCGCACAGAAGAAGCAGAAGAAACCACTGCAGCACAATCAGCAGCGAACCAATCTCGCGAAGAAAGAGCGGTCAAATTTATTGATGCTTTAGGTGGTGCTGATAACTTCAAAAATATTGATGCTTGTATCACTCGCTTACGTTTAAGCTTAGTGGACCAACACAAAATTAATGAAGAACAGCTTAAGTCTCTTGGCGCCAAAGGTATCGTGAAAATCGGTAACGATGGCTTACAAGTGGTTCTCGGCCCTGAAGCGGAACTTGTGGCAGAAGCCATGAAACAAAAAGTGAAATAACACACACCAAATGAAATACCGACTCAGAAATGGGTCGGTGTTTTTTTGCCAAAAATAAAGTAAAAAATGACCGCACTTTAGCTGAGAATTTCTCGTTCGAAGTGAGTTAAATGAAAGTTTGAAAATTGAAGATTGTTTTGAAGGGTGGTGGAACTAAGCAGAATTGGTCTTAACAGCAAGTGGCTTACTGCATCGCATCCCTGCGGGATTTCTACCTAGCCCACCATAGATTTAAAGCATCTCTGGAGTTCCAGTCTGCGATATAAAATTAAAAGATTAAGAATCTTTTAAAAGCCACTTATATATTCAGGAGACCAATCCTGACTTCCAAAGAAACTACATTGGAAGGCAGTGGTATGATAGAAGTCTTCCGCTATTTTGTCAATTAAGATATTGCACTAAAAGAAGTATTTTTTCGCTTTTCGTATAAAAATTAACAAAGGCATTTCAACTATCACATCAATGTAACAAAAACAAAATAACCGTCTTATTAAAGACGGTTATTTTTACTATCGAGTGCCGTAAACCACAATGGTTTTACCGTGCGCATGAATTAGATTTTGATCTTCCAGCATCTTAATTATTCGTCCTACGGTTTCACGTGAACAGCCTACCATTTGACCGATTTCCTGACGCGTAATTTTAATCTGCATACCATCAGGATGAGTCATGGCTTCAGGCTGTTTTGCCAAATGCATAAGCGCTTGCGCAATTCGACCCGCTACATCAAGAAAGGCTAAATTTGTCACTTGTCGGGAAGTATTTTGTAAGCGCTTAGCCAATTGTGCAGTCAAGAACATCAATATTTCTGGGTTAATCTGAACTAGCTGACGATATTTCTTATAAGATATTTCTGCGATCTCACAAGGCGTTTTTGTCTTAACCCAAGCTGAACGTTTAGACCCCTCCTCAAACAAACCTGCTTCACCAAAAAACTGCCCAGCTCCAAGATAAGATAAAATCATCTCTTTACCCTCATCATCCTTTGACGAAACCATCACAGTCCCTTTAATTAAGAAATACAGAATATTCGCATCTTCCTCTGCATGAATTAACGTTGATTTTGCAGGATATTTATGTAAGTGGCAGTGTGTCAGGAACCAGTCAAGGGCAGGATCTCGAGCTTGCTCATCATCCTGCTGATTCTGTTCTTCAAGTAATTCTACATCTTCTGACATATAAGCTCCTATTGATTCATTTTAGAAATTCCATTTTATCTTTGATATCAATGGATTCATGTAATTCTGACCAAACAATCACTGCACTTCCATTGTGAATCTTGTTTAGTAGGTGTTGTTTTTTTTGTTCTAAAGAAAACTCGTGTGAACCATAATCAGTACCTTCCCTAAGTACCACACTTTCCACAATGTTTTCTAAGGTTTCTGTTGGCAATTCTTGCCACGGAATAATCATATATTTATCAACTAAAGTCAATTAAGCAAAAAGCGGTTCTAGAAAACGCCATTGCTGTTCAAAACTTTGATTGGCGCCTAAACGGAAGTTTGTGCGGACGTAACGCATAAACTGCCCTTCACAAAGGGTCACTAAATGCCCTGCAATAATACGTTCATCGACATTAAAACCCCGCCCTTCACGTAATTTTCGCATTTGTAAAATATTCACAAATTGCATTTCAAGACGATCGAAAAATTGCGCGACACGCGCCTGTAAAAGTGGCTCTTCAAACATCAAGGCATGTCCAGTCAAAATACGTGTTAAACCTGGGTTTTTACGTGCAAAGTCAAGGATCATCTGCATAATGTCACGCACTCTATTCATCGTATTGGTTTCATTACGAATTGATGTGGTGATACGGCTAAATAAATTCGCTTCAATATTATCGATCAACGCTTCAAACATTTTAGTTTTACTTGGGAAGTAACGATAAAGAGCCGCTTCTGACACCCCTACTTCTTCCGCTAAACGTGCTGTTGTCATACGTTCCATTCCCCGTTCAGAATGCAGCATATGGGTAAGCACCGTCAACACTTGTTGCCGACGTTCTTTTACCGTGCGTTTTTCGATTTTTGGCGGTTTGATTTCCGCGGCAATCTCATCAACTTCTACGAGAGATAATTGTTCTACCATAGTTTATTTCTTACCTGAATGACCAAAACCGCCCTCACCGCGTTCAGTTTCGGTAAATTCGCTGACAATATTGAATTCTGCTTGTACTACTGGCACAAAGACTAATTGCGCAATACGGTCACCAACTTCAATTTTGAACGGTTCATGACCACGATTCCATACAGACACCATTAATGGACCTTGATAATCTGAATCAATTAAGCCGACCAAGTTACCTAATACGATACCGTGTTTATGACCTAAACCAGAACGAGGCAAAATCACTGCTGCAAGATTTGGATCGGCAATATAAATTGAAAGGCCTGTTGGAATAAGTTTGGTTTCGCCTGGTTGAATTTCAATGCCTTCTTCAAGTAATGCACGTAAATCCAAACCGGCTGAACCTTTGGTTGCATAGGTTGGTAAAGGAAATTCGTTGCCTATACGGCTATCTAAAATTTTTACATCAATTTTTTTCATGCTTATTTATCCTTTAAAAGAAATCTGTCATACAAAAGTGCAGTCACAAAATCCAACGAATTTTGAACGTATGTTATTTGTGATAATGCTCAACAATTTCAGTGACCAACACTTCTGCCAATTTATTTTTATCAGCTAACGGCAACGCTTTTTCGCCTGTTTTCCAAAAGATCTGCAAGGCATTTTGATCTTGTCCGAATACTTGCCCGCCCGATACATCATTAGCACAAATTATATCTAAATTTTTGCGTTGAAGTTTGCTCTTCGCATACTCAGCGACATTTTGCGTTTCAGCTGCAAAGCCCACAACAAATGGACGATCTTTTTCTAAACTTGCCACACTCGCGATAATGTCTGGATTTTTCACCAATTTAAGAGAAAGCTCATCGTTATCATTGGTTTTCTTAATTTTTTGATCCGCGACTTCCGCAACTCGATAATCAGCCACAGCGGCACAGCCAATAAAGATGCTATTTTTGACCGCACTTTCTAGGGAGGCTTGCCACATTTCATGGGCGGTTGTCACATCAATACGATGAACATTTTTCGGTGTAGCCAGATTAACAGGTCCCGCAATTAAGGTGACATTTGCCCCACGTTTTGCAAAGGCCTCGGCAATTGCAAAGCCCATTTTACCTGAGCTGTGATTAGAAATATAACGAACCGGATCGATAGCTTCACGCGTCGGGCCTGCCGTAATAGCGACGCTTAAATCAGCTAAATCTTGTTGAACCACAAAAAGTGATTGAAGCGAGTCAAAAATTTCAGCTGGCTCAGACATTCTACCCGCACCCACATCGCCACAAGCTTGAAAACCACTATTTGGCCCAACAAAATGAATACCTCGCGCAGAAAGGGCGGTCAAATTTTGTTGTGTAATCGCCTGGCGGTACATTTGCTGATTCATAGCCGGTGCGAGCAAAATAGGTGCACTTGTCGCGAGACAAATCGTACTTAGTAAATCATTTGCCATTCCAACGGTTAAACGCGCAATAAAATCGGCGCTAGCTGGCGCAATCACAATCGCATCAGCCCATTTGGCCAGCTCAATATGCCCCATGGCTAATTCAGCTTGAGGATCAAGTAAAGATTGAGAAATCGCATTACCTGAAATGGCTTGTAGCGTTAAAGGTGTGACAAATTCAGCGGCTGCAGGCGTTAAAGCCACTCGAACTTCTGCGTTAGATTTGCGTAATAAACGAATAAACTCAATGGTTTTATAGGCGGCAATGCCTCCTGTAATTCCGACAATAATACGCTTTCCGCTCAAGCTCATTTGCTACTCCGCTATGACTTAATAGAATGAATATGTTTTGTGTGTTAGTACTTAACAACTTAAGGTCGCCTATTTTACTTCAAATTTCGCCAATAAAAAATTTTATTTTTGCGATCTCTGTTCCAAAAATAAAATAGACAATTCGCAATGACTAAAAACATCATGAAAATTGACCGCACTTTTTTCTTTTCATTAATTAATATGCAGACAAACTCTCCTTTAATGCCTCGTGAAAAATTGTTGAAATATGGCGTTGAAGCCCTAGAAGATCACGAATTACTCGCTATTTTCTTACGTACAGGGATTAAAGGTTGCCCTGTTATGGAATTATCACATAGCGTGCTGCAACATTTTGGATCCCTTCGAGCCTTATTAAGTGCAGATAAAGAAGCCTTTTGCAAAGTAAAAGGATTAGGCATTACGCAGTTTATTCAACTGCAAGCCACCACAGAAATGACAAAGCGGTATCTGAAGCAAGAATTACTGATAGAGCATGTATTTAGCGACACATCTACGGTAAAGCTTTATCTTCAAACGGAGCTTCACCACGAAGAACGTGAAATTTTTATGGTGTTATTTTTAGATAATCAACATCGTTTGATTAAAAAAGAGCGGTTATTTTTAGGCACAATTAATGTGACGAATGTTTATCCACGTGAAATTATCAAAGAAAGCCTTTACTGCAATGCGGCCGCCTTAATTTTGGCTCACAACCACCCTTCTGGCCTAGCAGAACCGAGCTATTCCGATAAAGTGATTACACAAAAAATTATTGAAGCAGCTGAATTAATAGAGATTCGTATTTTGGATCATTTTATTGTCGGCAAAGGGAGTTGTTATTCTTTTGCTGAACATAATCTGTTATAGTTTTAGGGAATTTGATGATTTTTTTATCGTTCATTTCCATTTAAAGACGGAAAAATCGCTTTTGGACTTGAGAAATGAAAATAAAGTCAGTATAATTTGCGACCTTTAATATAGTAAGTGGGTCGGATACTGCGACCTGACGAGGAAGCAAGCTTAGTTTTAAGCTTCATTATCCGAACCATAAGCTCGAGCTTATATTTAAATTATTGGAGATTATTATGTCTAGAGTTTGTCAAGTAACAGGCAAGCGTCCAGCTGTGGGTAACAACCGCTCACACGCGTTGAATGCGACACGTCGTCGTTTTCTTCCAAACCTTCACACTCACCGTTTCTGGGTTGAAAGTGAAAACCGTTTCGTGACCTTACGTTTAACTGCGAAAGGTATGCGTATTATCGATAAAAAAGGCATTGATGCAGTGTTAGCTGAAATCCGTGCTCGTGGCGAAAAAATCTAAGGAGCTAAAACATGGCAGCTAAAGGCGCTCGTGAGAAAATCCGTTTAGTTTCTACAGCAGAGACTGGTCACTTCTACACAACTGATAAAAACAAACGTAATATGCCTGAAAAAATGGAAATCAAAAAATTTGATCCAGTAGTGCGTAAACACGTTATCTATAAAGAAGCAAAAATCAAATAATTTTGCCGATTTGAAAAAAGCCCGACATTGTTCGGGTTTTTTTATATCACAAATTCATTACCGAGATTATCTATGCCTGAACTTCCTGAAGTCGAAACAGCCCTACGCGGTGTCACCCCCTATTTGAAAGGTTTTACCATTGAAAAAATTGTAGTGCGCCAACCCCAATTACGTTGGGTGGTTTCTCCAGAATTAACAACGCTCAAAAACGTCAAAATTTTAGATACTTCTCGTCGTGCAAAATATCTCATTATTCATACAGAAAAAGGTTACATCATTGGTCATTTAGGGATGTCTGGCTCTGTTCGAATTGTGCCGCACGATAGTCCTATTGATAAACACGATCACCTTGATATTGTAATGAATAATGGGAAATTACTGCGTTATAACGACCCTAGACGCTTCGGTGCATGGTTATGGAATGAAAACTTAGATGACTTTCATCTTTTCCTAAAACTTGGTCCTGAACCGCTTTCAGATGAATTTAACGCCGAATACCTTTTTAAAAAATCACGCAAGAAATCGACCGCACTTAAAACCTTTTTAATGGATAATGTCGTCGTCGTGGGCGTAGGAAATATTTATGCCAATGAAACACTCTTTTTATGTGGTTTGCACCCCATGAAATTAGCCGAAAATCTTACGCGAAGCCAATGTGCCTTACTCGTTGAAACAATTAAAGACGTATTAGCAAAAGCCATTACACAAGGTGGAACAACATTAAAAGATTTCTTACAACCCGATGGTCGCCCTGGTTATTTTGCTCAGGAATTGTTAGTGTACGGAAACAAAGATAAACCTTGTCCAAAATGTGGCACAAATATTGAAAGTATGATTATTGGGCAACGCAATAGCTTTTATTGCCCTCATTGTCAGAAAAAGAAATAGGCGTTATTACACGCCTATTTTTTAGAAAAAGGCACTCCAGAAATGAGAAATTGGCATGGCGAGGAAAAGAGCCGGCAGCATATTCGCCACATGGAACATTTGGATATTACAAATGCGAAAGCCCGCAGCTATCATTAGCATACCGCCTACCGCAGCAAAATCACCTCGCATTTCAGGTGTCACGAAAGGAATAATAAACACCGCAGAATAAGCTAAGATCACTTGAACCAATGTTTGTGGCACAAAAATACTTGCCACTGAAATGCCGAGGGATGTAGCAAAGATCATCGAGGTGAAAAAATCTAGAAAGGATTTTACAATAAGGATATCAAAATTCCCCGTCATCCCCTCATTCATCGCCCCGAAAATCCCCGTTCCACTAAATGAAAACAAAATCACAATCGCAACAAATTTAGATAAGAACTCTTCTTGGCTATTCATGCTACTTGGTGTATCAGGAAACATCTTTTCAACAAGGCCTTTCGCTGATGAGGCAAGCTTATTGATCCCATGTTCCAATAAAAGCAACTCGCCAATTATCGTCCCTAATAACAGCGATAAAATCATTGCCGGCATATTCGTGGTTTTCTCCATCATCACAATACCCATGCCCATCGAACACAAGCCAAAGATTAAGGTTAGATTAGTGCGTAAACGCTCTGGAATGCGTCCACCGAGCGCCGCACCGATAACTGCGCCACTGATAATCGCCAGTGCGTTGATATAAGGTCCGATAATCATATTATTCTTCTCCGAGTTGACTCACCCTATTATACGAAAAACAAGATGAAAATCGACCGCACTTTTCCCTCTTAATATGCAACTCACCTACCACTTTTCTAATACTCAACATACCTCTTTATAAGTATTTTGATTTTAAAGTTTGATCAACCTCAAATTTTTGAAAAAAAACCGTATAAAAACTACTACTTTTTGGTATCTTATGCTTGCGTTGAGCCATTTTTATGAGCGAATTCAAAAGCTTAATAGGAATTGTTCGCATTTTAAATTGTTTTTTTTATTCTTTCCTAATGGAGTGATTATCGTGAACGCATTGAGAAAAAGCCTTGTTTTGGCCACTTCTTTCGCAGCTTTAGGTGTATACAACTCAGCGATGGCTGAAATGGTGTACAAACCTCTTGAACAACCTGTGGAAGCAGCGAACCCCAATTTAAAAATTGAAGCAGTAAATGAAAAATTTGCTGAGAAATATCCTAGCCAATTCAATTCGTGGAAAGCGACTGAAAAAGGCGACAAAATCATCTATGCTGATGAACAAGATCCTCGTTTAATCGTGTTATGGGGGGGCTATTCTTTCGCAAAAGAATATAACGCACCTCGTGGTCACGTTTATGCAGTAGAAGATGTACGTAATATTTTACGTACTGGTGCGCCCAAAAATGCAAATGATGGCCCACAACCAATGGCATGTTGGACTTGTAAAGGTCCAGACGTTCCTCGTTTAATTGCAGAATGGGGTGAAGATGGTTACTTTGGTGCAAAATGGGCTAAAGGTGGACCTGAAGTGGTCAACTCAATCGGTTGTGCAGACTGTCACGATACTACATCAAAAGACTTTGCCGAAGGCAAACCAGCATTACGTATTGCTCGTCCACACGTTCTTCGTGCATTAGATCACTTAAATAATGCACTTCAAGCAAAAGCAAAAGCTGAAGGTAAAGAACAAGCTAACTTAAGCTTTAACACAGCTGCTCGCACTGAAAAACGTGCTGAAATCTGTGCAAACTGTCACGTTGAATACTACTTCGCGGGCGACTTAAAACAAGTAACCTTCCCTTGGGATAACGGTCAAACTGTTGATGACATCGAAAAATACTATGATGATATCGGCTTCAGTGACTGGACTCACTCTCTTTCTAAAGCACCAATGTTAAAAGCGCAACACCCTGACTTTGAAATTTGGTCTTTAGGTATGCACGGTAAAAACGGCGTAACTTGTATCGACTGTCACATGCCTAAAGTACAAGGTAAAGACGGTAAAGTTTACACCGACCACCAAATCCAAAACCCATTCGATGCATTTGATACCACTTGTGCAAACTGTCACGATCAAAGCAAAGAAAAACTTAAAGACATCGTTGCTTCACGTAAAAAAGAAGTGAAAGATGTAATGGGTCGTTTAGAAGATCAACTTGTTCGTGCTCACTTTGAAGCGAAAGCGGCATGGGATGCAGGTGCAACTAAAGAAGAAATGGAACCTGTTTTAATGGATATCCGTCACGCTCAATGGCGTTGGGACTACACAGCAGCAAGCCACGGTGGTCACATGCACGCACCTGATGTAATGCTTCGCGTATTAGGTTCTGGTATAGACAAAGCAGCGGATGCACGCGCTAAACTTGCAGCAATCTTAACTAAACATGGCGTGAAAACTCCGGTTGAAGTACCAGATATTTCTACAGCTGATAAAGCATGGAAAGTAATGGGTATTGATATCGAGAAAGAACGTAAAGCGAAAAAAGAATTCTTAGAAACTGTTGTACCTCAATGGGTAAAAGAAGCGAAAGCCAATGGCAAATTAGCTGAAGATACCGCAACAAAACAATAAAAAAAGAACCGCACTTTGTAACTAAAGTGTCGAAGTGCGGTCATTTTTAACCATATATTTGAGGTAATCAGAATGAATTTAACTTCTTTAATCAGCAAATCGGCAAAATCCCTCGCATTGCTTGCAATGCTTGCGGCAATGCCAATGGCTGCAAGTGCGGAAGATATGGCAAAAACACCTGCCTCTCAACTCACTTATGAGCCACAATTGGATAACCAACGTGACCCAAACCAATATTGTGCGAAATGTCACAAATTTGACCAAGTTGATAAAAACCAAACTTTAGATCAATCTGGTGGTGAATTACACTTTGGTAAATTCCACGGCGCACACTTAAATCAAAAAAGCCCTAACACAGGTAAACCGATTAACTGTGTAAACTGTCACGGTAATATTTCGGAAGATCACCGTCGTGGTGCAAAAGATGTGATGCGTTTTGATGGCGATATCTTTGGTGATAAAAAACCAATGTATACCGCGCAAGAACAAAACCAAGTTTGTTTTGCTTGTCACCAACCTGCAAAACTTCGTGAAAAACTTTGGGCGCACGATGTTCACGCAATGAAATTGCCTTGTGCAAGCTGCCACACATTACACCCGAAAGATGATGCGATGAAAGGTATTCAACCGAAAAATCGTGTGAAACTTTGTGTAGATTGCCACGGCGAACAACAAAAACGCAAAGCGGCAAAAGACACACAATCACAAACGCAATCAACCGAACAAAAGGATAAATAATGACAGCTTGTTCACGCCGAAACTTTGTTTCCGGCATGGGGGCATTAATCCTTATGACGGGGACATCAGTTACCTCTTTAGCGAAAGAGGAAAAGGCGGATAAACCGAAACGCTATGCAATGGTACACGACGAAACAGCTTGTATCGGCTGTACCGCTTGTATGGATGCTTGTCGTGAAACAAACCACGTTCCTGAAGGCGTTTCACGTTTGGAAATTCTCCGTAGTGAACCTTACGGCGAATTCCCAAATCAAGAATACGAGTTTTTCCGTCAATCTTGCCAACACTGTACAAACGCCCCTTGCGTGGCAGTTTGTCCGACCGGTGCATCATTTATTGATCCTGAAACAGGTATCGTCGATGTGCATAAAGATCTTTGTGTAGGTTGCCAATACTGTGTTGCAGTTTGTCCTTACCGCGTACGTTTCATTCACCCAGTACACCGTACTGCGGATAAATGTAACTTCTGTCGCGATACAAACTTAGCAGCTGGCAAACAACCTGCTTGTGTAGAAGCTTGTCCAACCAAAGCATTAACCTTTGGCGATATGAATGATCCAAGCAGTGCAGTTTCCCGCAAAGTGAAAGAAAATCCGGTTTATCGCACTAAAGTGGAATTAGGTACTCAACCAAATCTTTACCATATTCCATTCCAACACGGGGAGCCAAGAAGATGACATTAGATTATCCTGTTCCGTTTCACACACCTAATTTGGTGTGGGATTCAACAATCGCTATCTATTTATTCTTACTTGGTATTTCTTCCGGTGCGGTACAATTAGCGATTGCTTATAAACGTAGTCACAAATTAGAAAATCCTAGCAAAAACTGGATTATCCGAGCGGCCGCCGTTTTAGGTTCTGTGCCAACATTAATTGGTTTAACCCTGTTAATTTTCCACTTGGCACGTCCTTGGACATTCTGGAAATTGATGTTTAACTATCAATTCAACTCTGTAATGTCTATGGGGGTAATGTTATTCCAAGTTTATATGCTGTTCTTGGTATGTTGGTGTGCGGTTATCTTCAAAGAAGATATCATGGCGTTCATTCAACGTTTTATGCCAAAACTCGGCTTCGTCGGTAAAATTATCAATGTATTAGAACGTTTAACTGGTCCTGTAGAAGTTATTCTCTTCATCTTAGCCGCTGTGCTAGGGGCTTATACTGGTTTCTTACTTTCAGCATTGATCAGTTACCCAATGTTGAATAACCCTGTTCTACCAGCGTTATTCCTGGCTTCTGGTACCTCTTCAGGTATCGCAGCAACCTTCTTATTTATCCTCATTGCAGGTAAATTAAAGGGTGATAGCCATGAATCACACTTCATTCATAAATTTGAAGTGCCAATTATGGTGACTGAACTTGGTTTATTAATCTGTTTCTTTGTTGGTCTACACTTCGGTGGTGGTCAGAAAGTGGTTGCATTACACAATGCACTTTCCGGCTTCTGGGGTGCAGTGTTCTGGATTGGGGTATTCTTAATTGGTATCATCATTCCTCTACTTGCGAACCTTGCAGTAAAAGACAACTTAAAATACAACAAGAACTTTATTATCCTTGTGTCAATCTTCGACTTAATAGGGGTTCTCTGCTTACGTTACTTCATCTTGTACGGCGGACAACTTACCGTTGCGTAAGGATAAACTTCTTATTTAATCAAAAGGCGTATACAATACGCCTTTTGTTTATTTAGAAGAATAAAGTGCGGTTAATTTTACGTATGTTTTTCATGCTTAAAATTAACCTTATTTTGTAAAATACAACCTTTAATATAATACTGAAGAATACTATGCTTCCCGAACTCGGATTTCTCTCATTACTCTTTGCTACCACCGCGGCGATCTTACTTTCCATCGTGCCGCAAATAGGTATTTTGCGAAATAAACCCTCTCTCACCAACACAGCTTGGGGATTAAGTTATTGTTTCGGTATTTTTACGAGCGTTTCAATCGGTATTCTTGCCTACTCTTTTGCAACAGATGACTTCACTTTGGAATACGTGGCAGCGCACTCCAATTCTCAACTCCCGACATTTTTTAAAGTCGCCGCCACCTGGGGCGGACATGAAGGCTCTATTTTATTTTGGCTTTTCACATTAAGTCTTTGGTTAGTGGCTTTTGCCTTTTTCTCTCGCAAAAATGACCGCACTTTTTCTGCACAAACCCTTTCTTTACTCGGCTTAATTTGTCTTGGGTTTGCTATTTTCATTTTATTCTACTCCAATCCATTTGGACGTGCTTTTCCTGCCCCTGCAGAAGGGCGAGATCTCAATCCAATGCTGCAAGATATTGGCTTAATTTTCCATCCGCCGCTTTTATATGTGGGTTATGTGGGCTTTGCTGTTAACTTTGCCATATCAATTTCAGCCTTAATCTTTAATCGTTCTGCACAAGTAATTGCGCGTGCGATGCGAGCTTGGGTTCTCGTTTCTTGGTTATTCTTAACGTTAGGGATCGTTCTCGGTGCCTGGTGGGCATATTACGAATTAGGCTGGGGTGGCTGGTGGTTCTGGGACCCTGTAGAAAACGCCTCACTTATGCCATGGTTATTAGGACTTGCACTTTTACACAGCTTAATGGTGACTGAAAGACAAGGCATGTTTAGCTACTGGACAACACTCTTTTCCCTACTCACTTTTGCATTTAGTGTATTAGGCACATTTATTGTCCGTTCAGGTGCATTAACCTCTGTTCATGCTTTTGCTTTAGATAGCTCCCGTGGTTATGTACTATTACTTATTTTCTTCTTATTGACTGTCGGCTCACTCAGTTTATTTGCCCTACGCACAAATACCAATGAAAGTGCGGTCAAATTTCCACTCATTTCTAAAACTGGGGCTATTTTAGGTTTAAATATCGTATTGACCGTCGCAACCGTCAGTACCTTCTTAGGCACTTTCTATCCAATGCTATTCCAAGCCATGAATTGGGGAAGTATTTCTGTGGGGGCACCTTACTTTAATAGTATTTTCTTGCCCTTGCTCACGTTAGTAATTTTTGCCATGGCGGGTACACTTTGCTTAAACTGGTTTAAATCAGACAAAAAACGCTTTTTCAAACGTCTGTTATTACTTATTCCCGCTGCAGTAATTGCTTATGGCATGATTTGGAACGCGTTACAAAATGACAGTGCGTTACGTTTCCATTTCTTTGCTTATGTATTACTCACCCTCGCTATTTGGGTATTATTCGTCACCTTATGGCAAAATTGGACAAAAGTAAGACTTGCCTATTTTGGAATGATTCTTGCACACTGCGGCGTGGCGATTGCCACAATGGGTACCGTAATGAGTAGTTACTTTGGCAGTGAGTTAGGTGTTAGACTTGCACCACAACAAAGCCAACAATTAGGTCAATTTGAATTCCACTACGATCGTTTTTCCAATGAAATTGGGCCAAACTTTACCGCCGAAGTCGCTTTCGTTAGCGTGTCAAAACAAGGCAAACCGTACGCTGAAATTGTACCGGAACGCCGTTATTATGATGTTCGAACTATGACCATGAGTGAAGTAGGGTTAGATGCTGGCTTTTGGGGCGATTTATACATTGTTATGGGTGATAACTTAGGCAAAGGCGAGTTCACATTCCGATTGCATTACAAACCGCTTATTCGCTGGTTATGGCTCGGGGGCATTTTAATGGCACTTGGCGCATTATGTTCAGCCATCAATTTGAAGAGAAAAACGTGATGAATAAAAAGTTTATTTTGTTTTTACCGCTGATTTTGTTATTGAGTATTTGCTTACTGCTTTTTGTTGGCTTACACAAAGATCCAAAACAAATTGCCTCAGCACTCATTGATAAGCCTGTGCCAGAATTCTATCAAGCAAATCTACTTGAACCGAGTCAAATTGTCAGCCCAAGAGATTTTCCCCAAAAACCGTTCCTACTTAACGTGTGGGGAAGTTGGTGTGGCTATTGCCAACAGGAACACCCTCTTTTGATGGAAATTTCAAAAGAAGTGCCAATTGTGGGCATCGACTATCGTGACAAACCACAAAACGGTATTGCAATGCTCGAACGCATGGGCAATCCATTTATACTCACTATTGACGATAGCCGTGGTGAATTTGCGATGCAATTAGGCGTAGATGGCGCACCAGAAACCTATGTTGTCGATGAGCACGGCATGATCCGTTATCGTCATTCTGGCTATATGGATAGAGAGACATGGCTCACTGAGATCAAACCAAAACTTGATGAATTAACTAAAAAGTAAAATGAAAAAATTAACCCGATTTCTGACCGCACTTTTACTGACTTTCGCCCTTTTTGCTCACGCAGAAATGGTGGATACCTATGCGTTTAAAAACCAAACCGATCGCACTCGTGCTGTTGAACTGGCGAAATCCTTACGTTGCCCACAATGTCAGAATCAAAACTTAGTTGAGTCCAATTCACCAATTGCTTATGACTTACGTATTGAAGTCTATAAAATGGTGGATGAAGGAAAAACGAATCAGCAAATTATCGACACGATGACAGCTCGTTTCGGTAATTTCGTAAACTATAAGCCACCTTTCCAATGGAATACAGCACTACTCTGGCTATTGCCTATTTTGTTATTAATTGGGGCTTTTGCGTTAATTTTATTTTCTACTAAAAAATCAGAAGGCGAGCCAAAACAACTCGAAAATCAACTTCATACTGCCCCTAAAGAAGAAAAAAGTGCGGTCAAATTTGAAACCAAATCCGCCATTTGGGTCTTTGCTATTTTATTAATTCTTCCCTTAAGTTATTACTTCTCCCTTGATCGTTTTGAACGTGTTCAACAAGGCGAAAAAGAGATGCTTGAGCTTGCCAATAAAAAAACAGATACATCAATGGTGCATCAAAAAGAAGATATGGTGCTCAAAATTCAAAATAAAATTCGAGAAGATGTAAATAACCCTGAGCTTTGGGCTCAGCTAGGTGATGCCTACATGCAAAATGATGAATTTGATCATGCGCTCATCGCCTATAGCAATGCAGAAAAAATTTCAGGCACAACTCCCGCTATTTTAGGCCTAAAAGCGACCGCACTTTATTATCAAGCCGGTCAAAACATCACACCACAAATCCAGCAAATAATGGATGAGGCGTTAAAACAAGATAAACATGAAATATCAGTAATGACATTATTGGCGACCGAAGCCTTTAAAAATCATGAAGCTGAAAAAGCCAAAGCTTATTGGCAGCAATTATTAGATTCTGGTAATGCTGCCGTGGATCGCCGTACTGTCATCCAACGAATCAAAATGATAGACTATTTTGAAAAAGGACAAACCTCACAATAAGCTATGTCTCATTATTCAGAAAATATCATTATTGGAGCCGGTGCTGCCGGCTTATTTTGTGCCGCACAGTTAGGCAAGCTGGGCAAACAAGCCACCATTTTTGATAACGGTAAGAAAATTGGTCGAAAAATTTTAATGTCTGGCGGTGGATTCTGTAATTTCACCAATATGGAAATCACATCTGGCCGTTATATCAGCCAAAATAAACATTTCGTCAAATCTGCCTTAAAACGTTATACACAATGGGACTTCATTGCTTTAGTCGCTGAGTACGGCATCCCTTACCACGAAAAAGAATTAGGTCAGTTATTTTGTGATAATGGCGCAGAAGATATTGTGAAGATGCTCGGAGCCGAATGTGACAAATACGGTGTCAGCATTCAACTACGAAGCGAAGTCAGTGATATTGAGGCCATTGAAAATATCCCTAATGCACGGTTCAAATTAAAGGTAAATACAGTTGAATGGCAATGCCAAAATTTGATTATTGCCACGGGCGGGCTCTCTATGCCTGGCTTAGGCGCTTCGCCTTTTGGCTATCAAATTGCAGAACAATTTGGGTTAAATGTGATTCCTCCGCGAGCAAGTCTTGTGCCATTCACGTGGCGAGAAAGTGAAAAATTCTACTCGGCACTCTCTGGCGTTTCATTAGATGTGGCTGCAACGAATCAGCACAAAACCTTTACTCATCAAATGCTGTTTACCCATCGTGGCTTATCAGGCCCTGCTATTTTACAAATATCCAATTATTGGCAACCTGGTGAAAGCATTCATTTAGATTTATTGCCTTATAACAATATTCGACATCACCTAGATGAGATGCGTCAATCTTCGCCAAAATTGCAGTTAAAAACCGTATTAAGTCGCTTATTACCGAAAAAATTAGTCGAGCTTTGGTTAGAACAAGACTTGATTCAAGATGAAGTGATTGCGAACTTAAGTAAAGTGCGGTTAGAAAGTTTAGAGAATTTAATCCACAATTGGCAATTCATTCCTAATGGCACTGAGGGCTACCGCACGGCTGAAGTCACAATGGGGGGGGTCGATACTCATGAGATCTCATCTAAAACTATGGAGGCGACAAAGATTAAAGGTCTCTATTTTATCGGTGAAGTGCTCGATGTTGTCGGTTGGTTAGGCGGCTACAATTTCCAATGGGCATGGAGTTCGGCTGCTGTTTGTGCAATGGGGATTGCTGAAAGTTAATCTTTATCTGCATTAATTATTTTCATCATGAATGAAAAAATCATTACTTTGATCATGAAATATCCTTACGTTAAAATCATCACACGAAAATAAAAAAGAAGGATATAAACATGACATCAAAAACACTTCCCTTCCACGCTGATACTGTGAGCTCATATTTACGTTCTCAACCTTTAAAAGAAGCCCGTGCAAAATTTGCAGCAGGCGGACTTTCTCGTGAACAATTAACGGAAGTTGAAGATCAAGAAATTGCTAAATTAGTACAAGCACAGTTAAATGCCGGTATTCAAGTGATCACAGATGGGGAATATCGTCGTGCATTTTGGCATATTGATTTCTTAGAAAACCTAAATGGCATCGAAGGTTATCACCCTGAACACGGTTATAAATTTAATGGCGTGGAAACCAAACCTTACAATACTCGCTGCTGCGGTAAAGTCTCTTGGAATCCAAACCATCCATTTATCGAACATTTCAAAAAATTAAAAGATATTGTTGGGGATCGTGGCGTCGTAAAATATACCATCCCTAGTCCGAATCAATTAATGTATCCAATCCAATGGGATACAGGCGTTTATGCGACACGTGCAGAATTTGCCAAAGATGTTCAACAAGCGTATAAAGATGCGATTAAAGCCTTCTATGATGCGGGCTGTCGTTATTTACAATTTGATGATGTATATTGGGGTTCACTCTGTAACAATCACTTAAAACCAGAATTTGAAGCAGATAAAGCACAGGCGCTTGAAAATATTCGAGTAGTATTAGCTGCTAAACCAGCAGATATGGTTATCACAACGCATGTTTGTCGTGGCAATTTCCGTTCAACTTATTTATTAACCGGTGCATACGATCCTATTGCGGATGCGTTATTCGGCCAAACCCAATACGATGGCTACTTCCTAGAATATGATGACGAACGTTCTGGTGGATTTGAACCATTAAAACATTTTGCCAATAATCCACACAAAGGCCGTGTTGTATTAGGTTTAATCAGTTCAAAATTCCCTGAATTAGAAGATAAAGCAGCTATTAAAGCACGCATTAAAGAAGCGGCTCAATATGTTCCACTTGAGCAGCTTTGCTTAAGCCCACAATGTGGTTTTGCGTCAACAGAAGAAGGGAATATCATGACGGAAGCGCAACAATGGACAAAAGTCCGTTATGTTGAAGAAATTGCTAAAGAAGTATGGGGTGAAGATTAATTCTTTTCATAAAACATACTGTTTTTAAACCGTACTTTTATAGGCTGAGAGCGTAGCAATACGCTCTTTTTTATTGCTTACTTTCAATAAATAAAAAAGCTGATGTTATCCACATCAGCTTTATCATTATCGATTTGTCGCTAGATTTGCGTTAAATCGACGTTTTTCGTTTCTTTTGAGGCTAATAATGCTAACAAGGTTAAAAATGCATTAATGGCTAAATAAATCCCCACGCCCATTAAGCCATAGAGAGCATTGATTTTTAATGAAATCATTGCTGCAATGGTAGCCCCGATAATCGATGCAATGTTGTAAGCTAAAGAAGCCCCAGAATAACGCACTTCTGTTGGGAATAATTCAGGCAATAACGCTGCCATTGGGCCAAATGTCATGCCCATTAATGCCATACCAATTACCAAGAAAGCAAATACGGAGGTTGGTGTGCCATTTCCAAGGAATAATGGCATACATAACGCGAAAATTAAAATGCTGACCGTTGTCCAAATCAACCATTTACGGCGACCAATTTTATCTGCATAAAGGCCTGAAATACTGATAAAAATCGCAAAAACAATCGCGCTTATTAAAAGTAATCCCGTGAAGGTATTGGCAGGAATGCCTAACCCCATTGGATAACCCGCTTCTGAAAGGGTTGACGGTGTGCGAGAATACGCTTGTGCAAAGGCGGTCATAATATAGAACAAGGAATAGGTTGCCACCATAATAAAGGTACCAATCACCATTGGTTTAAAGTGTTTAGTGAATACCACACTCACCGGTGCTTTTAATTTTTTCCCTTTTTCTTCTGCTTCAATGAACACATGGCTTTCATGTAAGGTTAAACGAACATATAACCCAACTAAAACTAAGGCTAAAGAAGAGATAAATGGAATACGCCACGCCCACTCAACAAGGGCTTGCTGGCCCCAGAAATAGCTCACTAAGAAGAAGGTCGCATTAGCCACAAATAAACCAATTGGCGCACCTAATTGAGGGAATGTACCATACCAAGCACGTTTTCCTTCTGGTGCATTTTCTGTTGCCACTAAAGCGGCGCCACCCCATTCACCACCAAGGCCAATACCTTGACCGACGCGGCAGATACATAACAAAATCGGTGCCCAAATACCAATTTGAGAATAAGTCGGCAACAAGCCGATAATAACCGTAGAGCCCCCCATTAAAACCAAAGAGGCGACCAAGGTTTTCTTACGACCGATCTTATCACCGAAATGCCCAAATAAAGCAGAGCCAATTGGACGAGCAAAGAACGCTAAGGCTAATGTGGAAAGAGAAAGTAAATCATCTGAAAGCGGATCACCGCTCTGGAAGAATTGCGTGTTAAAAACTAATACTGCCGCAGCGGCATAGATATAATAATCAAAGAATTCAATTGCAGTACCCACCATGGATGCCAAAGCAACCTTAAATGGATCATTACGAAGTTGTGAGGACATTTTGCTTCCTTAAGAGTCAAATAAAATGAAAGGGCTAAATCCTAGCATTTCCCTTAAGGTTGAGCAATTTTTAATACGATATTTTCG
Organism: Haemophilus parainfluenzae; assembly: GCF_900450995.1. Classification (NCBI taxonomy): domain Bacteria; kingdom Pseudomonadati; phylum Pseudomonadota; class Gammaproteobacteria; order Pasteurellales; family Pasteurellaceae; genus Parahaemophilus; species Parahaemophilus parainfluenzae. The sequence goes on along the minus strand of NZ_UGHY01000002.1, from coordinate 1,644,472 downwards.
ATTTTTTCAGCAAAATATGTTGGGTTTTCTAAATGTGCATTATGACCAGCATTAGGAATAATCGTTAAATCAAGTTGATGAGCCTCTGCCATTTGGCGAAACTTCTGATCTCGTTCACCACAAAAATAAAAAAATGGCAGCAAACTTGACCGCACTTTCTCTCGAAAATCAGGCTGTTTGGCAAGGCTAGTGGCTAATAACATATTGCCTATATTTGCCCCACAATTGACTTTTCTCTTTTCAATTAATGCTTTGCGTTGTTGTTCATTCAAATGAGAAAAGACGGGTTGTTGATACCAATCTTCGAGTACGGCTTCAGGGGGTTCATGGAAAAAACGCTTAGCCCACATTTTGTCATTAACTAAACGACTTTGTTTTTCTTGCTCAGACTGCAAACCTAAATTCGCCCCTTCTAAAATCACTGCTTGTAAATTGCCTCTTTGCACTTGAGCATGTATTGCATAATATTGTGCGACTCGCCCACCAAGTGAATAACCGATCAGGATATAAGGTTCATCTTTTATGAGACTTTGTATTTGGCTTTCAAGAAATTGGGCCGTTTGCTCAAAATCTTCAACCGCTACAGTTTTATTCTCTCCATGAAACGGTAAATCGAGAGAGAGACAATGAAAGTGCGGTAGATTTTCGATGACTTTTTGCCAGTCCGATTTTGTACCAAGTAAGCCGTGGAGGAAGATAAGATTCATCATAATGCCATATAAAGAAATCCCCTCTGATTTAAGAGGGGAAATGAATTATTCACCAACCACGGCGTGGCTGATTTGTTCAATCAAGCGCTTATAAGTTGCACTGCCATCGCTAGGGTTTGTTTTTATCTCAATGAGCGTAGCACGGCGGCGAGTATAAGCTTGTTTTAACACTGAGCTTAAATCTGCCCAGGTGTAAGGTAAAGCATATTTTAAACCAAACATTGCGGCGACTTGAGAGAAATCGCCATTATGTGGCAAACGATAGAATTGCTCTTTCACCTCTTCATCCACCGGCAACATATCAAAGATTGCACCGCCATTATTATTAATCACAAAAATAATAGTCGGTTGAGTGACATTCTTAAATAAGGCTAAAGAGTTCAAATCATAAAGTGTTGACGTATCACCAATCATGGCTACCACTGGCTGATCGGCGCCGATACCAATACCTGCAGCCGTGGCTAATAAGCCATCAATCCCGCTTGCACCACGGTTGGTGAAAATTGGATACCCTTCTGGTAGTTTCGTTAACGCATCAACCAATCTTACAAAAAGGCTATTTCCTAAGAACAGAATACCGTTGTAAGGTAAAACACGCTCAATATGATGTGCTAGTGAGGCTTCATTAAGATTACCACCGACTTGTTGTTCGATAAAGGTTGCACAGAATTTTGAAAGCGCAAGTGGCTCGAGTAACCAAGGTTTTTGACGCAATGGCGGATGTGCACGCAACCAATGATGTGCTTTGGCGTTAAAGCGAGTTTGCGTATGGTGATTTGGATCGACTGCATTTTGACTTTGCTCCACCACCCAAAATTCGCCTTGGAATTCCGCTAAGAATTGATTAATACGTTTACTGATAAAACGAGAACCAAATTGGATTACGATATCTGCTTGAAGTAATTTTTGCTTCACAGTTTGATTTGCTAGCCAAATATCTGCATAAGGGGTAAGTGGCTCGACACCAGATTGAATATCCGTCAGCAAAATCCAGCCCATGGTATTTGCCCACGAGTTAATCCCCATTGCTTGTTCAGGCGTTAATTGACCAGCCACAATGACACCACGTTTCGTACGCCAAGTATCCCAATTCTCGTGCATCAACACTTCTTGTTGTAATGGCTGATGATCAACCCAATTTTTAGGCTGACTTAACCAACGTTGAATTGGCATTAACCACGGATGACCGTCAATTTCTTGTTCTTGCGCATTATAAAGTGGCTCTGCAAAAGGTACGTTGATATGCACCACGCCTGGTTGTTGCTTTTGTTTATAACATGCTTGTTCTAACGTAGAAATTAACCATTTTGCCCCATAATCGGCTTGAGGTTTCGGTAAATTGACACTTGCCACTGGGTAATCAGCAAACATATTTTGTTGCACGATCGCTTGATTCGCACCACATTCCCACAATTCAGGTGGTCGATCGGCAGTAAGAATAATTAAATTCACGCCTGTTTGGCGAGCTTCAATAATCGCTGGATATAAATTTGCTGCAGCAGTGCCTGAGGTTACAATCACAGCAACAGGTGCTTGTGTGGATTTTGCAATCCCCAAGGCAAAAAAGCCTAAGCCACGCTCATCAAAATGACTATGGCAAGTTGCTCGAGAGGCATTTTGTAAACGCACAGCTTCTAGCGTTAAAGGTGTTGAGCGAGAACCAGGCGCAATACAAAAGTGACTCACTCCTTGGCGAACCAAGGTTTCTAAGATCACTTTTGACCAACAACGATTAAATACGCTTACAGACATTCTTCTTATTCTCCGTTATTCTCTGCAAACAAGGAAATGAGCCCTGCCGCTTTACGTTCAATTTCTAACCATTCTTCTACAGGTTGTGAGCCTTCCACAATACCGGCTCCAGCAAATACACGCACTCGGTTTTCTTCAATAAAAGCCGAACGAATGGTGACGCAAAATTCTGAAAGATGTTGACTCATCATGCCTAATGTACCGGCATACCAACGACGATCAAAAGTTTCGATTTCAGCCAAGGCTTTCTTTGCTTGCTGCTGTGGTAAGCCTGATACAGCCGCCGTTGGATGAATCGCCTTCAGTAAATCGGCATCCGTACAAAGTGCGGTCAATTCTGCTTGCATTTTTCGAATCAAATGCTGCACTTTGCGTAATGACTTTAATGCGACATCATCAACAGTAATTTGTTCCACTAAGTGACTGATATTTTGTGAAATATCCTCAACTACCAACCAGTTTTCATTGAGGTTTTTTTCATCATTTAACAGCCAATTCGCACGTTCATCATTTTCACTCGGATTATCACTAACAGGCGCTGTGCCCGCAAGGGCCTCCGTAAATAACTGGCGATTATCTCGTGCAAACAGGCGTTCTGGTGTTGAGCCCACAAAACAGTTTTGGGCGTTATCTGCCCATAGAAAATGGTAACAACCGCTATTTTTTGCTTGGCTTGCCGCAAGAAAATCTTTTCCGTTTAACTCACCTTGAATACGAAACACTGTTTCATTTGCTAAGACGAGCTTGGTTAATTCCCCTTGTCGAATTTGGGTAAGTGCTTGGTTGACCCAATCACACCAAGTGCCTTGATTCGCTTTTGGCTCTACGTTTTCGATGGTTAATTGATTGAGGGGTAAAAGTGCGGTCGTTTTTTCAAATGAATTTAGAACCACTTTTGCTGAATCAAGCTTATTTGTTTCAACAAAAACAGAAACTACTGTCTCACCATTTTGCTGTTCAATTAAAACTTGAGGCAAAATAAACTGACTTTCACCTTGGAACTGTAAACCGCCCACTAAAGGGAAACCGTGCTCTTGAATAAATTGCTGTGCCAAATTCACATCTGAAAATGACCGCACTTTACCCACGGCAGCGACGGTTTTAGCTTCATCACGAAAACGCAAATAAAATTGCGGATAGACTGACTGCCCTTTCATCCATGCCAAAAGATCAACATCCGATTCCACCTTCGTTTGAAGATGTACAATAGATGCTTGCTGCTCCGTTGTTGCCAAAGCGTCAAATTGGCGAATTAGCGCAGATTTAGCTTGTTCTAAAGGGCCCATGAAAAATAATAAAATACACAAAAAATTAGCTTATATTCTACCGCACTTTAATACATTCAAAAAATTTTTTTATTAAATCTTTTCAAGATAAGAATTTAAGCGTAAATTAGACATAATTTTTTGAATGAAAATCTAATTATCATAGGATGTTATTAATGCGCTCATTTCCAAAATCAGACAAATTAGAACACGTTTGCTACGATATTCGCGGACCGGTTCACAAAGAAGCTTTACGCCTAGAAGAAGAAGGCAACAAAATCTTAAAACTGAATATCGGTAACCCTGCCCCATTTGGCTTTGAAGCGCCAGATGAAATTTTAGTAGATGTCATCCGTAATTTACCTTCTGCACAAGGTTATTGCGACTCTAAAGGCTTGTATTCTGCACGTAAAGCTATCGTGCAATACTACCAATCAAAAGGCATCTATGATGCAACGGTAAACGATGTATACATCGGGAATGGTGTATCTGAATTGATTACCATGTCAATGCAAGCCCTTCTTAATGATGGTGATGAGGTATTAGTCCCAATGCCAGATTATCCGTTATGGACAGCTGCGGTGACGCTTTCTGGCGGAAAAGCGGTACATTATTTATGTGATGAAGAAGCAGGCTGGTTCCCTGCTATTGATGATATTCGCGCGAAAGTCAATGCCAAAACCAAAGCTATCGTGGTGATCAACCCAAATAACCCGACTGGTGCGGTATACAGTAAAGCATTACTCGAAGAAATTATCCAAGTTGCACGTGAAAATAATCTGATTATTTTTGCGGATGAAATTTATGACAAAATTCTCTACGATGGTGCTATCCACCATCATATCGCCGCCCTTGCACCAGATGTATTAACGATTACATTCAATGGTTTATCAAAAGCTTATCGTGTTGCGGGTTTCCGCCAAGGTTGGATGATTTTAAATGGGCCGAAACAACATGCCAAAGGCTATATTGAAGGCCTAGATATGCTGGCATCTATGCGTTTATGTGCAAACGTACCAATGCAGCACGCCATTCAAACGGCATTAGGTGGCTATCAAAGCATTAATGAATTTATTCAACCTGGCGGTCGTTTACTTGAGCAACGTAATAAAGCCTACGAGTTGCTCACTCAAATCCCTGGTATTAGCTGCGTAAAACCAATGGGAGCAATGTATATGTTCCCGAAACTCGATATCCAAAAATTCAACATTCATAGTGATGAAAAATTTGTGCTCGATTTATTACGTAAAGAGAAAGTGCTTTTGGTACATGGTAAAGGCTTTAACTGGCACTCACCGGATCACTTCCGTGTCGTGACACTCCCTTATACAGGCCAATTAGAAGAAGCGATTGGCAAACTGGCTCGATTCTTAGAAACTTATCAGCAATAATAAAAAAGAGCGGTTAATTGATCTGACCCCAAAAAGTTAGACTGTCATTTAAAGGATTGTTTTCGGTATTGTATCGGACTCAGTCCTTTTAATTTTAGTTGAATCCGTCGATGATTATAGTAATCCAAATAATCTCTGACGGCATCAACTATCTCCTCTCTACTGTTAAATTCCCGACCATAAAAACATTCTGTTTTTAATCGTCCAAAGAAACTTTCCATCGCGGCATTGTCCAAGCAATTCCCTTTTCTCGACATACTTTGAATGATGCCATGTTCAGCCAAGATTCGACGATAAGCTACCATTTGATATTGCCATCCCTGGTCTGAATGTAAAATGACACCACAAGCTTTATTTAATCCTTTGACGGCTTCCATTAACATGTCCTCTACTTGCGCCCAGTTTGGGGAATAGCTGAGATTATAGGAGACTATCTCATTGTTAAATAAGTCTAAAATTGGGGATAAATAGACTTTACTTCCATCTTTTGCCTTAAACTCGGTGATATCAGTTACCCATTTTTGTTTCGGGGCCGTTGCACTAAAATCGCGTTCAAGATGATTCGGTGCAATCCCCCCTATCGTGCCTCGATAGGTCGTAAATTTCTTGCTTTTTCTTGACCGCACTTGAAGCCCAAGTGTCTGCATTAAGCGTTGGACTTTTTTATGATTTACGTCTGGTAAACAGGCATGAACACGTCGGTAGCCATAATCAGGATGATTGGCTTTGATGCGTTTAATGGCCTTTTTAAGCGGCTCATCCTTATCCGGTTTAATCTGAAGTTTCGCAAAAAACGTACTACGCGCTAACTGTGCAAAGCCTAAAAGCCATTTTAACGGATAGCGTGTTCTTAACCTTTGGATAATTTCCGTTGCTCGGCTTCGTCCTGAAGTCTGAGCCTTCTCAACTCCTTTAGGTAGGCTACCTCCGCTTCAAGCTGTAAAATTCTCAGGCGTAAACGGTCTTCTTCAGTTTTGGGTGGCGGTGGCATTCTGGCATATTTGGGTTTCATTGGCGGTCGTCCTGATGGTTTACGGGGAATCAGTCCTTTTATGCCACTTTTTTCAAACCGTTTCAACTATGTCCTGACTAGGGCGTTGGAAGGAATATTGTAAAAACGCGCGGCTTCTCTGATACTCATTTTTCGATTCAGAATAGGTTGGAGAGCCTGTAATTTAAATTCGATTGTGTAGTGTTTACCCATAAAAAAATCTGCACCTCAATTGTTGGTTTGTTGAGTCCAACTTTTGGGGTGCAGATCAAATTAACCGCTCTTTTTTTATTTTATTATTTATGACTAAGCCCAGAAATAACGCACAACATGGAAGAAAATTGGTGCGGAGAAACAAAGCGAATCCATACGATCTAAAATACCGCCATGGCCACTGATCATATTACCCCAGTCTTTCACGCCCATACTACGTTTCATTGCCGACATCACGAGTCCACCTAAGAATCCCATTAAGCAAATTAACAAACTCATTAAAAACGCTTGCCATGCACTAAATGGTGTCATCCAATGAAGCATCATCCCTAATAAACTTGCGCTTAATACCCCACCGAAAAAGCCTTCTACTGTTTTAGATGGAGATAAGGTTGGCGCAATTTTATGTTTGCCGAAGAGTTTACCCCAAACGTATTGCAACACATCACTAGACTGTACCACCAAGATTAAGAAAATCATTAATAGAAGATTTTTTCCTTCATAACCTGAGATATCAAGTGTCAGTAAAGCCGGAATATGTGAAATACAGAATACACTAATCATCAATGCCCACTGAATTTTCGTAGAACGATCTAAGAAATTCGCTGGGTCACCAAGTAATGCTGAAAGAATCGGTAAAAATAAGAATCCATATACTGGAATGAAGATAGTAAACATACTAAACCAATCAATGGCGACTAAAAAATATTGCAATGGCAAAATCACATAAAAACAGGCTGCGAGTGCAAGATGATCGCCTCGACGAATATTCAATAGAGAAAGAAACTCACGCAATCCCATAAATGAAATAATCAAAAAGAGCACAATCACGCCATAAAAGCCCAATAAGCTCGCAATAAAGATAATCCCAATCATCACCCACCAAGCATTGATGCGTGCATTCAGATTATCAATGACACTATTAGGGGTATCCACACCTGCTCTACGTTTTAAAACATATCCAACGGTGGAAGCAAAAATTAAGGCGATAAATAAACCACCGAAGAGTTGCCATATTTCCGTCATCATTTACTCCTAAGATTTGCCTTTTTCACTGATGTTTAAACTTAATAATGCCGATTGAGCACGTGTTAAAAATTCACCTTTAGTCTCATCTATCCCAATCTTTAGTGGTTCACCGACATAAAGATCACATAACAACGGGATCGGTAAAATAAAGCCTTTTGGTAAAACGTTATTCATATTGCTAATCCAAACAGGGACAAATTCACAATCAAGATTTTCTTTAGCTAGATAATACAAGCCACTTTTAAAGGGTTGAAGAGGCAAATCATCATCCGTTTTACGGGTGCCTTCAGGGAAAAGAATAAGCGAATCATTCTCCAATGCTTCCGTCATTTGTCGTATTGCCGTTTGTGGATCTTGGCTATTACGCTCAATCAGTAACATATTAAACACTTTATAGGCTAGAAAGCGGCGAATTGCACCTTTCGTCCAATAATCTTTGCCTGCAACAGGACGTGTTTGCTTTCTCACTTCATAAGGTAATGAAATCCAAAGTAAGATGAAATCACCATGACTGTTATGATTAGCAAAATAGACACGATGCCCTTCTGAAGATTGTTCCGTAATTGCGGTTTGTGGTCGAACGCCTGTAATAAAAGAAGCAAAACGACACAATAAAAAATCGATTAATCTCGCGATCATATTTGCTCCTATTACTCCGTCACTTCGGCTAAACCATTTTTTACTCGCTTAATACAAGTCACGATGAGCAAAATAATCACGATATTGGCTATCCAACAGAAAAGCGAATGCAAGCTACCATTCACCGCATAGAGCAAACCGAGTACACCAAACACGAATGCACGATCACTTTTACCCATTGGGCCATCATAACGACGCGTTTTGCCTTGAACTTGCCCCAAAATACCACATAACTCACTCAACGCGGCAAGCCAAATAATACTTGAGATTTGAACTCCATCAAAAGGCGCGACAAAAGCAAAAGGAAGGTAAAGTGCGGCATCAGAGACGACATCAGTAATTTCATTAAGATAACCACCTAATCGACTTTTTTGATTAAATTCACGTGCGAGCATGCCATCAATGGCATTCAACGCCATACGCAAAAACAACCAAATAGGAATAAGGAAGAAAAGAGAAGAAAATGTCGGGAATAGTGCGAGAACCACACCTAATAAAATAGAAAGTAAGCAGGCAATTAGGGTAACTTGATTTGCTGTTACGCTAATTGCCTCTAATTGCCTAACTAAAGGCCGAAGTAAATTCTGAAATTTGGGTTTTAAAGCATAGATACTCATCTACCATCTCCTTGTTTTTATTAAAAAACATAAATATGTTTCCAATAATAGGACGGTATAGAGTATTACTCAAGTTTTTTATTCATCCATATAACCTAAACTTCTCAAGGCACGTTCATCATCCGCCCAACCGGACTTCACTTTGACCCAAAGTTCAAGGTGTACTTTATTATCAAATAAGCGTTCCATGTCAGCACGCGCTTCCATACCAATGGTTTTAATTTTTTGACCGCCCGCACCAATTACCATTTTTTTCTGGCCTTCACGTTCAACGAGAATTAATCCATTTATTTCATAGGTGCCACGTTCATTCACTTTGAACTGTTCGATTTCAACAGTAACAGAATAAGGCAATTCTTCACCCGTAAAACGCATTAATTTTTCACGGATTATTTCTGATGCCATAAAACGCTGTGAACGGTCTGTTACATAATCTTCAGGGAAGTGATGAACGCCTTTACGTAATGATTGACGAACAATTTTCTCTAATTGATGGACATTATTACCACGTTGCGCGGATATTGGCACAATGTGAGCAAAGTTAAACTTACTGCCTAAATCTGTAATAAATGGCAATAAATCATCTTTATTCTTAATATTATCAACTTTGTTGATGGCAAGTACGACAGGCGCTTTGGCATTACGTAATTTATTTAACACCATTTCATCATCGGCATTCCAATGTGTGCCATCCACGACAAAAATAATGAGATCCACATCCCCGATCGCTGAGCTTGCTGCACGATTCATTAAACGGTTAATGGCTCGTTTTTCTTCGATATGAAGTCCCGGCGTATCTACGTAAATTTCTTGGTAGATGCCTTCCGTTTTAATTCCCACAATACGGTGACGCGTGGTTTGCGCCTTGCGAGACGTAATCGAGATTTTTTGCCCCAAAATTTTATTTAACAGGGTGGATTTCCCTACATTTGGGCGCCCTACGATAGCGATAAAGCCACAATAGGTTTCTTGCTCTTGATTTAATTCAGTCATTTAATTTCCAATGTTTTTAAGATTTGTTCTGCGGCCGCTTGTTCTGCTTTACGGCGGCTAGAACCTTTCGCAATAAAAGTGCGGTCAATATTTGGTACGTTTTTTACCGTACATTCCACGGTGAAGGTTTGACAATGGGCTTCGCCTTCAATTTTTATTACTTCATAGGTTGGTAAGGCGAAATGCTTACCTTGTAAATACTCTTGTAAACGCGTTTTGGCATCTTTTTGATTATCACCAGGCTTAATTTCAGTCAATAAAGTTTTATACCAACTACGCACAATATCTGCCGCTTTATCAAAGCTTGAATCTAATGCCATTGCGCCAATTACCGCTTCAACACAATCAGCTAAAATAGATTCTCGACGAAATCCTCCACTTTTCAACTCTCCAGAACCTAAGAACATATAATCCCCAAGTTCAAAATTTCGGGCAATCATTGCCAGTGTAGGCTCACGCACTAATGTTGCTCGCATTCTGCTTAGTTCACCTTCATTACAACGAGGGAATTGATGATAAAGCACATCTGCGATGACATAATTGAGGATAGAATCACCTAGAAACTCTAGGCGTTCATTATGTTGAGTGGCGGCACTGCGGTGTGTCAGTGCCAATTTTAAGTGTTTTAGATCGGAAAATTGATAACCAATTTTTCGTTCTAGTCGATCTAAATGATTCATATTAATTAATTTTTGTAAAGAAACGGTCTAAACGGAAGCCTGTAGGCCACTCATTTGGTTCTTTTTCTAAACTCATCCAAATATAAGTGGCTTTACCCACGATATTTTTTTCTGGTACAAATCCCCAAAAACGGCTGTCATCACTATGATCACGGTTATCCCCCATCACAAAATATTGCCCTTCAGGCACAATCCATTCTGCAGTAGGTAAGCCTTCTTGTGGATAGAATTCAATCCCCGAATAACGGCGCATTGGCTCCACTAAAATCGTGTGTGTCACGTCACCGATTTCCAAATATTCCACTTGCGTTGGGAATGCTGGATTTGTGGGTTCTTGTTTATATTCAAACGCTTTAGTTTGGCAATCTACTTCGCATGGTTTGCCATCTTTACCATAAATCAGTGTTAAAGCACTTTTTTCAACATCAAGGATAATACGGTCGCCGCCTTTACCCACAATACGTTTGATGTAATCCACACCTGACATATTATTTTTAGATGTTAACGCAAGATTTTCAGCATAAGCCGCTCGAGTTGCTCCTAAACTTGTACGAAGTAACGCTTGTTCCGGCGCTTTAAACACAATTACATCACCACGTTCAGGTTTGTTACCTTCAATAATCGTATTTTGGAAAATTGGGTCTTTAATGCCATAAGTATATTTATTAACGACGAGAAAATCCCCTACGCGCAAGGTCGCTTCCATTGATCCTGATGGGATTTGGAATGGTTCAAAAATAAATGAACGCACAAGGAATACCACGGATAACACAGGGAAAAGCGAAGAAATAAATTCTGAACCTTCTGAAATAGGCTCAATTTTCGCTTTTTCTTCATCCGTTAATGCTTTGCCTGATCGTTGTTCTGCACGAGCGATTTGACGACGGCGTCTCGGCATCACGGCAAAGCGGTGATAACACCATAAAATGCCGGAAAGTGCGGTTAAAATCAGCAATAAAATACTGAATGTGTTAGGCAGTTGGAAATAATCTAACGCTTTCCAACCGGCAAAGCCCACGGCTAACAACAGAATAAAAAATACATTCGACATTGCTCTACTTTCCTATTTATCTTTACCTACATGTAAGATCGCTAAAAATGCTTCTTGCGGCACTTCCACATTACCTAAAGATTTCATTCGTTTTTTACCTTCTTTCTGTTTCTGTAAGAGTTTTTTCTTACGGCTCACGTCACCACCATAACATTTTGCTAATACGTTTTTACGCAATTGTTTTACGGTTGAACGCGCAATAATGTGGTTACCAATCGCGGCTTGGATCGCGATATCAAATTGCTGACGTGGAATAAGCTCACGCATTTTTTCAACCAATTCACGACCACGATAAGGGGCATTATCTTTATGAACAATCAACGCTAACGCATCAACACGATCACCATTAATCATGATATCCACGCGCACCATGTCTGCCGCTTGGAAACGTTTGAAACCATAATCTAAAGACGCATAACCGCGCGATGTTGATTTCAAGCGGTCGAAGAAATCTAATACTACTTCGCCCATTGGAATTTCATAAGTTAACGCAATTTGGTTGCCGTGATACACCATATTGGTTTGTACACCACGTTTTTCTACGCAAAGGGTAATGACATTGCCTAAGAATTCTTGTGGCACAAGCATATTACACTCTGCAATCGGTTCACGAATTTCCGCAATATTATTTAACGGTGGCAGTTTTGATGGACTGTCCACATAAACTACTTCACCATTGGTCATTTCGACTTCATAAATTACAGTTGGTGCAGTGGTAATCAAATCAAGATCGTATTCACGCTCTAAACGCTCTTGAATGATCTCCATGTGTAAAAGCCCTAAGAATCCACAGCGGAAACCAAAACCTAAAGCCGTCGAGTTTTCTGGCTCATAGAAAAGCGACGCATCGTTTAAGCTTAATTTACCTAACGCATCACGGAAAGCTTCATAATCGTCAGAGCTAACCGGGAAAAGGCCTGCATAAACTTGCGGTTTTACTTTTTTAAAGCCTGGTAAAACCTCAGTTGCTGGATTATGTTGAAGCGTTAAAGTATCCCCAACTGGCGCACCTAAAATATCTTTAATCGCACAAACTACCCAACCCACTTCGCCGGTATTTAATACTGTCGTATCCACTTGTTTTGGCGTAAAAATCCCTAAACGATCAACGTTGTAAGCCTGTCCGGTAGACATTACTTTGATTTTATCGCCTTTACGCAAGACACCATTTTTAATACGAACCAATGACACCACGCCTAAATAGTTATCGAACCAAGAGTCAATAATCAATGCTTGTAACGGTGCATCAGGATCACCTTCTGGCGCGGGAATTTTCGCAACGATTTCTTCTAATACATCTTCGATACCCACACCGGTTTTAGCCGAACAACGTACAGCTTCCATCGCATCAATACCGACGATGTCTTCAATTTCTTCTGCAACACGTTCAGGATCCGCTGCCGGTAAATCGATTTTATTCAAAATCGGCACGACTTCTAAATCCATTTCAATGGCGGTATAGCAGTTTGCCAAGGTTTGGGCTTCTACGCCCTGTCCTGCATCCACAACTAACAATGCCCCTTCACAAGCTGCAAGAGAGCGTGATACTTCATAAGAGAAGTCCACGTGTCCTGGTGTATCGATAAAGTTTAATTGGTATGTTTCACCGTCTTTGGCTTGATAATTTAAGGTTACACTCTGCGCTTTAATGGTAATACCGCGCTCACGCTCAAGCTCCATGGAGTCCAACACTTGCGCTTCCATTTCACGATCCGAAAGCCCCCACAGGTCTGAATTAATCGGTCAGAAAGGGTCGATTTACCGTGGTCAATATGGGCAATAATAGAAAAGTTGCGAATATTCTTCATAAATAGATTAGTTTTCTCAAAAATCATTAAATTTAACTGGCGGATTGTACCTGAAAAGCACGGAAATCGCTAGGGATGAAAGGGAAAAGTGCGGTCAAATTTTCAAACCTTTTACATAAAACAAAACCCCGAATTACTTCGGGTTTCTTTTTTCATTCAAGCTGAAATTATAGGCTTTCAGTGAAAGTACGAGTAATAACGTCGCGTTGTTGTTCTGGTGTTAAAGAGTTGAAACGTACTGCGTAACCAGAAACACGGATAGTTAATTGAGGGTATTTATCCGGGTTGTTTACTGCATCTTCTAACGTTTCACGACGTAATACGTTTACGTTTAAGTGTTGACCACCTTCAACCTTAACAGTTGGTGCTACGTTTACCGGTAATTCACGGTATTCGATTTGGCCTAATTCGCTCACTGCTACTACTTGGTCTTCTGCGAATTCAGCTTTTGCACATAAACAACGAGCTTCATTTTTTTCGCTGTCTAATAACCAGAATGAGTTTAAAAGATTGTCATTTGCTGCTTGAGTAATTTGAATACCTTTGATCATAAAGAGCCTCCTAATTTGGCGTTTGTATATTTATTAAACTGTGCAAAGTTTATCAAACTATTTGAAGAATTCAATTAATTTTGACCTAAAACAGATTCTTTTTTTCGAGTATTTTTGCAAAATTGATCTAGATTAAGGTTTTTCTCTAAACAAGGCCTCAATACACCTTCTAATTTAACAAGATATTAACATCACTCTTAGGTAAAGCCTTTCTAAGCAATTTCATTTATAATATGCCCAAGCTTATACAATAAGGAAATACAGAATGAAAACTTGGACAGATGTTATCGGTCAAGAGAAAGAAAAACCTTACTTTAAACACATTCTACGTCAAGTACATCAAGAGCGACTAGCAGGAAAAACCATTTATCCACCACAAGACGAAGTGTTTAATGCCTTTAAATATACGGCATTTGATGAGGTGAAAGTTGTCATTTTAGGACAGGATCCCTATCATGGCCCAAATCAAGCGCACGGTTTAGCTTTTTCGGTGAAACCTGAGGTTGCCATTCCCCCTTCTCTACTGAATATGTATAAAGAATTGGCTAACGATATTCCTGGTTTTCAAATGCCAAATCATGGCTATTTGGTGAAATGGGCGGAGCAAGGTGTACTGTTGCTTAACACCGTGCTAACTGTAGAACGTGGCATGGCACATTCACACGCTAAATTCGGTTGGGAAATCTTCACAGACCAAGTAATTGCAGCACTCAATGAATATCGTGAAAAAGTAGTATTTTTACTTTGGGGAAGTCATGCGCAGAAAAAAGGGCAATTTATTGATCGCAATCGTCATTATGTTTTAACAGCCCCGCACCCTTCTCCACTTTCTGCACATCGTGGTTTTCTAGGATGTCATCATTTTTCTAAGACCAACGAATACTTAAAGCAACATGGTTTAGCTGAAATTGATTGGCAAGTTTAAGATTGTGGCTCAACATCAAGCGGGAGATTTTTTTCCCGCTTTTCTTCCTTTTTCTGCTCTCGTCTTTTTTTAAAAAAATCACTCAATTTCTGGCCGCACTTTTCTGCCAGCACGCCAGAGGTAATTTCTAACGTATGATTCATTTTATAATCATCAAAGAAGTGAAAACGAGAACCTACAGCTCCCGTTTTATAATCTGACGCACCAAAGACTAATCGTTTAATCCGGCTATGCAAAATCGCGCCAGCACACATGGTACAAGGCTCTAAAGTGACATAAAGCGTGGTATTGAGCAGACGATAATTTTGAATATTTTGTGCAGCATTACGCAATGCGACAATTTCAGCATGAGCGGTCGGATCATTTTCAATGATAGATAAATTCCAACCTTCACCGAGAATATTTCCTTCATCATCTACCAACACAGCCCCGACTGGAATCTCGCCGAGTGCTTCTGCACGATCGGCAAGCATCAGGGCGTGTTGCATAAATTTCTCGTCTAAATCTGACCGCACTTTGAATGCCTAAACAGAGAAAGGATATTTGATTGGTTCGTGAGATTGATAACCCACCACCTTGAAATCATCCATCGTTACCCAAGTTTCAAGATCTTCAAGGGTTTTAATATCAGGATTAATTTCTAATTGTGGTGAAGGGAATGGTTCACGTTTTAATTGCACATCACGCATTAACTCAAGTTGGTCTTCATAAATATGCGCATTTACAATTTTATGATATGCCTTACCCGGTTTATTGCCGGTAATTTGCGCCATCAAAGCAAGGAAAGTAAAGACCTGGATTTGATTGAAGTTTAAGCCAAGAGGCACATCGCAAGAGCGTTGGTAGCTCGTTAAGTGCAATGTATCGCCTACTAAAGAGAAAGTATGTGTGTGCATGCAAGGACGCAAACAGCCTAGATCAAATTCACCTGGATTGAAGAAAGTCAGGATTTCACCGCGATCATCAATCCCTCGGCTTAAATTGTTCACAATTTTACGAAGTTGATCGATGGTTTCGCCATTCTGTTTACGCCATGCTCTGCCTTGTACGCCATAAACGCGCCCCATATCATCGGTGCCTTTACGATGTGGATTAGCAAGCCAAGCGGCATTTTCATTGGCATTTGCATCCCATGTTTTGGTACCAAGCTTACGGAAATCTGCGGCATTATCATAACCACGGATATAGCCTAAAAATTCCGCAATCGCTGCTTTCCAATAGCTGTTTCTCGTTGTAATTAAGGGAAATTGATTATTGGCAACATCATATTCTAAATCTGCATTAATCACTGTAAGGCAACGCTTTCCTGTGCGCTCGTTAGCAATCCACTCACCTTCATTTACAATGCGTCGACAAAGATCTAAATATTGTTTCATAAAAAACTCCTTACTGATGAACCGCACTTTTCGTGCGATTGTATGCCCATGTCATAATTAATACACCACCGATAATCATCGGTAAGCAAAGAGCTTGGCCACGTGTCATGATGCCTAAGAAAGATTCCACTTCAGGCTCACGGACATATTCAACGATAAAACGAAAAATCCCGTAACCAACCAAGAATAATCCTGCTACCGAACCTGCAGGGCGAGGCTTTTTAATAAAGACATTCAGAATAATAAACAGCACGAAACCTTCTAAAAATGCTTCATAAAGCTGTGAAGGATGGCGAGGCAACAATAATGGATCATTTGGGAAAATCATGGCCCAAGGCACATCGGTTTCTCGTCCCCAAAGTTCTAAATTGATAAAGTTACCAATTCGTCCCATTCCTAAACCAAATGGAATCAAGGGCGCCACGAAATCTGCCGTCTGCCAGAAACTTCTTTTTTGAGAATAAGAAGTCCAAATCATTGAGATAATCACACCAATTAACCCACCATGGAATGACATTCCGCCTTCCCAAACACGGAATAAATACAGCGGGTCTTGCACAAAATGATCAAAATTATAGAAGAAAACATCACCAATACGGCCACCTAAGAACACGCCCATAAAGCCATTAAAAAGTAACGTATCCACTTGATCGACGGTCCAGCCACTGTTTGACTGATTGGCACGACGAACAGCTAACCAACGAGCAAAGATAAAGCCTAATAAATACATTAAACCATACCAACGCAACCCTATATTGCTATCACCTAAAGTGAAAATAGTCGGATCAAAATGTGGCAGCATCAAAAATTCTGAATTCATAACATTCCTTATTTCATAAACATATCAACTGCGATTGCAATTAATAGCAAGGCGAAGCCTTTTTTCAAGGTTGATACAGGGAGTTTTGAGGTCGCTGTTGCCCCTAATTTAGAAGTGAAAAATGAGGAGGCCGTAATGCCGAGCACTGCGGGTAAATAAATATAACCTAGGGAATAATCCGGCATGGAAGGGTTGCCCCAACCACTCACCATAAAGCTAAACATGCCTGATAAACCAAGAAGTGCACCACAGAATGCAGAAGAACCGATGGCTTTTTTCATATCAATCCCGCGGGAATTTAAAAATGGCACGATAAAACCACCACCACCTACGCCTGCTGCGCTTGATGCCATCCCAATTAAAATACCACCAATAACAGAAGCTTGCATTGTTAAAGGTTTGGTTTTCCCTGTGTTTTTCTTAATAGAAATCACCATTTTGGTCGCTAAATACACGACTAAACAGGCAAAGATTTTAGCGGATACCTCACGATCAAGCTTGCCAATAAACAAACCAGAGATAAAGACCGAAATCATGACCATCGGTGCCAATACTTTAACGGCATTCCACTCTATATTGCCTAGTTTATGATGACGCTGCGCAGAAGAAAATCCGGTAATCACAATGGTCGCAAATGAAGTTCCTAATGCCGCGGACATCAACAATGGCTCAGGCACACCTATCATCGGCAATAGATAAACCAAGGTTGGGACAATAATTAATCCTCCACCAATGCCAAATAATCCAGCGAGAAAACCAACAACAGACCCGACAAGCAAACAAAGTAGAATAAAAGTGAGCATTATTGTCCCCTTGACTTATAAGATGAACGTTTTTGATATTTAGAAAAACCACTTTTACGCGGCGCATGATAAGGTTTATTTGCCTCATGCTCTTGCGTATTTTCAAGTAATGTCTTTTCGTTGCCAAACATTACTTGAGCAAACTCTTTCATCGCTTTGCGGTAAACATCTTTCTTAAAGGATACAACCTGACGTACGGGATACCAAAAACTCACCCAACGCCAACCATCAAATTCTGGTGATTTTGTTGTGTTCATGTTAATATTTTTTTCATCACCCACTAATTGCAACAAAAACCAACGTTGTTTTTGCCCAATACACATGGGTTTGCTGTCATAACGCAGCAATCTTTTCGGCAGCTTATAACGCAACCAATGTTTAGAGGCATAAAGCACCTTCACATCTTTAGGTTGCAAGCCAACCTCTTCATATAATTCACGATACATGGCTTGTTCGGCACTTTCATTATCGTTAATCCCACCTTGCGGGAATTGCCACGAATTCTGCCCGTATCGTTTAGCCCAAAGCACCTGCCCTTTGTGATTACAAATGACAATGCCTACATTTGGACGGTAGCCATCAAAATCGATCACTATCGTTCACCTTAAATTTTATACAAAAATAATTTGCAGATTGTTTCATAAATTCGCTTTTTTATCAACCGAATGGGCATATTTACCCTGTTGTGGATAACTTTGTGGGTAACACTTGGATAGTCTAAATTTAACTGTGTATAAAGATCAAAAAATGCTTTTCTCACTTCACTTTTTCATTTTTGCATAACCTTTAATCAAAAAATTTTCCGAAAAAAATGACCGCACTTTTTCTCGTCAAAGTGCGGTCAAAAATTCAGCCATTTTTTAATTTAAACATTCCTTGCTTGGTGAAGAAATAACAGCGGTGAGTTATTCAATATTTCTGTGGATAAAATTGTGATTGAGCAAATGGCGAGTGTTGCATAACTCTTCTCAGCATTTTAGCTTCAATTTTAGAGAGTAAATTTTCGCTTTAATTTCATTAAGATAAGGCTTATTCACAGAAATTATCTTATTCACATTCAATCAAAAATTTTAGTGATTATTTTTTATCCAAGCCTTTTTTGACTAACGCTAAATAGCGTTCCCATTCAAAATATTGACCCGGATCGATCTTACGACCAGGCGAAATATCGCAATGCCCGACGATACGATCGAGCGTTATTTTCGGATAAGCTTGCATGATATCTCGTGTTAATTCAGCAAGTGTTTGGTATTGTTCCACTGTAAAAGGCTGTTCATTACTGCCCTCTAGCTCAATCCCAATCGCAAAATCATTACATTTATCGCGTCCTTCAAAGCAAGAAAGTCCTGCATGCCACGCTCTGTCATCGAAACTGACATATTGTGTCACTCTGCCATCACGTTCAATTAAACAATGGGCTGATACACGAAATTGATAAATCTCTTCAAAATAAGGATGGATAGTGGGATCGAGTTTGCCTTGGAAAAAATCATCTACATATCCACCACCAAATTGTTCTGGCGGCAAGCTAATGTAATGAATGACGAGTAATGAAATATCCTCTACATCAGGACGTTCATCAAAATGTGGTGAAATCACTTTTCTTGTCTGGCTTAACCAGCCATTTTTTATCTTATTCATCTGTTTTTCTGCGATTAAATTTCATTTTTGCGATCTCGATCGCAAAAGGAGTGCGGTCAGTTTTACTTTCATTTTTCCCTTTTACACAATGTTGCAGCCAAAATTCTGGCATTTTTTTATTCCACCAAAAGGAAATTAATTTAATGAAACTGACTTTTTCTAAACCTTTACATAAAGGTTTTACATTAATTGAATTGATGATCGTGATTGCGATTATTGCTATTCTCGCGACGATCGCCATTCCGTCGTATCAAAATTATACCAAAAAAGCAGCCATCTCCGAATTGTTGCAAGCTTCGGCGCCTTATAAATCTGATGTGGAGTTATGCGTCTATAGCACCAATGTCCCGACAAACTGTTCAGGTGGTTCAAATGGCATTGCAGCAGACATCACTACTGCAAAAGGCTATGTTAAATCCATTACCACGAAATCGGGTGTGATTACGGTAACAGGAAATGGCACATTGGATGGGATCAGTTATTCATTAACTGCAGCAGGCTCTACCTCAGCAGGTGTCACTTGGACGACAGCCTGCCCAAGTAATGCGGATTTATTCCCAGCAGGTTTCTGCTCTCCAGCTAAATAGCGAAATATGGCTTATCAAGCAATGGCAAAAAATGGCGAGATTTATCAGATCTCGCCACAATATTGGCAACAAAACCAACAGCAACAAGCTTTGCTGTTACGTTACTTTGCGCTCCCTCTTAAAGAAGACGAACACCATTTATGGCTTGCGGTGGATTCGCTGAATAATCTTGCAGCTTGTGAAACCTTTGCTTTTTTAAGTGGAAAATTAGTTGAACCGATTTTATTTGAAACACATCAACTCAAACAACTTTTACAATCCCTTGCACCGAAAGCCAATCAAATAGAAGAACAAGCGACGTTTTATTATCATTCAGAAGATGAAAGCACCGCTAATTTATCTAATGATGATGAACCCGTTATTCAATTATTAAATGGTATTTTTGAAACCGCCCTACAAAAAAATGCCTCCGATATTCATTTAGAAACTCAGTCAAATGGGCTTTTAGTTCGTTTGCGTATTGATGGCGTACTTCAATCACAGCCGATTATCAGTAAATCGCTCGCCAATCGTGTGATTTCTCGTTTAAAACTCTTAGCCAAACTGGATATCAGTGAAACTCGGCTACCACAAGATGGCCGCTTTCAATTCAAAACGACGTTCTCCGATATTTTAGATTTCCGCCTTTCTACCTTGCCCACGCATTGGGGAGAAAAAGCGGTATTACGATTACAACAAAATAAACCTGTTCAATTAAGTTTTGCTGAACTTGGCATGACACAAAAGCAACAAAGTCAATTTCAACATGCACTCAGCCAACCGCAAGGTTTAATCCTGGTGACTGGACCAACGGGAAGCGGAAAAAGTATCTCACTTTATACCGCACTTCAATGGCTCAATACGCCAGATAAACATATTATGACGGCAGAAGATCCCGTTGAAATTGAATTGGAAGGCATCATTCAAACTCAAGTGAATCCGCAAATCGGTTTAGATTTTAGTCGATTACTTCGTACATTTTTACGGCAAGATCCCGACATTATTATGCTTGGTGAAATTCGAGACGAAGAAAGTGCATTAATGGCATTAAGAGCCGCTCAAACTGGCCATCTAGTACTTTCTACCTTGCATACCAATGATGCCATCTCAGCAATTTCGCGCTTACAGCAATTAGGCATTCAATCTCACGAAATTGAAAATAGTCTCTTATTAGTTATCGCACAGCGATTGGTGCGCAAACGTTGCTTAAAGTGCAGTCAAGAGTTTGGTGATTCTTGTGATTGCCATCAAGGGTATCAAGGGCGTATTGGGGTGTATCAATTTTTACAATGCGAAAACAACCGTTACCAAACCGATTTTGACTCACTTTATCAAAGCGCGTTAGAAAAAGTAAAAGATAACATCACTGATCTCGATGAGATTCAACGCGTGTTAGGCAAAAAATAGGAGTCTCTATGACAAAGCAAAAACTCTTTTACTTCCAAGCCTATGATCAGCGGCAACAATGGCAAAAAGGTAGCCTTGTTGCTCAATCTAAACAAGCTGCTCAATTCCAGTTAATCGCAAAAGGTTTTAGCCACATTCGCTTGCAACAAGATTGGCAACTTAATCAGAAACCTAAAAATGCAGAAATCAGTGCCTTATTGAATCAACTGGCTACATTGCTCAATTCTGCCATTCCATTAAAAAATGCATTACATATTTTGCAAGACAACTGCACACAATTGGGTTTGCATCAGTGGCTTAGCGCCTTAATTGAGTTAATTGAAAGTGGTCTTCCGTTTTCACAAAGCTTGGAAATACAAGGAAAGTATTTAAATTTTCAAGAAATTCAGCTCATTCAGGTGGGAGAAATGACAGGAAAACTGGCAGAGGTATGCACTAAAATTGCAGAGCGTCGAACGCAATCATTAACGCTTCAACGCAAATTGCAAAAAATTATGCTTTATCCAGCCATGGTATTAGGTATTTCGCTTTCACTTACGTTGATTTTATTACTTTTCGTTGTACCACAATTTGCTGAAATGTATGGCAAAAACTCTGCTGAGTTACCCACATTGACTGCCGTATTATTAGCGATGTCTCAATTCCTACAACATCATTTTGTTGCGTTAATGATTGCCTGCACTTTCGCTATTTTTATGTTGAAGATGGCATTAAAACATTCCCTTTGGCTGAATCAAAAAAAGAATGCACTAATTAGTCGCATGCCAATTTGGGGCAATATCATTTGCCTTTCTCGCCTAATCAGTTTTAGCCATAACCTCCAATTAATGCTTCAATCCGGAGTGGCATTAACGCCTGCGTTAAATAGCTTCCTCCCCAAACAACAAACCTGGCAAACACAACGTACCTTAAAAGGCGATATCCTGCTACAACAAGAAGTGCGATCAATTTTACAATGGGTTTCTCAAGGTTACCCTTTTTCTGAAAGCGTCAGTAGTCACCTTTTCCCAATGGAAGCACAACAAATGCTACAGATTGGAGAAAAAAGTGGAAAGCTTGCGTTGATGTTGCGTCATATTGCTGATAACTATCAAGAAAAACTCAATCATCAAATTGATTTACTTTCCCAACTTTTAGAGCCTTTAATGATGCTCATCATTGGTAGTTTAATCGGTATTATTATGATGGGCATGTATCTGCCAATTTTTAATATGGGATCCGTAATCCAATGATGATATTCGCCTTTTTCTTATTAGGTGCTTTAGCGGGTATCTTTGCTTGGTTTTATATCGATCGCTTTATCCCCAATCTCCAACAAGAAATTTATCAAAACTATATCGAACTTTATCCTGAAAACAGTCCTATTTTCCATGGCGAAAAAGCGGCGATTCAATCTCAAAAGTGCGGTCATATTTTCCTTTATTTTTTAGGGTTTGGACTCTGTTTTGCTGCACTCTATTATTTTATTCAGGATGAATTATTTACTTTATGGCTCGCGATTACGCTTAGTCTACTTTTTGTTATCAGTTGGCTAGACTGGCATTATCAACTGATTTCACCGACACCTTGCCTCTTTTTATTTTTCCTAGGTTTATTCGGCGCACATCAAGAATTTTCAATTCTGACGCTTTCTCAAAGTTTAGAAAGCTCGGTTAGTTTTTTCGGTTTTTTTTATATTATCTATCATTTGTCTAAATGGTTTTACAAGAAAGAAGCGTTAGGCCGTGGCGATTATTGGCTCGCTTTAGGAATCGGCACTTATCTCACCATCACGCACTTACCGCTTTTCTTATTCATCGCCTGTCTATTCGGTATCATAGTCTATTGGATTTCTCGTAAGCCCATTTTACCTTTCGGTCCCTTTCTTTGCTTATCTTTAATCATCACCAGTGCAATAAGCTTATAAATGTAATATATTGGCAACATTGAAAAATATTGTGTTTAAGGGATAGATGTAAAACATCCCCCCTAAATCAAGTAGAAAGGAATATTATGACTTATATTGTGGGCCTCACTGGCGGCATCGGTAGTGGAAAAAGTACGATTGCAAATCTTTTTGTTGAACTTGGTGTACCCATTGTTGATGCTGATATAGTGGCAAGAGAAGTGGTTGAAAAAGGCTCGCCGCTGCTTACTCAAATTGCTGAGCACTTTGGAAAATCGATTCTGACTGAAGAAGGTGAATTAAATCGGGCCGAGCTACGAAAAAAAGTATTTGCAGACGAAAATGAGAAAAACTGGCTCAATCATTTATTACATCCCGCGATTCGCGAAAGAATGTTAGCACAGTTAAACAGTCAGAATGCTCCTTATACGTTATTTGTCGTCCCACTGCTCATTGAAAATAAGCTCACCACGCTTTGCGACCGCATACTTGTTGTCGATGTAAAACCTGAAACTCAGCTGGCTCGTGCATCATCAAGAGATCATAATAATATTCAGCAAATTCAAGCCATTATGAATGCACAAGTCAGCCGTGAAGAACGATTAAAATGGGCAGATGATATTATTTCAAATGATGCAAAATTGCCTGAAAACTTACCGCACTTAAAACAAAAAGTGCTAGAATTACACCAATTTTATTTAAGTGAATCGAGAAAGAAAAATGTCTGATGAAATTTTTGAAGTCCCCTGCCCGACATGCCAAAAGCCTGTACCTTGGACACAGGAAAGTCAATTTCGCCCTTTTTGTAGCAAACGTTGCCAACTCATTGATTTAGGGGAATGGGCTGCAGAAGAAAAAGCCATTCCAAGTGATACTGCAGATTTTGCCATGGATCCCAATCTCAGTGATGAATGGAGTATCAAATGAGTCTTCAGCATCACGATAATGCTGAATAGGGAGAGTTTTTCTTACTCGATGAACAAGGCAAGAAAATCGCGAAACTCACCTATTTTTATGAAACACCCGATACCATTAATGCTAATCATACGTTTGTTGATGATTCTCTTCGAGGACAAGGTGTAGCAGACAAACTCTATCAAGCCTTAATTCATTTTATCCAGGCTAAAAAGCTCACTTTGCACCCAACTTGTAGCTATATTGCAAGAAAATGGGAACGACCCCAATCTGCTCAATCACAAGCTTAATCCTATTAATAAACGTGTCGTTTTTAAGGATATTTTTCTGACTTCGTGCTATCCTTAGCCCCATTTATTTATGAGAACTATTATTTATCATGCAAGAAAATTATTTAAGTCAGCAGCGATTTGCTGATCTTCCATTACATCCTATCGTACAAAAAGCCCTACAAGACAAGGGATTTGAATATTGTACCCCGATTCAAGCGTTATCATTACCGATTACCTTACAAGGAAAAGATGTTGCTGGCCAAGCACAAACTGGCACGGGTAAAACCATGGCATTTTTAACAGCAACATTTCATCACTTATTAACGCATCAACCTGATTTTATCACCAATCAACCTCGTGCATTAATTCTTGCCCCAACCCGTGAACTGGCTGTACAAATTAATAATGATGCAGAATTGTTAGCTAAAACAAGTGGATTACGAACCGCTCTTGCTTATGGTGGTGATGGCTATGATAAACAGCTCAAAGCTATCGAAGCCGGTGTAGATATTTTAATTGGCACTACTGGCCGAGTGATTGATTATGTTAAACAAGGTATTATTCGTTTAGATGACATTCAAGTTGTGGTACTAGATGAAGCGGATCGCATGTTTGATTTAGGATTCATTCGTGATATTCGTTATTTATTACGCAAGTGTCCTTCTCCGCAAGAACGCCTCACCATGCTCTTTTCTGCTACGCTCTCTTACAAAGTACGTGAACTTGCCTTTGAAGATATGAATTCCCCAGAATACATTGAAATTGAACCAGAACAAAAAACGGGGCATCGAATTAAAGAAGAACTCTTCTATCCGTCAAATGAAGATAAAATCCCTCTCTTACTCACGTTAATGGAAGAAGAATGGCCGGAGCGTTGTATTGTCTTTGCAAATACTAAACATAAATGTGAAGAAATTTGGGGCTATTTAGCGGCGGATGGGCATCGTGTGGGATTACTCACAGGGGATGTAGCACAGAAAAAACGCCTTTCATTGCTCAAACAATTTACCGATGGTGAGCTCGATATTCTCGTTGCAACTGATGTTGCTGCGCGTGGATTGCATATTTCAGACGTGACTCATGTTTTTAACTTTGATCTACCCGATGACCGAGAAGATTACGTTCACCGTATTGGCCGTACTGGTCGAGCAGGTGAAAGTGGGGTGTCTATCAGCTTTGCTTGTGAAGAATATGCGATGAATTTACCGGCAATTGAAGAATACATTGGTCATTCTATTCCGGTCAGCCAATATGACCCGAATTCATTGATTAGTGATATTCCAAAACCTTATCGTTTAAAACGCAATCCTGTACCTCAAATGCGAAATACTACAGCACGAAAAACAAACTATCGTCGTAAAAACTAAAAAAAGCTGATGAACTCCTTCATCAGCTTTTTTTACGATTAATGCAATCCGACTCTTCGACGTGCAGTACGCATCAATAAGAAAACCCATGGCCATAACACACCTGATGCAATGGCACCAAAGATTTCCTGCCAGTTGAAAAATGCCCCATGCAAAGAGAATTCAACCAAGAAAATAGCTACTCGAATCGCAAAAACGAAAAGAAGTACCAATAAACTTTGGAACCAAAGAGAAAGGTTGCGCAAAATTAGGTAATATTTGGAAACAAAATAGAAGGCGACTGAAAGTACCAGTGCATGAACCCCAAGAATAGAGCCTAGCACAATATCCCATAAAACCCCCAGTAAAAACGCCCAACCAATGCTTACTCTATCAGGTAAAGCAAGCGTCCAGTAAAGTAAAACTAAAACCAACCAAGACGGTTTAAAAGCTTGAAAGCCTGCAGGCCATGGTGCTAATTCCATAATTAATGCCACAACAAAGAAGCATAAAATGGTCGCCCATTGAAAAATAAAACGCCCTTGCATTAGTCTTCTTCCCTATGTTGTTGCTGATCTGGAGAAATGGGTTCCTCTTGTTGAGGCATTGTGGTCGGAATGTCAGGATCCACAATTTCTTTTCCTGTATGCGGCTGTACGCCATCCTCTTGATCATCTGTAATTTTGGTTTTACTCACTGAATGAGTTGCTTCATTAGCTTGACTTTCTAAACGTTGCTGTACAAGGCGACGCACTTCTTCTGGTGACATGGATTTGACTTTCGACATATCAAGATTGCTCGGCCAAAGTAAAAGCAAATAACGTAAACGATCTAACTCAGCCAAAGGTTTCGCTTTCACCGTTGCAAAGTAATTTGAGCCATCACGAGAGACGCTTTGCACAACAGCCACAGGATAGCCTTCCACAAAACGGCCGCCCAAACCGGAAGTCACCAATAAATCGCCTTTTTCAATATCCACAGAACGAGGCACATTATCTAAGGTAAGTTCATCTGAGTGCCCTGTGCCACTCGCGATCACGCGCACATCATTACGTAAAACTTGCACTGGAATTGAATGGGTCACATCGGTCAAAAGTAATACTCGGCTTGTATTCTCGCCGACAGATATAATCTGTCCGATCATCCCTTTTTCATCAATCACTGGCTGACCGACATAAGCACCATCACGTTCACCTTGATTGATCACCACTTGCTGACGATAGACGTCGGTTTCTGCTGTGAGCACTTCTGCAATCTTTTTATATTCATCGGTGCGTAAAGGCGAATTAAGCAGTAAACGAAGACGTTGGTTTTCTACCTTGAGTTGGTCCAATAATAAAAGATCGGCATTTTTCTCACGCAACTGCTCACGCAATACTTTATTTTCAATAAGCAGTTTATTGGTATCCACCAGGTTACTTGATACACCATCTAGAACCGTTCTTGGCCCATTCGCAAGGTAATACAAGCCCCCCACAGCAGTTTCCATGACACTACGCGCCTTCGTCATTGATGAGGTTTGCCCATCAACTAAAATGAGTGTCATCGAAGCAATCACTGCTAATGCGAGTCGAATACCTAATGGTGGTGCTTTACCAAAAATGGGTTTCATTCACTGTCCTAGGGTTGAAAGGAAAAGTGCGGTCAAAAAATCAGACGAATTAAAAACGCCGATTTTTCTGACCGCACTTTTAGAGATTAAATTTCGTCGCTAAAAATATCGCCGCCGTGCATATCAATCATTTCGATTGCTTCACCACCACCACGAGCTACACAAGTTAATGGTTCTTCTGCGATGATTGCTGGTACGCCACATTCTTTTGATAACAATATATCAATGTTGCGTAATAAGGCACCACCACCCGTTAACACCATACCGCGTTCAAAAATATCTGCGGCGTGTTCTGGTTGGCATTCTTCAAGCGCTGTACGTACCGCTGCAACAATACCATTTAATGGTTGTTGAAGGGCTTCTTGTACATCACGAGAAGTTAATTTGAATGAACGTGGTGCACCTTCCGCAAGATTGTGACCGTGCACTTCCATCTCTAAAATTTCATCGCCTTCTTGAATGTACGCTGTACCAATTTCATGCTTGATACGCTCTGCAGTTGGCTCACCAATAACGGAACCAAAAGTACGACGAACATAAGAGATGATCGCTTCATCAAAACGGTCACCACCAATACGTACAGAAGATGAGTACACGATACCGTTTAAAGAAATCACCGCCACTTCAGTGGTACCACCACCGATATCAATGACCATTGAACCAATCGCAGTAGAAACTGGCAAGTTTGCACCGATAGCTGCCGCCATAGGCTCTTCAATTAAATACACTTCTCGTGCACCTGCACCTAATGCTGATTCTTTGATTGCACGACGTTCAACTTGAGTTGCACCAGCTGGTACACAAACGAGTACGCGCGGGCTAGGACGCATAAAGTTACCGCTATGTACTTGCTTGATAAAGTATTGCAACATTTTCTCTGTCACAGAGAAATCAGCAATTACACCATCTTTCATCGGACGAATAGCCACGATACTTTTTGGGGTACGACCAAGCATTTGTTTTGCTTCTTTACCTACTGCCGCAATACTTTTGTATGCGCCCATACGGTCTTGACGAATTGCCACCACTGAAGGCTCATCAAGTACGATGCCTTGGCCTTTTACGTAAATTAATGTATTTGCTGTACCTAGATCGATAGAAAGATCGTTTGAAAATAAACCACGAATTTTTTTGAGTAACATAAGAATTCCGTCATTAGTTTGGTGAAAAATTACTCATTTCTGAGCATAGAAAAAAATTGTGCTAAATGTACCAAAAAATTGAGTTTGATAACAGGATTTTTTACTTTGTTCATCTACACTTACCTCACTATTTTTTCTAACAAGGTAAGTGCAGTCAATTTTAATGGTGTTTTAAACGAGATTTCGGGCAATGAATCTCCACTCGCCATTGCCTAAAATCATCAATTGTTGCTGATGGAAAGCTTGTAAAGTTGAACGATGCCCCACGCTAATAACCGTTGTATTAGGTAAACGTTCTTTTAATAGACGATACATCGTAT
Source organism: Haemophilus parainfluenzae (assembly GCF_900450995.1). Lineage (NCBI taxonomy): Bacteria > Pseudomonadati > Pseudomonadota > Gammaproteobacteria > Pasteurellales > Pasteurellaceae > Parahaemophilus > Parahaemophilus parainfluenzae. Next base: position 1,615,752 of record NZ_UGHY01000002.1, on the reverse strand, counting down.
CTTCTAAGCCTTCATCCATACTCGCAGTTGCCTCATCCAAGAAAGCAACGTTTGGTTTATGCAATAACAAACGAGCGAAAGCCAAACGTTGTTGCTCACCGAGAGAAAGAATACGTGTCCAGTCTTGTTCTTGATCTAAACGATCTTGTAAATGCCCTAAAGACACTTGTTTTAATACTTCAATCATCTCATCATGATTAAAGACCTTTTCTTCATTCGGATAAGCCAGTGCAGTCAATAAACTACCTTGTGGTAAATAAGGTTTTTGCGATAAGAAAAGCTGGTAGGTTGGACAATATACATCCCCTTCAGAATACGCCCACAGCCCTGCCACGGTTCTCAACAACGTGGTTTTCCCCACGCCTGAATTACCTTGGATTAATAGGGTTGAACCTTTTGGCAGAGTTAAATTTAAATTCTCAATTAAGGTTTTTCCAAATGGATTACTGATGCTTAAATCCTTAAAGATCACGTCTGTTTCGTGTTCATGTAAATGCGACGTAGATTGACGATTCGCCATATCAATCGCATAACTAAAGCCTGTTAAACGATCTAATGTGGCTTTGTATCCAGCAAAACCATCGTAAGAATTACGGAAGAACGAAAGATTTGAATGCAACTTACCAAATACTTGTAGCGTTTGCATAAGATCGCCGAGTTTAATTTGCTTCTCGAAATAACGTCCCACTTGAATGAGCAAAGGGAACACAACCGAAACTTGGCTAACCACTAGGTTAAAACCAGAAAATTTTAAAGTTCGATAAACAATATCCCACATGTTATTGATCACCGATCCGAATTGTTTATAAAGTTGGCTACTCTCGACTTTCTCACCCGCATAAAATGCTACACTTTCTGCATATTCTTTGATACGAATTAAAGAATAACGATAGTTAGCGTTTAAGCGTTCGTTGACGAAATTCAACATAATTAACGGACGTCCTAAACGGAATGCAATCGCAGTAGTGATAATCACATAAGTGAACACCAAGAACACCATCATACGAGGAATTTCAGTACCAAATACAATCATCGGCCCCGCTAATCCCCACAATAAGATCGTGTAAGAAATCATCGAGGTGACAGCATCAATCACACCAGTGCTTAAGGAAAGCGAAGTTCTCACATAAGATTGCACATCTTGTTGAATACGTTGATCGGGGTTATCTAAGTTAGCAGAAACATACTGGGTTTTATAGTACGCACGATTATCCATCCATTTACCTACTAACTGACTATTCAACCATTCAATCCAATTAATAGAAAAGCGTTGTTCTAAATAGTAGCTAAGTAATGCCGTCATGACTGAGCTTGTCGCAATCACACAAAACAGCACCATTTGATCCCAAAACACAGGTTCATTAAATTCCTGTAAGGATGTGTACATATTGTTATACCACTCGGAATGCACCAAGCTAATACGCACACTGACCAATGTCATCGCCACAATTAACAAGAAAAATAGCAGAGGTTTAATACTTCGGCGTGGTGAAAGATACCCACCCGCAAATTGCCAAAATTGTTTACCCCAATGGGTAAAACGGACTAATAAGAAAATACCAAAGCTAAACACGACAGCTGTCATCGCTAGTGTTTTTACTATCCATAAAAGCGAATTAATGGCCTCTTGAGCGTAATCCATAATCAACCTATAAAATCAAAAAAGTGCGGTCATTTTAGGCGGTGTTTATTTTTAAGCAAGAAAAAATGTGATGGATATAACATTTTTTGACTTTGTTACAAGCGGGTAGGAAATCAAATTGATATAATCCAAAATAGTTAAATTTTTAATAAATTAGAGGTCGGTATGAGTGAAACTGCGATTACCATTAGTTTGCTTGCCCTCGTTGCCGTAATTGGTCTATGGATCGGGCATTTTAAAATTAAAGGTGTAGGATTAGGTATTGGTGGCGTATTATTTGGTGGTATTTTGGTTGCCCATTTTACTACGCAATATGGCATTAAACTGGATAGTCATACGTTACATTTTGTGCAAGAGTTCGGCTTAATTCTGTTTGTTTATACAATTGGTATTCAAGTAGGACCGGGCTTTTTTGCTTCCTTACGGCAATCAGGATTAACCTTAAATGGGTTAGGGATCTTAATTGTTGTGCTCGGTGCGTTAGTGACGATTCTCATTTATAAGTTTGCAGATATTCCCCTTGATGTCGCACTTGGTATTTACTCCGGTGCTGTCACAAATACGCCATCTCTCGGTGCAGGTCAGCAAATTCTGTCAGAATTAGGCATGTCGCAGACGACGTCTAACATGGGGATGGCCTACGCCATGGCCTATCCTTTTGGGATTTGTGGTATTTTGCTTTCTATGTGGCTTATTCGTCTTTTCTTTAAAATTAAAGTGGATGAAGAAGCAGTAAATTTTGAAAAAGAAAGTGGTCACGATAAAGAAGCCCTCAAAAGCATGTCTCTGAAAGTCACCAATACTAATCTTAATGGTATCCATTTGATTGAGATTCCTGGTTTTGATGATGAAGATGTCGTATGCTCTCGCTTGAAACGAGGTGAGCTCGTCATTGTGCCAAAAGCGGATACCGATGTTCAACTTGGCGATATTTTACATTTGGTCGGTAATCCTGAAGGGTTGAAAAAAATGCACCTAATTATTGGGGAAGAAGTAGATATCCCTGTAGCAAGCTTGAGTGGCGAAATTCGTTCTGAACGCGTGGTCGTGACAAATGAAAAGGTTCTAGGGAAACAAATTCGTCATCTTGGCATTCATCAAAAATACGGTGTAGTGATTTCACGTTTAAATCGTGCCGGTGTGGAACTGGTACCAACTGCGCATACAACACTTCAATTTGGTGATGTATTGCATATGGTTGGCAAAACCGACATTCTCAATCAAGCCATTTCAGTTATTGGAAACGCCAAACAGAAACTGCTACAAGTACAAATGTTGCCAGTATTTATTGGGATTGGGTTAGGGGTATTACTCGGCTCCATTCCTTTCTATATTCCAGGTTTCCCTGTGGCATTAAAATTAGGTCTTGCTGGTGGACCATTAGTTGTCGCGTTAATCCTAGCTCGAATTGGCTCTATCGGTAAACTCTATTGGTTTATGCCGCCAAGTGCTAACTTAGCTTTACGAGAAATTGGTATTGTGCTCTTCCTCGCTGTGGTGGGTTTAAAATCTGGTGGTAGCTTTGTGGACACACTCACCAATGGTTCTGGTCTTGAATGGATGGGCTACGGTATTTTTATCACACTCGTACCATTAATGATTGTGGGTGTTATTGCGCGTTTATATGCTAAATTAAACTACCTTTCACTTTGTGGTTTATTGGCGGGTTCGATGACGGATCCTCCTGCGCTTGCTTTCGCCAATGAACTGAAAGAAGGAAGTGGTGCTGCTGCACTCTCCTATGCGACAGTCTATCCGCTCACAATGTTCCTGCGGATCATTTCACCACAATTGTTAGTGATTCTTTTATGGGTTTAATACCCTTTCAAACTTGGGGCAGTATCACTGCCCCAATATTTATGCTAAGCACCATTACAATCATAAAACAATTCAAATAAAATCCGCCCTAAGCCTACCCCTTTCCCTCATTCAATGATAGAATTCACCGCTTTATTCAAATAGGAAAAGAAATGTCATTAGTTGAATTTGTAATTGATAAACTCGATGATTTAAAAGGCACAGAAATTGTGCATTTTGATGTAAAAGGCAAATCATCGATTACTGAAAATATGATTATTTGTACCGGCACATCTAGCCGTCAAGTCTCTGCTATGGCCGATAACCTTATTGCGGAATGTAAAAAAGCCGGTTATGAGACCTTTGGTGAAGAAGGTCGTAATACGGCTGATTGGATCGTGGTCGATCTCGGTCAAACTATCGTACATATTATGCAACGTGATGCACGTGAGATGTATCAGTTAGAAAAACTTTGGGCATAGAGTGCGGTCAATTTTGATTGTGTTTTGAAAGGGAAAAGGATGAAAATCACATTAATCGCTGTGGGCACAAAAATGCCAGCTTGGGTGACAACTGGATTCGAAGAATACCAACGTCGTTTTCCTAAAGATATGCCTTTTGAACTCATTGAAATTCCAGCAGGCAAGCGTGGAAAAAATGCGGATATTAAACGCATCTTAGAACAAGAAGGTAAAGCGATGCTTGCCGCTTGCGGAAAAGGCAAAGTGGTGACATTAGATATTCCAGGCAAACCTTGGACAACGCCACAACTTGCTGAACAATTAGAGAGTTGGAAAAACGATGGTCGTGATGTGTGTTTGCTTATTGGTGGACCTGAAGGTTTATCCCCTGAATGCAAAGCTGCGGCAGAACAAAGCTGGTCACTTTCTCCGCTCACAATGCCACATCCATTAGTGAGGGTTGTCGTGGCAGAAAGCTTATACCGTGCCTGGTCGCTAACCACAAATCATCCTTATCACAGAGAATAACGCGTTACACTACCGATGAATTTAAAGAAATTCTTTGCTGCCCCAACCAACGAACCGATCCGCGATAAGAAAGCGGAGCGGAACTTGTTTGCGCGTCGGACATTGGTGGCATTCATCGGTATTTTGGCATTAAGTGGCGTATTATTTGCCAATATTTACCATCTCCAGGTGGTGAATTACGACATGTACCAAACTCGCTCGAATGGTAACCGTATTAAATTGCTTCCGCTTCCTCCTACTCGTGGATTAATTTACGACCGTTACGGCGAATTACTGGCTGAAAACCTCACCTTTTTCGGCTTATATATCGTGCCAGAAAAAACTGAAAATTTAGACCGCACTTTTGAAGAGTTGCGCTATGTTGTAGGGCTCACAGACGAAGACATTGAGCATTTCCAAAAAGAGCGTCGTCGCGGCACACGCTATACACCGATTTTACTCAAACCTAGCTTAACGGAAGAACAAATTGCCCGTTTTGCAGTAAACCAGTATAAATATCCAAGCCTTGACATTCGTCCTTATTTCAAACGAAATTATCTGTACGGCGAAGCTATGACTCATATCTTGGGTTATGTGGGACGTATTAATGACCGAGATGTTGAGCGCCTCAAAAAAGAGGAAAAATTTGCTAACTATTCTGGCTCTACGGACATGGGGAAATTGGGTATTGAGCGTTATTACGAAGAACAACTCCACGGTACGACGGGTTTTGAAGAGGTGGAAATCAATAACCGCGGGAAAGTTGTCCGTAAATTACGTGAGCAACCAGCCACTGCGGGTAAAAGTATTCATCTGACAATCGATTTCACCCTTCAACGCTACATTATGTCGCTCCTTTCAGGTCAAAAAGGCGCTGTCGTTGTGCTTGACCCGAAAGATAACAGCGTATTAGCGATGGTTTCAACACCAAGCTATGATAATAATTTATTCGTCGATGGTATTTCTTCTAGCGATTACAAACGTTTACTAGAAGACCCTACTCGACCGCTTTATAGTCGTGCGACACAAGGGGTCTATCCACCTGCCTCCACTGTAAAACCATTCGTTGCTGTTGCAGCATTAACTGAAGGGGTGATTACACCTAACACCACGATTTTTGACCCTGGTTACTGGACATTACCAAACTCCACAAAACGCTTCCGAGATTGGAAAAAAACAGGGCATGGTTATACGGATTTAAACAAAGCCATTACTGAATCATCGGATACCTTCTTCTATCAAACCGCCTTTAATTTAGGTATTGATCGTTTCTCTATGTGGATGAAACGTTTTGGATTTGGTATGCCTACAGGTATTGAAATTCAAGAAGAAGCCACAGCCAATATGCCGAGTAAAGAATGGAAACAAAAACGTTATAAAAGACCTTGGGTACAAGGCGATACAATCTCAGTAGGTATTGGTCAGGGTTATTGGACAGCGACACCATTACAAGTAGCAAAAGCGACCTCTATTGTAGTCAATAACGGTAAAATTCATACACCACATTTAATGAAATCAGTTGAAGGTGCCACCATTGAGCCCTATCAAGACCCACTTTTATATGAAGATATTACCGATCCTAAACAAGCTTATTGGGACGCAGCTAAGCGAGGTATGTTCAATGTGGTGAATTCAGGTGCGGGGACTGGACGAAAAGCCTTTATCGGCACGAATTACCATGTAGCAGGGAAATCCGGTACTGCGCAGGTTTTCAGCTTAAAAGAAAACCAAAAATATAATGCTGCAGGATTGAAAAAAGAATTGCATGACCATGCTTGGTTCACTGCTTATGCACCTTACGAAGATCCGAAATTAGTTGTCACGATTATTTTAGAAAATGCAGGTGGCGGCTCAAGTAATGCTGCGCCAATTGTGCGTCAAATTATGGATTTCTATCTAAATAAACGCTTGCCGCAAATTGAACATCAACAAAATGCAGAAAAAGAAAAGATGACGGACCAAACTGAGTTAGACGTACCAGCGCAAGAACCCCAACCAAGTGAGAATGAATAATGGAAGAAAAAGTGCCTTTATGCTTGCGATTATGGCAACGCTTACATATTGATTTCTTATTATTTATTGGTTTAGGCGCCATTACTGCCTATGGTATGCTTGTGCTTTATAGTGCATCTGGTGCCAGTGAAGTAATGTTCCAAAACCGTATCATTCAGGTCATATTAGGTTTTGTTGTCATGATGATTATGGCACAGCTTCCCCCTAAATTTTATCAGCGTCTCGCCCCTTATTTATATTTGGTTGGTTTTATTATGCTGATTTTAGTTGATGCCTTCGGTACAACTAGTAAAGGAGCACAGCGTTGGCTAGATCTCGGCTTTATTCGCTTTCAGCCGTCTGAAATTGTAAAACTCGCGGTTCCATTAATGGTAGCGGTATATTTAGGTAACCGTCCACTACCACCGAAAATAAGCGAAACTTTCATTGCTATCACCATGATTATGGTACCAACTTTACTTGTGGCTATTCAACCTGACTTGGGTACATCAATTCTGGTTAGTGCATCGGGCTTATTCGTGGTATTCTTAGCAGGCATGAGTTGGTGGCTTATTCTTGCTGCAGTAGTTGGCTTAGCAGCATTTATTCCTATCATGTGGATGTATTTAATGCATGACTACCAACGCATGCGTGTATTAACCTTACTTGACCCAGAGAAAGATCCTCTTGGGGCGGGCTATCATATTTTGCAATCCAAAATTGCTATCGGTTCAGGCGGTATATCTGGCAAAGGATGGATGCAAGGGACACAATCCCAATTAGAATTTTTACCTGAACCACACACTGATTTTATTTTTGCCGTGATGAGTGAAGAACATGGAATGGTCGGTTTTCTTATTCTGATGGCAATTTATTTGTTTATTATTATCCGTGGCTTAATGATTGCGGTAAATGCAGAAACCTCTTTCGGGCGTATTCTTGCTGGTGCTACCACACTGATATTCTTCGTTTATGTTTTCGTAAATATTGGTATGGTGAGCGGTATTTTGCCCGTGGTTGGTGTGCCTTTGCCTCTCTTTAGCTATGGGGGCACCTCTTATGTCGCTATCATGGCGAGCTTTGGTTTAGTGATGTCCATTCATACTCACAAACCTCGCTTTATGAAAGGGAACTAATTTCCTTTTTGGCTTTCTTATAGGAATACAGCAATAATATTGACAGTAATAAGTATGAAATTAAAAAACATCTTAAAAACGACCGCACTTTTCACATTAATTATGGGATTTAGTTTATCTAGCTTTGCTGATACCCCAAAAATGTATGGCATCCAAGGGGATTCTTTATCTATAAAAACAACTATTCCTACACCACAAAGTTATGAAGTAAACGGCAAAACTTATACTACACAAGGAGATGAATCAAAAAACTATTCAAAAGAAGGCGCCGCAAGTTATTATCACAATAAATTTAATGGAAGAAAAACAGCCAATGGTGAACGCTACGATTCATCACTTTTTACAGCTGCACATAAAACATTGCCTTTAAACTCTTATGCGGTTGTCACAAACTTACACAATAATCGTAAAGTGATTGTACGGATTAATGATCGAGGTCCGTTTAGTGAGAAACGTATCATCGACTTATCGCATTCTGCAGCTAAAGAATTGGGGCTTATTGCTCGTGGAACGGGACATGTTAGAATTGAAGCCTTACATGTAGATAATCAAGGTCAAATTTCAGGTGCAGGAGCTAAAACACTCGCTAAGCATGCTAAAACGCAAGAAGCCAGTGATCGTTTAGCCATCAATAAAAATAGCGAAAAAAAAAATCAGAACTCAGACAGCACAAGCGATGCAAAAACTGTCTTCAAGCTAAAACTACTCGCGCTGTCGTCAAAAAATCAAGCAGAAAACATCATCACAAAGCTCGCATTAGATGACATAAAAACCGAAATTAACCAAAATGGACGAAACTACGAAATCCATTTTGGCCCAATTGCGGATCAAGCGGATATTAATCAATTAAAAACAAAATTACAAAAAACGATCAATGGGCAACCTGTAATCGTTTATACTTATAAAAACCAATAAGCTATTAAAGGAAATGCTATGTTAAAACAATCGGCAAAATTGAAAAAAATTGTACTCTGCTCGGGATTAATGGCAGCATCAACATTTGCTGCCGCTGAGGATATTCAATACGGTATCGCAGTACCGGAAGTGAATGCACAAACTTATGTTTTAATGGATTACAATTCTGGTGTAGTACTTGCATCACTTAACCCAGACCAACGCCAATACCCTGCTTCATTAACAAAAATGATGACTAGCTACGTGGTTGGTGCGGCATTAAAACAAGGTAAAATCCACAATGAAGATATGGTGACGATTAGCGAAACCGCTTGGGGTAGAAATTTCCCTGATTCGTCAAAAATGTTCTTAAATTTCAATCAACAAGTATCTGTAGGTGATTTAAACAAAGGGATTATCATTGTTTCTGGTAATGACGCTTGTGTGGCAGTGGCTGAACATATTTCGGGCACAGTAGCTAACTTCGTTGATACTATGAATAAATATGTTCAACAATTTGGCTTAAAAAATACTAACTTCACTACACCACATGGTTTAGACGATCCAAACCAATATTCAACTGCACGTGATATGGCGATTATTGGTGCACACATTATTCGTGATTTACCGGAAGAATATAAAATCTACGCTGAAAAAGACTTTACTTTCAACAAAATCAAACAACCTAACCGTAATGGATTATTATGGGATAAAACCATTAACGTTGATGGGATGAAAACCGGCCACACAAGCCAAGCTGGCTATAACCTTGTCGCATCGGCAACAAGTCCAAACAATATGCGTTTGATTTCTGTTGTCATGGGTGTACCAACCTATAAAGGCCGTGAAGTAGAAAGTAAAAAACTCTTACAATGGGGTTTTGCTAACTTTGAAACATTAAAAACCCAAAAAGCAGGCGAAGAAATTTCAAAACAATCGGTTTACTACGGTGATAAAGGTGACGTTAAACTTGGTGTCTTAGAAGATGGCTTTATCACTCTGCCAAAAGGTAAACAAACTGACTTAAAAGCTCGTTATGAATTAGATAACAAATACTTACAAGCACCTTTAACAAAAGGCCAAGTAGTGGGTAAAATCGTTTATCAATTAGACGGTAAAGATGTCGCCACCGTAAATCTTCAAGCATTAGAAGATGTGCAAGAAGGCGGTTTCTTAGGTAAAGGTTGGGACTGGTTAGTGTTAACAGTTAAAGGATTATTTGACTAAACACCTTGAAAATTAACCGCACTTCCCCATTTATATCACATCAATAAATTCGTAAGGTGTGTGAATTTAACTGATTCACGCACCTTACTCTTAAATAAGGAAGCAACATGACAACAGAAAATGATTATGAAAAACTGAAAGAATTAATGGAATTCCCTGCTGCAATGACATTTAAAGTCGCAGGTGTTAACCGTGAGAACTTAGCACAAGACATCGTTGCGGTGATACAAAAATATTTACCGGGTGATTATATTCCAAAAGAAAAACGCAGTAGCAAAGGCACGTATAATTCAGTTTCAATTGATATCGTGGCACAAAACTTTGAGCAAGTAGAAACTCTCTACAAAGAACTTGCAAAAGTTGAAGGCGTCAAAATGGTTATCTAAAATGAACAATACTGATTTAGTTGTCCGTCAATTAGGATTACAAGATTATCAAGAGATCTGGCATAAAATGCAGGAATTCACGGATAATCGAAATGCAGAAACAACTGATGAAATTTGGTTAGTTGAGCATTATCCTGTTTTCACACAAGGCCAAGCAGGCAAACCAGAGCACTTATTACAAAGTAGTAATATACCTGTTGTTCAATCAGATCGCGGCGGTCAAATTACTTATCATGGCCCAGGTCAGCAGGTGATGTATGTACTCATTGATATTAAACGTCATGAACATTTAAATGTTCGTCAATTAGTGACCGCACTTGAACAATCTGTCGTGAAAACCCTCGCAGACTATGGCATTGAAGGTTATCCCAAACCTGATGCACCAGGCGTATATATCGACAGCAAAAAAATCTGTTCATTAGGTTTACGTATCCGCAAAGGCTGTTCTTTCCATGGCTTAGCGTTTAATATCAATATGGATCTCACCCCCTTCCATTGCATTAATCCTTGTGGCTATGCAGGACTTGAAATGTGTCAACTTGCTGACTTTATCGGTAAAGAAGAGGCGACACTTGACAAGGTTTCCCCCAAATTAATTAAACACTTTGCCGAACTTTTGGGCTATAATGTTACAAATTTATAACATTCACTTTTATAACACATAAAAAATGCCTGAATTAGGCATTTTTCTTTAGGAAAGAACAATGTCAACGCCTTTTAAAATGGAACGCGGCGTAAAATACCGCGATGCAGCCAAAACATCGATTATCCCAGTTAAAAATATCGATCCTAATCAAGAGTTATTGAAAAAGCCGGAATGGATGAAAATCAAATTACCGTCTAGCTCATTAAAGATCGAGACCATTAAAAATGGGATGCGCCGTCATGGGTTACATTCGGTATGTGAAGAAGCTTCTTGCCCAAATTTACACGAGTGCTTTAACCATGGTACAGCAACCTTTATGATTCTAGGCGCAATTTGTACTCGTCGTTGTCCTTTCTGTGACGTTGCACATGGTAAACCCTTACCGCCAGATCCTGATGAACCACGTAAATTAGCTGAAACCATCCAAGATATGAAGTTGAAATATGTGGTGATTACCTCTGTTGACCGCGATGATTTACCTGATCGTGGTGCGGGTCATTTTGCTGAATGTGTAAAAGAAGTGCGTACATTAAATCCTGGCATTAAAATTGAGATTTTAGTGCCTGATTTCCGTGGACGTATCACTCAAGCCTTAGAAAAATTAAAAGACAATCCACCAGATGTATTCAATCACAACTTGGAAAATGTACCACGCTTGTATAAAGAAATTCGTCCAGGTGCTGATTATCAATGGTCTTTAAAATTACTTCATGATTTCAAAGAAATGTTCCCAAATATCCCAACTAAATCAGGCTTAATGGTTGGGCTGGGTGAAACCAATGAAGAAATCCTTGAAGTGATGGAAGACTTACGCGCAAATGGCGTAACCATGCTTACACTGGGTCAATACCTTCAACCAAGTCGCCATCACTTACCAGTTGCTCGCTATGTGCCACCAGCAGAGTTTGATGAGTTCCGTGATAAAGCCAACGCAATGGGCTTTGAACACACAGCTTGTGGTCCATTTGTTCGCTCTTCCTACCATGCTGATTTACAAGCAAGTGGTGGATTAGTGAAGTAATCGAAAACAGCTAAAAAAATGACCGCACTTTGGATCTCAAGTGCGGTCATTTTTTATGTTATCCTTTCAACTACTAGTCAGTTGCTGCCGCCTTCTCTTCTTCGCTCTCATCAGTCTCCATCATGCTTTCTTGACGAAGATCTTCAAGCGTACGACCATTAATTAAATAGCCATTTTCCGTTTTTTCAACTCTAGAAACGTAATTATCACCTTCTTCCACAAATTCTCGGTGAAGTTTTCCATCATGTTTCACAAAGCTCCTTAAATATTGCCAAAAGTATGAATTTTCCTTAATGGCTAAGGCTTTTTCATTTTGATCATCAAATAACATTTTACTTAATGTCAGATTAAATGTGCCTTCAATATTATCTGGAATCATGTCGGATGAATCATCTTCTGGCACTTGAGGCACAATACCACTCACTTCCAACTTAACAGGATAAGCATTGGTTTCCGGATAAGTATTTAGATTCAAATTCAATGTTGCATCATCAACGATTAAATCAAGCTCTTTCCAAGAGTTTTTGATGTATTTATCAAATGTGGTTGACGTTAAATGCGTGCTACATAAGGCCCCATAAAACGGTGCTGAACAAAATCTTGCTGATAAATGCGCTTTGCTATGATTAATTTTAAATGGCGCATCAACCGCTAATTTTTCAAATTGGAAACCTGCACTTGGATAACTAGCTTTATTCGCTGACAATGTGATATGTTCATTATATTGATCATTGTCTAAAGTTTCCGTCTTATCACTGGCTGATACGTCATCAAGTACTAAATCGGCCATATTAAATGATTTTAATGTAGCCTCAATATTGGTTTTACCACTAAATTCTTTTACCCATTTATCTTTGGCATTTAAGAAATCTTTATTCTCTTTTGCTGGCGTGTCTTTCTTAGCAAAAGCATCCAATAAGAAAGGAACAAAAGCCAGTTCATTTTCCACGTTATAATCATCTAACTGAATATTTACCTTACCGCCTTTAGCTTCCCATTTACGCTCTTCATCGGAAGGGGTTTGCTTCACACTTTCAACATTTAATTTGAAATCCACATTGGCTTTAGTTAAATCAGTATTCGCTAACTTAAGTTCAAGGCCTGCATTTTGTAAGTTAAAGTAAGGTTGATTATTTTTAGGGACATTGACAGAAAGTACCGATAACGAACCATCAAAACGATCGTTTTGTGTAAAAATTTTCGTTAACAAACTGACGCCATCTTTAATGTCTAGTGAACCACCACTTAATTTTTGAAACTCGTTATAAAAATTGACAGCACTTGGTACACCATTTTGTTTAATGAATAAATTTAATCCACCTGCTGTTGCTTGGCTTTCTTCCGTTGTACGGGTTTTATTGGCAATGCGCAAAATATCACTACTGAATTTTGTATTAAGATCGCGTTTATCTGTCTCGCCTGGTTTTACATCAAAATAGTAAGTCGCATTTTTAAGATAAATATGTGTATTTTCACCATTTAACAATGCTAATTCGGCATTTTTCGCAGTTAATTCTATACTTGATAGGTCATACTGATTTGCACCGACAGGCACTAGACGAGCTTCACCTTCAATTTGTTCCAGTTTAGTGTCTTTATCGTAATTAAAACCACTAAGGGTTGTTTTTAGCTCAACTTCTTTATTTTTTAAGAAATGAAGACCGATAGAAAGGTTTTGGGACTTATTCGCAAAATCACGGAATTCTGTCAATATATCAGACTGTAAATAATCCCCTACTGGCGAAAATTTGCTATTAATTGTGTTTTTATCAATCGTAATATTTAATGTTTTATTTAATTGACGAACTAACTGATCGGATAACTGAGACTCCGCTGTAATGAAGAAAGGCAGAGCGGTGAGCTTAGTTGAAATGACATTTGTGTTTTTCGCATCACTATTTTTTACGCTAAAGATTAACTCACGAATAAAAAAGTTTTTCGCAGTTTGTGTCACGTTTAATGTCGCTTGATTATCTAAAGAGTAAGGGAAATTTTTTAATACCTGATCAATTTTGTGATTAGTATAAAATTGTGCGACGATCCCAAGTGCCACTGCGATAGCCGAAATCATCAATGTTATTGTTTTTTTCTTGCTCATAACGTCCCTAAATGCGATCTCAATTTACGATTTCAAAATCCTTTTGAAAAATTAACCGCACTTTTCTCTTCAAAGTGCGGTCAGTTTTCCATCTTTTTTAGCCTAAGATTTTATCTAATTCTTGGCTTACAGCTTCCACTTTTTGAGTACCATCTAAACGGAAATATTGAGTATTACCTGCTTTCGCTTCAGCTTGGTAATAATCAATTAATGGGCTGGTTTGTTTGTGGTAAATCGCTAAACGATCTAACACGGTTTCTGGTTTATCATCTGCTCGGATAATTAAATCTTCACCCGTTACATCATCTTTACCTTCCACTTTTGGTGGGTTGTAAACGATGTGGTAAGAACGGCCAGATGCTTGGTGTACTCGACGACCACTCATACGTTCAACGATCACTTCATCTGGTACATCAAACTCTAAAACGTAGTCAATTTTCACGCCTGACTCTTTTAACGCATCCGCTTGTGGAATCGTGCGAGGGAAACCATCTAATAAGAAACCATTTGCACAATCTGGTTGAGAAATACGATCTTTTACTAATGCAACAGTTAATTCATCCGGTACTAATTTCCCTTCATCCATTAATGCTTTTGCTTGTTTGCCTAATTCTGTCCCCGCTTTAATCGCGGCACGGAACATATCCCCTGTTGAAATTTGTGGGATACCAAACTTGTTCATAATAAATTGTGCTTGTGTGCCTTTTCCTGCACCTGGTGCACCTAAAAGAATAATTTTCATACAAATCTCCAATAAATAATAGACCCGTTTAAAATACCGTTAAAGCCTTGTTTGGTCAAATGATTTTGCTGTTAATTTTGACCGCACTTTATTTTATTTTAAGCTTTTTTATTTCCTTTTTCATTCCACGGTGCTACCCAGAATAAACAAATCATTCCTGGGATAGCGAGGAATAAACAAATCCAGAAAAAATGATAGTAACCCACTGCCTTGACCAAGTAACCCGATAACATACCAAGTCCTTTACTTGGTAAAGCAGAAAGGCTGGTAAATAAGGCTAATTGAGTGGCTGTATAAAGCGGATTCGTTTCGCGAGCCATAAAGGCGACAAAGGCAGCAGTACCGAGACCGACACCGATATATTCACCCGCAATCACGAAACCCAATTTCCAAAGTTCTGCAGCACCGATATGGTCAAAATGTCCAAATGCAGCCAACCAAATAAATCCACCAATAGTAATCAATTGGATAAAACCAAATACCCATAATGCACGGTTAATGCCTAGGCGTAACATAATCACGCCACCGACGAGACCGGCTGAGATACTTGCCCAAAGAGAGGTACTTTTTACCACCAACGCAATATGTTCTTTTTCAAAGCCCATGTCATAGACGAATTTAGTTTGTAACGTAGTAGCAAACGAATCACCAAACTTATACAAGAATAAAAAGAGTAAAAAACTAATGGCTTGAGCAACGCCTTTACGTTGGAAGAACTCTTTCAGCGGTATCCAAAACACCATATAGAAAGGTTGATCACGATCGACCTGTGCAACCTGAGGTTCTTTTGCCAAAAAGAGCGTCATAAATATGCCCACTAGCATACAAAGTGCGGTCAATAAAAAGACGGTTTCCCACGGATAAATCGTCGCTAAATAAAGCGATAGCCCCCCAGGAATTAAGCCTGCAACTCGATAAGCATTAATATGGATGGTATTCCCCAATCCTAATTCATTATCCGTTAAAATTTCACGACGATAAGCATCGAGTACAATATCTTGTGTCGCAGAGAAAAAGGCAATAAATGTCGCAAGTTTAGCCACCATACTTAACTCTGCCACGGGATCAAACTGACTAATCGCATAAAGGGAAATCAGCAAAACAACTTGAGAAATCAATAACCAACTACGACGACGCCCTAAAAAACGCGGGAAATAGCGGTCTAATAATGGTGCCCATAAAAATTTCAAACCATATGGCACCATCACCCCTGTCAAGGCACCGATTAATTCAACGGAAAGTCCTTTATCTGTCAGCCACACTGGCAACATTTGCAATAACACGAAAAGTGGTAAACCCGAACTAAATCCAGTAAAGACACAGATCAGCATTTTTCGGGTAAATATTTGACTAGAAAGGGATTGTTCTGACATAAAGTGCGGTTATTTTTGAGCGTGTTTTATTTGATTGAAATATTAAGGGCGGAATGTACTCCGCCCAACAAGAGTGAGATTAATCTCTGTATCCTTTCGGATTATTTTTTTGCCAATTCCATGTATCTTTCATCATTTGCTCAAGACCACGTTCAGCTGTCCAATTTAACTCTTTTGCTGCAAGACTTGGATCGGAATAGCATGTTGCAATATCACCAGGACGACGAGCAACAAGACGATATGGAATTTCGATATTGTTTGCTTGTTCAAACGCTTTCACCATATCAAGCACAGAATAACCAGTACCCGTACCTAAGTTATAAATGTGTAAACCTGCGTCATTTTCATGGCGATTTAACGCTTTTAAGTGACCGATAGCTAAATCCACCACATGGATATAATCACGTACACCGGTGCCATCATGGGTATCATAATCGCTACCAAATACCGAAAGTTGCGGTAATTTACCAATGGCAACTTGGCTGATGTAAGGCAATAAATTATTTGGAATACCATTTGGGTCTTCACCAATCAAGCCACTTGCGTGAGCGCCTACTGGATTGAAATAACGTAAGATCGTCATACTAAATTGCGGTTCAGCTTTAGCAACATCAGTCAAAATTTGTTCCACCATGTATTTAGATGTACCGTAAGGGTTGGTTGTACCACCCACTTTGCAGTCTTCTGTAATTGGAATAATTTCTGGATCACCATAAACCGTTGCAGATGAACTAAATACAAAGTTCCACACGCCTGCTTTTTTCATTTCTTGAATCAAAACAATCGTGCCTGATACGTTATTCATATAGTATTCAGCTGGCTTTTGAACACTTTCACCCACAGCTTTTAAACCCGCAAAATGGATGACCGATTGAATACTGTTTTCAGCAAAGATTTTTTGTAATAAAGCACGATCTAAAATATCGCCTTCATAAAATTTCACGTCTTTACCGGTAATTTCTTTGACTCGTTCTAAAGATTTAGGGGAGGAGTTGCATAAATTATCCAATACCACCACTTCTTTATTTGCATTTAATAATTCCACTACAGTGTGTGAACCGATATAGCCTGCGCCACCCGTTACTAAAATAGCCATGAGTTACTCCTTAATCATTTTGTTCGCAAATTATAACATTGATTTCTACGATACATAAATTTATCCCCTCTTTTGACCGCACTTTGGTGTGATCGTTGTCACAGAATAAACATTTTTCTTTGGAATTTTGATTTGAGTCATTGAAGCGCTTCGCGATGAGGCGAATAATAGCCAGCGAAAATCAAAAAGATAAAGGAAGACAACATGAAACTTCAAAAAACTGCACTCGCATTACTCGTTGGTTGGTATGCCGCCAATGCAGCCGCTTATTCTGAACAAGGCCAAGCCGGTAATACCAAAAGCTGGGAAAGTACTGAATACCTCAAAGACTGGGGCTTGACCTCAATGAATGCCTCCACGGCTTACTCCCTTGGCTTTAATGGTTCTGGCGTGAAAATTGGCGTGATGGATTCTGGCGTACTATTAAACCACCCTGAATTTCAAGATGGTCGAATCCACGTTGTAAAAACAGAAGGGACTTACAGTAAAGATGGCATGCGTTATCCCGATGCCTCTGTGGGAAATGGCCCAATTAATAAAAACGAACCGGTAAAAAACGGCAAACGCAATTTCGATAAAACAGATAATGGCGTCTTCACTAAAGGTGAAGCCTTCAATATTGACGGCACATGGCATAAATATACCAATGATGCGCACGGCACCCATGTTGGTGGGACAATGGCGGCAACGCGTGACGGCAATGAGATGCACGGTGTAGCATTCGGCGCTAATCTGTATTCTGCCAATACCGGTGGTAACGACAACATGACCTATGGCCCAAACCAAGACTATAGTTTCTTCTTACAGGGCTACTCTGCCCTAGCAGATGCCGGTGCAAAAGTGATTAATAACAGTTGGGGTTCAAACCGTCGTGTTAATTCATCCTTTGCTGGCGCACAAGGCTACAAACCAAAATATGATTGGCGTGATGTGCCTGAATATGGCGTGCAATATTATGATGTACCAAAAGCACCTGAGCCAATTTCTAGTCCTGCGGCACATATTTATTTAAGTAACTTAGGAGAGGCTGAAAAAGCTTATTATCAATTTGTGACCAGTGGTGAGAAAAACTTTGTTGATGCGGCTTATGAAGTGGCAAAAAATAAACAAGTAATTCAAGTCTTTACCGCAGGTAACCGCAGTATGATGTCGGAGTCCTTTACGCGTGCTATGTTGCCCTATTTCAGACCTGATGCAGAAAAATACTGGGTAAACGTCACCGGTCAAGTCGGCGGTGAAGGCTATCCGAATGACTCAAATGGAGATGTGAGTGATGAAAAAGCAGGTGCAGATATTCAAGAATTTAACCTCGCCGGCCATTCAAAATGGTGGACGATTGCGGCGCCATCCGCCAACATCTATTCTGCCTATATTCAATTACAAGACAACGACACTTATGGTGAGCCTATCTACAAATCGGCTGGTGGTACTTCAATGGCTGCACCTCATGTAAGTGGCGCGTTAGGTGTCATTCTTTCTCGCTATCCATACATGACAACCGATCAAACGCGTGATGTCATGCTAACCACAGCAAGACAAACCACGCTTCGTAAAGGGCTTGAAGGTAAACCGTTAGAACGTTGGGAAACTGAACAAGGTGTACCAAGTAACGTTTGGGGTTGGGGGATTTTAGATCTTGGCAAAGCGATGTTTGGCCCAGGTCAATTCTTAGGAAACGTGAAAATCAACCTCAATCAAAATGATGTTTGGTCAAATGATATTAGCGGTAAAGCCATCAAAGCACGTCAAGTCGAAGATCAAGCTGAAGCGGCAACTTGGACAACACGCAAAGCTGAATTACAAGCGTTAATGCAAAATCGTGCGGGCGCGACAGCAGAAGAAAAAGCTGAATATCAAGTCGGTTTAGCGCGTGAAGTGGCTCGTAATGAACGTGCCGCACAAGGTTATATCGGTGCTTTAACTAAAAATGGTTCTGGCACCTTAACCCTCACCGGTAATAACAGCTTCACAGGTGCAATTACTGTAAATGAAGGTCAGCTTTCAGGGTTAAATCAATCCCTTGGTTCGGCACAACAAGTTATCGTAAAACAAGGTGCAACATTGGAAGTATTACCGAAAGCGGAAATCACTAAACCAAGTGAGAATGGATTTGCCACCGAAACCTTAACCAGCACCGCGAAAACGGTTACCGCAACAGTGGAAAAAGGTGGTCGTTTCTTACTGAATAATGATATTGCTAACGTCAATGCAACCTTTGCCGACAGCTCTATTTTAGTGCCAAATAAATTTGACGAAGAAATTCTGCCTCAATTACAACAAAATCCACAAAAAGCAGTGTCAGTACAAGGTACTGGCTCATTTGTAGGAGCTGAAAATGCGATAGTTGAAACACCTCGTACTTATGATTTCTTTGCTGTTAAAAATGAAAGTAATGCAAATACGCTGAAAGTGACCGTTCAGAAAAAAGCCCTTTCATCTGCAGCAACTACTGAAAATGAAGTGGCTATCGCCAATGCTTTAGATGCAGCAACAAGCAGTGCCTTTTATCAAAGTCTCATTTGGGGAACAAAAGAGAACGCTCGCCAAGCTTTTGCTCGTTTAAGCTATGATGAAGATCTCGCTGCCGAACAACACAATGTGTTAAATGGCTTATTGCTTCGTCAGCAACTTGCTCAACCAGGTGCAGTAAGAGCTCAACTTAATGCAGGTACACAAATTTGGACAAGTGGCACCTTCACCCACTTCAGCACGGATAGTTTAAGCAGCCATGCGTACAATCAACTTGTGGGTATTGATGCAACCATTGATACAAACAAACATTTAGGTGTATTTGTCGGCTCAACACAAAATAACCACAAAATTGACCGTACTTCGAAAGATCGTGCTGTACATTTAGGCTTAACAGCTGAACATCGTTTCAACGTATTAACACCAAAAATTGGCTTTATTCAAAGCTGGGGAAAACACGAACAACGTGCTGAATTTGCACAAGGTGTGAAAAGCCATAGCCAAACACAAAATGTCTTTGCTGAGCTTGCCTACACTGGCTTAAAAGGCGAACATTTTGCGATTGAACCTTATGCTGGTGTAAGCTATATGCACATCAAAAATAAAGGTGTGACTAAAGGTGAAGTGCAGTTAAAAGACAACAATCGTGATTTAATCGTCACCTCTGTAGGTTTACGTCCATCCATTCCATTTGCAATTGGTGGCGTTCAATTAAATCTATTAGGTGATGTGGCTTATCATCGTTTCCACAAAGATAAAGCCGCTGAAGGCAGCTTGGTAATCAATAATCAAGGTGTCGCGAATCTTTATGGTAAAGAATTGAAAAATGTCGTCACGACAGGTGTGGCATTACAAGCGCAATTCACGCCGACATTCAGTGTGAAAGTGGGCTATCAAGGTGCTTACAACCACGATACCAAAGCGAATAATGTGAATGCGGAATTACGTTTCTCGTTTTAACGATATTCAATAAGACAAAAGTGCGGTCAGTTTGATCTGCACCCCAAAAGTTGGACTCAACAAACCAACAATTGAGGTGCAGATTTTTTTATGGGTAAACACTACACAATCGAATTTAAATTACAGGCTCTCCAACCTATTTTGAATGGAAAAATGAGTATTAGAGAAGCTGCGCGTTTTTACAATATTCCTTCCAACACCCTAGTCGGGACATGGTTGAAACGGTTTGAAAAAAGTGGCATAAAAGGACTTATTCCCCGTAAACCATCAGGACGACCGCCGATGAAACCCAAATATGCAAAAATGCCACCGCCACCCAAAACTGAAGAAGACCGTTTACGCCTGAGAATTTTACAGCTTGAAGCGGAGGTGGCCTACCTAAAGGAGTTGAGAAGGCTCAGACTTCAGGACGAAGCCGAGCAACGGAAATTATCCAAAGGTTAAGAACACGCTATCCGTTAAAATGGCTTTTAGGCTTTGCACAGTTAGCGCGTAGTACGTTTTTTGCGAAACGTCAGATTAAACCGGATAAGGATGAGTTGTTGAAAAAGACCATTCAACGCATCAAAGCCAATCATCCTGATTATATGGCTACCGACGTGTTCATGCCAGCTTGCCAGGCGTGAATCATAAAAAAGTTCAACGTTTAATGCAGACACTTGGGCTTCAAGTGCGGTCAAGAAAAAGCAAGAAATTGACGACCTATCGAGGCACGATAGGGGTGATTGCACCGAATCATCTTGAACGCGATTTTAGTGCAACGGCCCCGAAACAAAAATGGGTGACCGATATCACAGAGTTTAAGGCGAAAGATGGGAGTAAAGTCTATTTATCTCCAATTTTAGACTTATTTAACAATGAGATAGTTTCATGTAATCTCAGCTATTCCCCAAACTGGGCACAAGTAGAGGACATGTTAATGCAAGCCGTCAAAGGATTAAATAAGGCTTGTGGTGTCATTTTGCATTCAGACCAAGGCTGGCAATATCAAATGGTAGCTTATCGTCGAATCTTGGCTGAACATGGCATCATTCAAAGTATGTCGAGAAAAGGGAATTGCTTAGATAACGCCGCGATGGAAAGTTTCTTTGGGCGATTAAAAACGGAATGTTTTTATGGTCGAGAATTTAAAACAAAAGAAGAGATAGTTGATGCTGTCATAAATTATTTGGATTACTATAATCATCGACGGATTCAACTAAAATTAAAAGGACTGAGTCCGATACAATATCGAAAACAATCCTTTAAATAACAGTCTAACTTTTTGGGGTCAGATCAGCATCAAACAGCACGTTATTCATTGGTCGAACTTTTCCCGCAAACGGGGCGAAAACATCAGCTAAGACGGCACTTGAAGCACCTTTTCCACCTGATTATGGGCGATACTAAATATGGTGACTTACATCAAAACCGTGCCTTAAATGAACACTCAGGCGTAAATCGATTGATGTTACATTCGCATTTTTTGCGTTTCGTTCATCCGAAAACTTCGCAAAAAATCACGATAAAAGCACTGCTTGATGACCAATGGCAAAGGCTTTTTCAATTCTTTAATTGGAGTTTTCCTGATTTTTAATTAGACAAAAAGAGAAACAAAATGGATAATGCACTACTTTCATTAAAGCATGAGCAACGACAAGAAGCGGTTGAAGAAATCCAGAAACTTGCAAAACAAGGCATCAGTATGGGACAAGCAATTCAAATTATTGCGAATCAACTAAGAGAAAAATATCAACAAAATCAATCAGATCAAACGGAGGGAATCAAATGAAAAAAATGATGATTGCAACATTAGCACTTATTTCTGCTAGTGTAATGGCTGCACCTAAAACAGAAACCACATCTACTGCTAAAGATCCAATAAATGGTCAGCCTGCAGTCGTTTTAAATGTGTATGATGTTAGCTCAAAATCACCTAACCTTGTAAAAGGAACTCAAATTTCAAGAAGTCAAAATCAACAACTCTGTTGGAGCTCTCTCAATGTGCCATTAACAGGCCGAGTACGCATTGCTGAAGCATTTTATGCACCATCACCAACCAATTTTGCCTCTGAAGGAATGAGCGTTACTGCATCGGAAGACAAAAAAGAGTTCTTAATTGTTGGTGATGTGATTGCAAAAGATAAAGAAAATATTACCCGTTGTTGGAAATTTGGTAAGTCAGATCCAATTGGTAAATATGGAATGGAAGTGCAAATTGGTAACTATGTATTTAGAAACCTTGCATTTGAAATAGTAAAATAATATATAAGCATCAGACAAAAAATCTGCACCTTAATTAGTTGAACTAAGCAATCAACTAATTAAGGTGCAGATTTTTTGTATAGCCGATATCTGGATAAAAACCTTCTCTCTATTCCAACATTGCTAGCACACTACTACAGTCATATTTTTAGATACTTATTTGTCAATTAACCATACCTGCTCATCGAAAAGCTTTGGAAACAGCTACTATTTAGTTACTTCAAAAATGCCGCATGATAGGCAATATGCTCACCAATAAAACTGGCGATGAAGTAATAGCTATGATCGTAGCCTTTGTGGAAGTGCACATCGACAGGTTTCGATAAAATCTTGCGTAATTGTGTTGGTAAAAACTCATCTTACAAGCCCTGATCAATGCGCACGGCAATCGCCGTTTTACAGATAACGACTTGCAATGGTTGAGTATTACAATGCTTGAAAAATACAGGAATGAGCTTAAAAGACATCAAACGCTTCGCTGAATGCACCACTATTGGCGACGATACCATTGACGAACGCCTTGCATTATTTGAAAGCCAAAGCATTAGGCTCGGTGGAAGCCGTAAATTTGCCACAGATTCCTGAAACAACCTAAGTTAGGGGCTTAGTCCAACTTTTGGGGTGCAAGTCAAAATTGACCGCACTTTGTACTTTGATGCTTTAAATTGCATAGACATAACTAGTTTTTATTATTTTCTATTAAATAGTTACTATCTTGCTTTACTTTTACGCTTTTGTTTTCTAGATAGCCAAAAGTGCATAGGTAAAATAATTACGTGTAATTTAATCGATGCTTCAAGAGACCTATATAAAACTCTGGTATATTGAATATTATCAATTCCAACATCTATATTTATATAAATTAACGCAAAAAAAAAAAAAAAATAAAATAAAGGCAGCAAGAACAGATAAGAACGTTAGAAAAATATATCTCATTTTTTCTCCTTTTCTTTTAATTTATCATGTATTTGCTTTATCACTTCACTTATGAGCCTATAGAAATGGAGATGCAGGCTTTAACACTGAAAGATACATTTTCTTCAATAGCATATATAACTTTCTAAATTGTTTTCAACATATAGTAGCTCCAATTAACCATCCAAATTGATAAATGTGCCACAATTATCATAATAAGGTAGATCACCTATGGCCAATGAAGAAAAAAACAAAAGACATCAACTTGATGCCTTTTAAATTCATTAACATGAAAAATTAACGTTCATTCCAACGTTTGATTGATTCACGAATCACTTCTTTTGCTTCTTCTACATCGCCCCAGTGAGTCACTTTTGTTGAACCTGGTTTTTTCAATGCTTTGTAGTTATTGAAGTGGAATTCAATTTGTTTGATTAATTGCGCAGGCACATCTGCAAGGCTGTTATATGCATTGCCGGTGTCGCGATCATCTGCTGGCACACAAACGATTTTATCGTCCACTTCGCCATCATCAACGAATTTCATTACACCGATTACTTTTGCTTCAAGGAATACACCTGTCGCAAGTGGTTGGCGAGTTAATAATAAAACGTCTAACTCATCGCCATCTTCATCTAAAGTTTGTGGAATGAAACCATAGTTAGTTGGTTTTGCGAAGATCGCTGGCTCAACACGGTCTAATTGGAACGCTGCAACTTTACGGTTCCATTCGATTTTGTGGCAGCTACCTTCTGGAATTTCATTTACCACATTGATAATGCCGGCATCTACATCGCCTGGCGTTAAAATTTGATTAAAATCAGCCATTGTTTTTCCTTTTTTGATTACGTTAAAAACTTACAGAGTATAGCAGTTTTTAGTCGATAAAAAAATATGTGAAAAACATCCTCAAAACTGACCGCACTTTCCCGCAGACTGACAAAAAAACGATTGCGCAAACGTTTACTTTTAAATAATTTGCTATAAAATAGCACGTCTTTTTTTGATTATTAACCTAGGGGACTTTATGTCAAGTTTAGAAAAAACCTTTGAACTCAGCAAACGCGGTTCAACGGTTCGTCAAGAAATCATTGCGGGTTTAACCACCTTCTTAGCCATGGTGTATTCCGTAATTGTTGTGCCTAAAATGCTTGGTGATGCAGGCTTTCCGGCAGAATCTGTGTTTATTGCAACCTGTTTAGTGGCGGGACTTGGATCGATTTTAATCGGCTTTTGGGCAAATGCGCCAATGGCGATCGGCTGTGCCATTTCATTAACCGCATTCACTGCATTTAGCTTAGTAATCGGTCAACATGTTTCTATTCCTGTAGCATTAGGTGCGGTATTCCTCATGGGTTTGGTATTCACCTTAATTTCGGCAACAGGTATTCGTTCATGGATTTTACGT
Source organism: Haemophilus parainfluenzae (assembly GCF_900450995.1). Lineage (NCBI taxonomy): Bacteria > Pseudomonadati > Pseudomonadota > Gammaproteobacteria > Pasteurellales > Pasteurellaceae > Parahaemophilus > Parahaemophilus parainfluenzae. The sequence continues at coordinate 1,590,738 of NZ_UGHY01000002.1, read as the reverse complement.
AATCTGCCATCAAGCATTGCACACGGTGCGGGGATCGGGATCGGCTTATTCTTACTTTTAATCGCCGCAAACGGCGTAGGCTTAGTGGTCGGCAACCAAGCGGGTTTACCGGTTAAATTAGGTGATTTCACCTCTTTCCCAGTAATGATGTCTTTAATTGGCCTTGCATTCATTATCGGCTTGGAAAAAATGAAAGTGAAAGGCGGGATTTTGTGGGTCATCATCGCGATTACTATCGTAGGTTTAATCTTCGATCCAAACGTCACATTCAATGGCCAAATCTTCAAAATGCCAACCTTTGGTGAAAGCTCACTTTTCTTACAATTAGATTTACAAGGTGCATTACAACCAGCCATTTTACCCATTGTCTTTGCTTTAGTGATGACCGCCGTATTTGATGCAACAGGTACGATTCGTGCCGTTGCAGGACAAGCGGACTTATTAGATAAAGATGGACAAATCATCAATGGCGGCAAAGCCTTAACCTCTGACTCTGTAAGTAGCTTATTCTCAGGCTTATTTGGTACTGCGCCAGCCGCCGTTTATATCGAATCAGCAGCAGGAACAGCCGCAGGCGGTAAAACCGGTATCACCGCTATCGTCGTCGGCGTATTGTTCTTATTAATGTTATTCTTCCAACCACTTGCATTCTTAGTGCCAGGTTATGCAACTGCTCCAGCATTAATGTATGTGGGCTTATTAATGTTAAGTAATGTGAGCAAATTAGACTTTGATGATTTCGTCGGCGCAATGAGCGGCTTAGTTTGTGCGGTATTCATCGTGTTAACGGCAAACATCGTAACGGGTATCATGCTTGGCTTTGCGGCATTAGTGATTGGTCGTATCGTGAGTGGTGATGTGAAAAAACTCAATATCGGTACGATTATCATCGCCATTGTACTTGTCGCATTCTATGCTGGCGGCTGGGCGATTTAATTAAATGCATCTTGATAAGGCGAACGAATGGTTCGCCTTTTTTATTTCTAGCCTAAAAAACAATCGAAAAACCAACCGCACTTTTACTTTACAAATCCCTAAATCTGCCTAAAATACAGGCCTTTACTACGGCTTGCCAAAAGCAAGCTACTGACCTGAAATCAGACAAGAGAATATTATGACAACCCCATTTAAACCTGAATTACTCTCCCCTGCAGGATCCCTCAAAAATATGCGCTATGCCTTTGCGTATGGTGCAGATGCCGTTTATGCAGGCCAACCTCGTTACAGCTTACGTGTACGTAACAATGAATTTAATCATGCCAATTTAAAAATCGGGATTGATGAAGCCCATGCACTTGGCAAAAAATTCTATGTGGTCGTAAACATTGCACCGCATAACTCCAAACTCAAAACCTTTATCAAAGATTTACAACCTGTCATCGACATGGGCCCTGATGCCTTAATTATGTCTGACCCAGGCTTAATCATGTTGGTGCGTGAAAACTTCCCAGATATTGATATTCACCTTTCTGTACAAGCAAATGCGGTAAACTGGGCAACGGTAAAATTCTGGAAACAAATGGGGTTAACTCGTGTGATTTTATCGCGCGAATTATCCATTGAAGAAATCGCTGAAATTCGCCAACACGTACCCGATATCGAACTCGAAATTTTCGTACACGGTGCGTTATGCATGGCGTATTCTGGCCGTTGCTTACTTTCTGGCTATATCAACAAACGCGACCCAAACCAAGGCACTTGCACGAATGCTTGCCGTTGGGAATATAAAATGGAAGAAGGCACCACGGATGAAGTGGGCAACATCGTGCCAAAAATCGATCCTGCTCAACAAATTGAAGTGAAAAATGTGGCGCCAACCTTGGGCGAAGGTGCAGTAACGGATAAAGTCTTCCTTTATACCGAATCACAAAAGCCAGATGAGCAAATGACCGCTTTTGAAGATGAGCACGGCACCTACTTTATGAACTCAAAAGATCTGCGTGCAGTACAACACGTAGAAAAATTGACCGCACTTGGTGTCCATTCTTTAAAAATCGAAGGCCGTACTAAATCATTCTATTACTGTGCAAGAACCGCACAAGTTTATCGCAAAGCCATTGATGATGCAGCTGCGGGCAAACCATTTGATGAAAGCTTAATGGATACATTGGAATCCCTTGCGCATCGAGGTTATACCGAAGGTTTCTTACGTCGCCATACGCACGATGAATACCAAAATTACGAATATGGCTACTCTATTTCTGAACGCCAACAATTTGTCGGTGAATTTACTGGTAAACGTAACGAACAAGGTATGGCTGAAGTAGCGGTAAAGAACAAATTCCTACTTGGTGATGATGTAGAAATGATGACCCCTCAGGGGAATATCAATTTCAAAATTGAAAAAATGCTAAATCGTAAAAATGAAGCGGTTGATGCAGCACTAGGTGATGGGCATTTTGTCTTTTTAGATGTGCCACAAGACGTCCAACTTGATTATGCATTGTTGATGCGAAACTTGGTCAACACCAACACACGCAATCCACACAATTAATTTGTTAAAAAATTGTTGCATTTATTAACGAATGCGCTATAATGCATCCCATACCTGATTTGTTAATTCAACAACTCATAGTATGACTCCAAATATTTTGCCCTTTCACCTTTTTGAAAGGGCTTTTTTTATGTCATAAAATAATTTATGAGATATAGATCACAAAATTGATATATATTTCATGAACATATTGAAGCTACAATAAAAAAGCATACACTATTTCCATTATTTATATTTAACAATGGGATAATAGTCTTGAAAGATCCTTATATCGCCCATCTCCGAAAATCAGATGGACAAATCCAATCCGTTCAAGCCCATTTGAAAGAAACAGCTGTTCTTGCCAAAGTATTTGCTCAAAAACTAAATTTAGAATCAGCTGGAGAATTACTTGGCCTCATGCATGATTTCGGTAAATATTCCCGCAAATTCCAAAAATATATCCATGATGAAACAGGTTTGTTGAATCCTGATTTGGATGATGAAGAAAGTATGCTGAACGGTAGTAAAGTGGATCATTCTACTGCCGGTGCGCAATGGGTTTACCGCGAATTGAGAAAATTCGGTGCGGCACAGGGCATCGGCGAATTTTTCGGACAAATGCTGGGTTTGTGCATTGCATCACACCATGGCGAAGGCTTGATTGACTGCTTGGATAGAGAAGGTAATCCGAAATGGATTGAGCGGTTTAATAAAACTGATGAACTGACGCATTTGTCGGAATGCGAACGAAATGCCGATGAAGCCGTTCAGCAAAAAGCGAAAGAACTGGCTGGCGAAAACCTGATTCGCAGCCTGCTGAATGCAGTGAAACCGATTCTCTCTGACCAAGCCACCAATAACAAAATCAAAGAATTTTATCTCGGCTGCCTGACCCGTTTTCTGTTTAGTTGCCTGATTGATGCCGACCGTATCAACAGCTCAGATTTTGAACGGGAAGCGCAAAAAGAAGTCCGCCGCTTGACGGAGAAACCTGATTGGCAATCGGCGATTAATCAGTTGGAAACCAAATTAGCAGGTTTTGAAAACCGTTATCCTATCGATAAAATCCGCCGCAAAATTTCAGACGACTGTTTAAAAAGAGCGGTCGATTTTCAAGGTATTTATACGCTTACCGTGCCAACTGGCGGCGGTAAAACATTGGCTAGCTTGCGCTATGCCCTCCATCATACGCAAAAGCACAATCTCGACCGCATTATCTACATCATTCCTTATACTTCCATCATCGACCAAAATGCCCAAGCCGTGCGTGAGATTCTTGGTGAAGATTGGGTACTGGAACACCATTCCAATTTAGAACCCGAAAAGCAAAGCTGGCAGGACAAACTGCTATCCGAAAACTGGGACAAGCCCATTGTGTTTACCACGATGGTGCAGTTTTTGGACGCATGGTTCGGCGGCGGTACGCGCGGCGCACGCCATATCCACCCGATGACAAATAGCGTCTTGATTTTTGACGAAATCCAAACCCTGCCTGTGAAATGCGTGCATTTATTTTGCAACGTATTGAACTGGCTGACGACCTTTGGCAAAAGCACAGCGGTTTTGTGCACAGCGACGCAGCCTCTGCTCGGTGAATCGGGTTTGCGGAATTTCCCTGAAGATAAAAGGGAAAGCATTGCTTCACTCGGTTTATTAAGGCTGTCAGAAGATGCTGAAATCATGGGTAAACATCAGGATTTGGATAAATTATTTGATGAGTTATCCCGAGTAGAAATCCAATTTAACGAAAAAGTAGGAGGCTGGAATGTAGAAGAAGCAGGCACATTTTTACTGAAACAGTTTCAGACGACTCAAAGTTGCCTATTTATCGTTAATACCAAAAAATGGGCGCAGGAGCTTTATCAATATTGCCAAAGGCAGAACGTGCCGCCCGAGGCCTTGTTTCATTTAAGCACCCACCAATGTGCGGCGCACCGCAAAGCGATTTTTGACACCATCAAAGCTCGTCTGGAAAACAAACAACCCGTTATCTGCATCAGCACTCAGTTGATTGAAGCCGGCGTGGATATTTCTATGGCTTGCGTGATTCGCGCCTTGGGCGGGCTGGACAGCATTGCCCAAGCGGCGGGACGTTGTAACCGGCACGGTGAGAAGAAAGGTAAAGGACAGGTTTGGGTGTTGAATTTACAGGAACAGGATTTTACGCGAATATTGCCCGATATTCAGGCAGGCAAAACCCATGCTGAACGCGTGTTTCGCGATTTTGCCGGACAGGATATTTTGCAGCCAGAAGCGATGAAGCGTTATTTTGAATACTATTTTTACCAGCGCAGCGATGAAATGGCGTATTCCGTCAAAAACAGCACAACAGGTTCACTGCTGGATTGGTTGAGCGATAACGCGCTGAATCCTTATGGTGAAAAAAACAATAAAAGAAGTAAACTATTACCACTTCTAATGCAATCCTTCAAAAGCACAGGGCGCGCTTTCCAAGCTATAGATGCGCCGACACACGCTGTGATTGTGCCGTATGGCGAAGGCGCGGAACTCATTGCCAAACTCTGTGGCGAATGGAGTCCCCAAGAAATGCACCGCACTTTGCAAAAAGCCCAGCGTTACAGCGTGAACGTCTTCCCCAACGTTTGGGATAAATTGCAAAAAGAAAACGCCCTGCATGAAGCCATTGAAGGCTCGGGCATTGATTATCTCAAAGAACGCTATTACAACGATGAATTCGGTTTGTCTTTAGATGAAACAAGTGAAATGACTTTTTACGATTTATAGGAGCAATATGGACAGCAAAATCAGTTTCCGCGTATGGGGGCGGCAAGCCTTGTTTACCGACCCTGTTACCAAAATCGGCGGCGAAAAATTCAGCTACCAAGTGCCGACATACGAAGCTATTAAAGGCATTGTCAAAAGCATCTATTGGAAACCCACGTTGATTTGGTGCATCGATCGCATCCGCGTAATGAAGCCCATTCGCACCCAAAGCAAATCCACCAAGCCGCTGGATTGGAACGGTGGCAACACTTTGGCGATTTACACCTTTTTGCAGGACGTGGAATACCAAGTAGAAGCCCATTTTGAATGGAACGAGTATTGGGAAGAATTGGCAGGCGATCGCAATTTCGGCAAACATATCGCCATTGCCAGAAGAATGTTGGAACGCGGCGGGCGGCAGGATATTTTTCTCGGCACGCGCGATTGCCAAGGCTATGTCGAGCCGTGCACTTTCGGAGAAGGCGAAGGGTTTTACGATGAAATCGATAATTTGGATTTCGGCTTGATGTTCCATAGTTTCGGCTATCCCGAAGAAACCGGAAAACCCGAATTGGTAAACCCATCCAACATAACTACTAAAAATAATCCAACATAAATGGGAAAAATTTGGATGAAGTGGGAAGAAATGAAAAAGGCGAAATGAAATAGAGTTACACATAGAGAAAAAGAAAACCCAGCGACTTTTTACGGTCACTGGGTTTGTTTTTTAGGATTGAGCGAACATATCAAACTGCCGTTTGGCAATTTCTTCTTTCTGCACGCGTTTGACGATTTTGTAGATCCATTGCAAAGATAAACCATACTTCTTAGCAAGGTAGGCGTGATTATTGCCCGTGAACTCGTTGAAAATTTGCTTTTCACGTTCACAGGCGAAAAGCGACATTGATTTCGGCACATACACATTCAAACCGCCCCAGTTGTAGCCCGTCTTCAATGCTACAATCATGCCGATATTTTCCGCGGTTTCCGCGTCTATTTCAGGGTAATATTCACGCACCGCCATTACCGTATATTTCGCCAAATCTGCCAATAAATCAGGGGCTTTGGTTTGAAAGTCATTATTGTCAAATCTGGCTTCATTCATCATTTACCTACTAGTTTTTTCCACTGTTTTAACTGCTCAATAATAGATGTCGTTTGCTCACTATCCAGCTCACGCCAGTCTGCAACGTCCGCATAATATCGAGCAACAAACGCATTCAATGCTGCAGACGTACTTTCATAGGCTGTAGCCTTCCAAACCGCCCACAATTTCCGCTGAACGGCAGAAAGCTGTGAAACATCATGCGGTAAGCGAATTTTTGCACCTTTTTGTTGCAGTATTTTGACCAGTTTCACTAGCTCTGAATAGCTTATATTTTTCGCAGAATTTTGGTAGAATTGTTGAGATAATAGACTTCGATACGTCTCATCGTCCATTCCCAACTGACTTTTCCCAATATGCACCAGCTGCAATAATCGTTTTCTCATCGTTTACCCCTTAAAATTGCTTTCAATCTTTGTAAATTACTTTCCGCTTGTGCCTTTTCCAGTGCCATTTCTTCTACACTTTTTGGCGGTGGTGGCGGAAGCTCAGGATATTCACGCTGTGGCAAGGCTTCTAGCAGTTGTTTTGGTGTGGGGAACCAATCACAAGTCTGCCCAAGTGTCATAAATGCCGTCTCAAACCGCACCTTATCCAACTCCATATCCCACGACTTTTTATAAGTGATCACCCGATACCACGCCTCCAGTGTTGGCTGTATCACATCTTCCGTTGGCGAATTTTTTAGGCGTAACAGCAATAACATTGCCACGCCTTGAGCTAGCACAGGTTTTAGCCATTGATTGTTTTGCCCCATTCCAACGCTCCTTTAATTGCGTTCATTTTATTGCTTGCAAGCGGTCGATTTTGCTCAGGATTTTGCACAGCCACCGCTGTGCCGATAGGCTTGTAGCCTGCAATAATTTCCAACAAATAACCGTGTGACTTCATCGGCAGGGTAAAATTGACACGGTTCGCCATCATTTGGTTAATGGCATAAATCCACGCCTCAGGCGGTGCAGGAAACTCACGCCCATCACGTTTGATAATCTTAGCCTGTATCATCGGTGTGAGTTCGCCCAGCAAGGTTGCCACACGGTCGAACGTGAGCGAACTTTTCGCAGGACGAAACAGCCCCAAATAACGAATTAAGGCTTCGCCTAACTCACCACTCACCAACAATGCCGCATTTAAGGCATCACTTGCTGCTTTGTTGGCAATCAACGCGTCCAACGAATGCAACGCTCCACACGCACTACATTTCACTTTCATTTTCGGTTCTCCTAATACAAGAAAACCGCCCGAAGGCGGTTTAGTTAGCAAGTTGGATCAAAGTGTTGAACATATTTAGGTTCTTCATTTGTTTCCAGTATTTTTTGAATAACAGGATCATCAGTAAAAATCATTTTTGCTAATCCCATCAATAATGGATCAATGCCTTCTTTTTTATCGATATGCCCATTAGTTGCCCAATCCCCATCTTCATCTCGAAAGAAATCAAAGTGAAGCGTAGCCATAAAACCATTTTCAATTTCGGGAGCTAACTTAATCATATCATTCCATGTTTTTGTTAGAATGACTGGCATTGTAGCCATTAAATCAGTCACAATATTGCTTACTGCATTCGGTGGTTTGGGTTTATAGTTAATACCTATTTTGAACGTTAAATCGTCTTTTGTTGGTTCAAGTTCAATGTTGATGATAGAGATATAATGGTTTGTCACAGTCTTACCCCCATTTTCATCAAAATCCCCTTCGCATTCTGCACATAAATACTGGCGTGCATCATTTCTTCTTTATCTAGTGATTTTTCAGCCTGTTCCAGCTGAATAATCGCTTGGCGAAGTTGCATTTTTAAGGCATCTAGTGTGGAAATCATTGTCTTTTCTCCCGTTTACCTTGCCATGTTTTACAGTAGGTTTTGCGTGTGTTGCACCACTCACGTTGTTTGAGTGTTACCGCTTGTTTTGCTGCTTCTCCCCACAATTCACTAGCTCGGGCATAATTGCCCGAACGTTCCATTGCTGCTGCGGTTTCCGTTGCTTCGCGATAGGCTTCTTCTAGAACATAGCGGTCGATTTTCGGTCTTCGCCCCATTAGCGCACCTCCTCATCATTCGGTTTGATGACAAATTCTTCTTCATTTTCCCGAATACTCACACCTGCAATCGCCTTGGCGTTATTCGGGTCAGCAAGCAAGGCTTCTTTGTTCACTTCTTCTTTCACGCGTAAGAACTGAAACAGCCCCAAGTTCTTGATATTTTCAATCACTTTCGCCATCGAACTAATCCCCACCTTCGGCGGTTTGGCACGCCATTGTACTTCGCCTGTGGTAAAGTACGCCGTCTTCTGCTTGCCACCGTTGGTCAGTTCCAAACGGCGACTTTCACAATACGCCTGAACTGCTTTTTGTAACGGCTTCACCTGTTCCTTAAGTGCGGTCAGTTGAGCCGTGTATTTTTCATCAACCGCCGCTTTCTCATCCGCTTGCAGGGAAACCAATCGCACCTGCTCACGTTCCAAATCGCCGCTCTGCTTAATCGCCAACGCCACTTCATCTTGGGTTTGCAGGGCGATTTCTTGAACTTCGCTTTTTACTCTTGTTGCTCGTTTAGCCATTATTTGTTACTCCTTTTGTGCAAGTGTAAGGATAAAAATCTGCGTTAATTTTTGGGGTTAAGCTACCATTGGGTGAGCGGAGATAAACCACACCGCTGATACAAAGCTCGGCATAAGCCCACGTTTGCTTTTGTATCATTCCGTCATCACACCCAACCAACAAAAGTGCGGTCAAAATCAAGATCGTTTTCTTCATCTCGCCCCCTAAACCTGCATCACCACATCGCCATTCACTTTCGGTACGCCCAAACTTTCCGCTAAGTTCATCGCTGCTGTGAGCAAATTATTGACTGCCAATGGATACAACAAACTGGTCGTGGTTTTATTTCGTCCCACCGCCGTTAAGCGTTGTCGAACCGCCAAAAACGCGTCTTCTTCAAAAATATCGCTCAGTTTTTTGCCCACTTTTGCCAAGCGGAATGCCACATAGTTTTCCAACTCTGCATCAAGCGGGGCGAGTTCCACCACTTCACAGCGTTGCACCACTTCGCGGACTTCCGTGTTGCGTTCCGACAGCTTCAACTTCAATTCAGGCTGACCAATTAACACAATCGAAATCAGCTTTTTAAAACCGTCTTCCAACTCAAAAAAGCGTTTCAAGTGTTTGAGTGTGGGAATGGGCAACGAGTGGGCTTCTTCAATAATCAGCACGTTGGAATAACCCGATTTACAGCTTTCTTTCAACACTTGGTGCAACTGGCGGAAGCGTGCTTCAGGCGAACGCTTCACGCTTTGCAATGGGGCAAGGGTGGAAATAATCGCTTCGGCAATATGTGCCGCTTTGAGCGTTTTGCCCTTGATGTCGTTGTCTTCCATTGCGATGATGTAAGGCTCAATCACCGCAATCGGGGCGTTTTCGGCGCGAATACGGTCAATCAAATCTCGTCTGAGCGTAGATTTACCTGCACCGCTTTCGCCTACCACCGCCATAAAACCGCCGTGCTTGGCGGTTTGATAGAGCTACTCCCGCACATAACGAATGTCAGACGTGGCGAAAACTTCGTCAGCCGAGCGAATATCGACGGAAAAAGGGTCAATCGGTAATGAAAAATGTTTCTTAGTGGCTGGAAATAAAGCCTGTTTTGCGAGTAACATAATCTCGTCCTTAATCTCTTGTGTTGTTTTAAGGGCGGAAGCGGCAGGCTCGGTCGCCAAACTTTCCCCTGTCGCTTCCTTTTCTAATAGCGTTGCAAGCGGTTGGTTTATCCCAATTTTTTGCAAAGCCGCTATTAAATTCTTCTCAAATGCCGCCCAATCCCTCACCCGCTGATCGTGGTTAATCAACTGGGAAATGGTCGCAGGCGACACGTTCATCATCTGTGCCAACTGTCGCAGGCTCACGCCCTTATCAATCAGCACCTGTTTTAGTTTCAGCATAAAATGCTCCGTTCATCATTAAGCTGCGAGCAACTTCAAATGTGATTTTGTTGGCTCTGGTGCAACAAACTCCGCCTTAAACTCATCAAACCCCAGCCCCAGCAACCGTTCGACTTCCACCTGTGGCACACCTTGCGGATATTTGCCGTTCACCCATTGATAGCACTCGCCATTCCACAACTCGCCCCAGCGTGCCTTGCCGTTTTTGGCAAATTCCACCGCCGACATCGGCTTTTGCTCCACCCGTCGGGCGTTGGTAGTGAGTTCGTGTTCTTGTCCTTTTTTCGGTAAAAACCACGTCAGCTTGCTTTCTTCAATGTGTTTGTAAGGGTTGATTTCGCCGTTGAATAACGGGGCATTGGCTTTCTTCGCACGCTTCAACTCGTCTTCGGTTTCTACACCATAAGCCAGTTGCTCCGCCTGTTCCTTGTGGGTTTCAAACACCGTTTTACGGTGGGCTTTGTACTCTTCGCCAATCATCGCCGCATCCACGCGGAAGCCCAGATCGTTGATTTCTACTGGTTCAAGCACCACCCAGTAAGGTTTCAGGCTCATTGTGCCGTCATCGGCAAAAATCTGCTCAAAACACTGCACCTGCACACATTCAGGGCGGTACGGATTTTTGCCCACCGTGATTTTCTCGCCGATTTTTACATCAGGCACATCACGCACATCGTATCTTCGGTTTTCAAAGCCGATTTCCAGCTTATCCGTCACCAATCGCTCCGTGAGTGCGGTAATCATCAGCTCTTGGCAAATTTCACGGCTTGGCGGATATAACAAGTCATTAGCGTGGATTTTTCGCCACGCACCGTAGCGTGTCATACCGTGTCGGCTGTGAATGGCTTTTCCGTTGAAATACCGCATCCATTGGTGGGCAAGCTGGTTCAACTCTGCCAAACCACTCACATTCATAAATCGCAGCCCACTTTCAAATTGCCGTTCCACAATATCGTTGCCTTTTTCCACTTGCCCTTTGGCTCGGGCGTTGTGGGCTTTCGGCACTTCAATTTTCACATCTAACTGGTTCAGCAAGTGCGTAAACATTTGCGATGTATTGGCAGAACCGCGGTCGAACATCAAAATTTTCGGCACACCGAAAAACGGCTCGGCAGGGTTATCTTTCTTCTGAATGGCGTTGATAAAGGTTTCCGAAATGTTCTCCGCCGTTTCACCGCCATACACATATTCCACATAAATCACCCCGCTGGCGTGGTCGGTAATTACATACCGCCACACTCGTTGTGGTTCTACTTTCGCCACATTCGCCGGCTTGTTTTTGTAGAATTGCTCCGCTTCCATTACGCACAACCCATTGCCTTTGCCGGTTTCTTTCAGGTAATACAACACACACAAAGACGGGTCGATTTGCCAAACGTGGTTCGGGTGTCGGCTTTGCAACTGCACTACAGGGGCAGGGCGTAACAGCTGGTCAGGGTGCAAATTGGCATTGCGTAATGCACGTTCCACTGAACTTGCCGAATAAGGGCGAACTTCGCCGGTTTGATTGTCCACAAACTCCGCTTTCACTTTGTTATTGGCGCGCAAAATATCCAAAATCCGCTCCAAGGTTGCCATCGTTTTGCCGTTTTTGCGCCGTAGGTGTAACCACGCCGCACTAATCAATTTCAGCTCATTGCTTTCCATTTGATGCTTCCCTTTATCCGACCGCACTTTGCGACCGCTTGCCGGTCGAAACGGTTTAATCTGCCGAAGAAAAGTGGCACGGCTTAAGCCTGTTTTGTTGCACCCTTCTTCAATAATTTTTTCCTTCTCGCCAAAGCCTGCTTTCTCCACACGGTCGGCATATTGGGCGAGAACGCTCGGTAGTATTGCCATTGCATTTCCTTAACCCACCACTTCTGCATCTTGAATGAGTGCATCTTTCTCAATCTCGTCCAAAATACTACTTTCACTTTCATCTAACTTGCCGTCAGGCTGATAATCTTCTCGCGCCCATTCCGGCAAGGCTTCACCGCTTGGCGTGTCGTCTAGTCCAAAGCGTTCTTTCAACTCCGACAAAATCAACTGATACTCCGCCAGCACGCCACTCATAAACTGCTTATGGTCAATGCCTGTGCTTTCGGTGTGGGCGGTTAAGGCTTCAAAGGCTTGGAACACTTGTCCGCGCAGCACCGCTTCCGCTTTATAGCTAATCTCCGCTGCCACTTCGCGTAACGCACCGCCACGTTGGTCGGGTGTTTGGGTTTCAATCGCTTTGGTTTTCTTCGCCAGCTCCAAATCTAAGTGGTTGATGCGCTCATTTTTAGTGGCAAGCACTTTCGCCTGTGCTTCATAATCGTCCGACTTGCGTTTGAGTTGAGCTTGCAAGGCTTCTTTCTCTTTTGCGTGCTGGGCGGTTAAATCTTCGATTTTCTCAATCAGCTCTTCTTTATCCGTTGTTGCAGAATAATCCGCGTCCACAATTTCCGCTCGGGCTTCTTCGGGTAACTGGCGAAGTTTTCGCATTTCGCGGTAGCCTAAGCCGAGGCGTTGGCTGGTTTCTAAAAATTCTTCTCCGAATTTAGAAAGGTTTTGCAAATCTTCATCAACTTTTTGTCTAGTTAATCCGCAAGCCTTACAAAACTCTTCCCAACTGCCGACCGTCGTCAGTTCTCCGTCAATGTAGGTTACTAACCCTTTGTATTTCTTGGCTTCTTTAACTTCTCTCATAACTTTAAGAGTGCCGACGGTCAGCAGTTTGTTTACAAAGCCAAACGCTCTAACCATACCCATAGCTTCGTGGGCTTCTACAATATCTTGGGTCATTGCTTTTGCGGCTAACGCCACCGCATCTTGCTGTTCACTTAATCTTAAATCTGTCATTGTTCACTCCTTAAAAACCACCTGTCATCACTCGATGGCGTACTTCATTAAACCGTTCATTCACTGCCTGCATATCCTGCTCATAACACACCGCAAGGTTGAGCAGGGCAAAACTGAGCGTCCAGTTGCCAGTCGGCAACTTGCGCAAAAAGCCTTCGCTTTCTAAAATCGCCGTGGCTCGCGTGATATTCACCGGTGTTTCATCAATCGCTTCGCACAAATCCTTATTGCTTAAGCCGTCCAACGTTCGCCCTTTCAGGGCTTTTAAAATCCGCAACGCACGCTGCGTACCGTTAATTTTTTTCATTGTAAAAATCCTTTCTCTTTCAACCGAGCCACCGCATTCGGATCACGCATAAACGCTGGCGTGGATAAATCAATTTGGGTGATAGGGTCAATCACTTTGTAACCTTGTTTTCTGAGTAGGTAACTCATTAGTCTGTTTAACAGTTTCATCTTGTTCTCCTATTATTTTCTAAAATAAAGAGCGGTCGATTTTTCGCTGTTTTTTCCAAATTGTTAAAGAGCAAAAGAAGTTTTAAGCGGCTTTTAAGCCCAATTTCACGGCAACTTCCAAACCTTTTCCACGATTGGCTTTCACGGCACCGTTTAGCACCTTACTCACCAACACGGGGTGATAGCCATTTTCAATCGCCCATTGCTGAAAAGTTTGCCCATTTCGATAAAACTCCAATCGAATTTGATCGGGGGTTTTTGCTTCATTGCTCATTATTTAGCTCCTATTGTTGTGGTATAATTCAGTAAGTTAAAACAACTTAATTCACATTTGTGGATTTTATACCTATTTATGGATTTATCAAGGGCTAAATTATGAATTCCTTTAAAGAAAAGTTACTTCGCTTAAAAAATGAACTAAATGTAGCAACGGATAAAGAGATTGCTGAAATTTTAGGTATGAAGCCAACGGCTTTTAATGGAAGAAAAACGAGAGAAAGTTTCCCCGAAAAAGAACTCTTCGCCCTAAAAGCCAAATGTCCAGAATTAAACCTTGATATGGATTACATCTTGCTTGGACATCGCCGTGAAACCTATGAAGCGATAGAACAGGAAATGTTAAAAGATATGCCTAAGCCTGATGAGCCACACTTTGACCCAAACCGAGAAATGGAAAATTTAATGCCAGCCGAGAACCTGCTTTTGCAGTATTTCCGGACCGCTGATAAGGAAGGCAAAGAAATGATTTTGAATGTTGCCAAAATGGCGGCGAAGGCTAACACAACGCAAGGCAATTCCGCTACAAAAATGCACATTGGCAACGTAGAACAACAAAACAACATCGAACACCTTGAAGGTGGCATTCAGTTCAACAAAGGGAAATAAATGGATTTTAAAATTGACAATGTTGAGCAGTTTAACAACATAAATGAAGCCCACTTTCATCAACCCGAAAAAGCGATTGATAAAAACAGCCCACACATCGTGATTTGCCCACAGTGCGGCGGCGAAAGCTACCGTTTCAATGAATACTGCTACAACGGCAAATGCACCTTTGGGATTAAGCAGTATTTCAATGAACAAGAACAGATTGCAGAGCAACGTGAGCGAGAAAAACAAAAAGGCTTTTGCTCTTTAATTGGCTTAGTAGGTTTTGTATTAAGTATTGTGATTAGCTATATCGGTTCACAATACTTTCATTCGCCCGAAATGACATGGTTCTTTTTCGGCGGCCTGCTATGGCTTTTCATGTGGCTAAAAATAGCAGAACAACAGTAATTTATCATTAAGGAATCAAAATATGATTAAGCATATTATTTACCATATTTTAAATAAAGAAGCGCAAGGTAGCCCAAGCATTGTTCCTAGCCCAACTGAAATTGTACCGACCAACGTACATTTAAATTTTCTAAATAAATTAGTCGAAGCCTATTCAGGAAAGGCAGGAAAGGGATTTGGTAAATTTGATGCCGATGAAGATAGCTACCCGATGCCTAGAATTGTGCGTGAGTATTTGGAAAATCAAGATTTCTATAACGCCACAGAAAGAATGATGAATACGTTATCTAACCGTATTCAAGAGCAACTTTTAGCGACAGGCGGAAAAGTCTTTATTATTCACTTTGAAGAAAACCATAGTGAATATCTCTTAATTGCGATGTTGTCTGAGAAAACTGCTTTTTCTACAACAGACTGGCAGTTAGAGGAAGAAGAAGTACTTGCCCTTGAACACTTAAAATATGCAGGACGCATTAACTTAACCGCGTGGCAAGCAGGTGAACAGCGTTATATTAGCTTTTTAAAAGGACAGGGCGATATTGCACAATACTTTAAGTCTTTCTTAGGTTGTAATGATGTGCTTATTGCCCAACAAGAAACGAAAAAACTGGTCGAGCGGCTAGAAGAATTTGCCACTGAGCAAGAATTAGATATTGAGCAGAAGACCGCTTTCTTTGAACGTTCTCAAGCATACTTATACGAAATAAGCGAAAATGAAGAGCCATTCTCTGCTGAAACGTTCGCTAATCGCGTGTGGTCTGAAAACCCACAAGAATTAAAAGATAAACTGGCAGATGCTGAAAATGGCATTGCAGATGGTTTTATTCCTGATAAACGTTCCATTAAAAAACTCTCAACATTTACGGGTAAAACAAAGCATTGGCGTTTAAGTTTTGATCGCACTGCTGTTTCAAGTGGCGATATTGAGCTGAATAATGGTAAAATTATTATCAATAACCCACCAGAAGGATTATTAGGAGCCTTTGAATAATGACAATCACTTTTGCAGATTTAGCTAAAATTTACCGTCAATCTGAGTTTGTTGAGAACTCGGATAAGGCGATCTTTTGCTCTAATTCTGCAGAAGATGTTGAATTACTTAAATTTCTTTCATCTGATGAGCATTACGATGAGTCAGGTATCCAAACGGATAGCAATGAATTAGAAGCCAACCACGCTATTCCATTAGTCATTGGCTCTCCTGCACTTGCATTGGGGCGTTTGTATGATGATTTTGAAGGATTTGTAAAAGGGGATATGACTCATCTTCACAATCCGAAGATGAGTAACAAGCCGTACTTTATTAAATCTGAAAACATCGCGTTTGATGATGTAGAAAAGCCACAATACCTTTTGAATTATGAGGGAATTAAAGCCTTTTTATATCAACTTATTTCTATGGCATCTTATTCTGATAACGTGAATAAGAAACTGATTTTTTTTAGTAAGAAAACCTTTGAGCTGTCGATTGATGTGCCTAAACAACTTTCATCATTCTGTGACTCATTACAAGAATTAGATAGTCAACAGCTACAGCTAATGCTTGATTTTGGTGATTGGCTTAATGATGAAGAGACCAGTTCACATATTGATGAGAAAAAGTCTATTTTAGCCTTTGTTTTTGCAGACACCTTACCGCAAGGGGCGAGTATTATTGATGTGCTACAGCAAATTGCACAAATTGATGAAGCCGTGCGAAAACAATATGCACTCTATATGGAAAATTTCAGCTATGAGAAATTTGTGAAAAAACTCACAGAAAATAGCGAAAAGTTTGTCTCTAGAGTGAATGACAGTATCAGTAAAATGTTGCCTCAATTTTTGGGTTTGCCACTTTTAACAGCTATTCCTACATCCCTGAAATCAGGGGATAACTGGTTAGTATATGTGGCACTTTGTTTTTATTGTGCGATGTGTTTTCTAGGATTAACTTATCAAAAACAAGTATTAGATAATCTAAGAAATGATGTCGAGCAATTTGAACAAAAAGGTAAAGTACCAGTACAATTAAAACCAGATTGGCAAAAAGATAAAGAAAAAATTGAAACGTTACTCAAAAAGCAAGAAATGCTTTACTGGCTATTATTAGTTGTTGTTGGAAGTTGTTTCTTCTATGCCTTCACAAAATTTTGTCTTTATCTCCATATTATAGAGGTTGTTTACGGCTGATTTCTAAATCAGTTTAAAAGGCGAAAAGCTCTATCATATCTAAACTCCTATTAACTTTTAAACTAATTATAAAAAGTTAATAGGAGTTTTTTTATGTCTTTTCCCATCACCAAAATCGTGATCCACTGCTCAGCCACTCAAAACGGCAAGCAACTTCGCACCGCTACCCAAACCGCTGCAGAGCGTATTAACGACTGGCACAAACAGCGTGGCTTTCAGCGTTTAGCTGGCAATTACAAGCAATTCAATCCGCACTTACAACATATTGGCTACCACTTTGTGATTGACACCGACGGCACTGTCGAAACTGGTCGCAAAGAGGGCGAAATAGGCGCACACGTTAAAGGGCATAACCTTTACAGCCTTGGTATCTGCTTGGTCGGAGGGATTACCAAAGACAAACGCAATCACGGCGAATATACGGAAGCCCAATGGAAAGCTCTGCACCACTTGCTTCGCCAATTAGAAGCCAAATATCCCAGTGCTCGCATTTGTGGACATCGTGATCTAAGCCCAGACCTCAACGGTGACGGCACAATCAGCCCAAACGAATGGATTAAAGACTGCCCGTGCTTTGATGTGTGGAGCTGGCTGGATAGCGAAGAGGTCGTGAATGTTGAGCATTTATTTAAGGGATAAATGATGAGTGCATCAATACGTTTTCCAAACCATCAGAAGCAATTTACACGAGGTTGGCGAATGAGTAGCAACGCCAAACGAAATCGCAAAATCAACGGTGGCACAACCGCTGCTACTGCCTTTTACTTACGCTGGAGTTACTAAAATGAAACGAGAAATTCGCGGAATTACCTTTTTCTCTTTGGTATGGGAAATCATTATTTTCGGTGGTTTTATTTCTGCCAATGAATTAGGCATTAAAAACCTTGTACAAGCCTATGAATGGTTCTTTTACTTTATGACCGCACTTGCGATATTGGCAATGTTCTTTGGCTCTTCAAAGCCGAGATTCCAATACACCAAAGCTAAGTATCATTGGGAAATGATCACAAATACTTTGCTTGGCATTATGTTGGCATATTACGGCTACTTTGTTTGTGCGAGTATCCTGACTTTCTTTGGCTATGCTTCAGCCCAACAAAACTATTTCAACAAGGAAAAAGAAAATGAAAAAACTGAGTGAGTTGATTACCAACGATAACGGTCGTCTTTCCACCACCGCCTTTATCCAATTTTTCGGAGCGTTATTGATGGCAGGCATTTTGGTGTATGCCGTCTGGCTTGACCGCACTTATGTAGGCGAACTCTTTACCACCTTCGCCCTATTCTGCGGTGGTGGCGTGGCGACCAAAGGTTTTGCTAATGCGTTAAATAATCGGGGGCGAGAAGAATGATTTTTTATCTGATTTTAGGCTTTTCTGCCATTGTATTGCTTGGTGTGGGTGTGGCTTGCTACAAAATTCGCAAGGCAGGGCAAGAAATCGACCGCT
Source organism: Haemophilus parainfluenzae (assembly GCF_900450995.1). Taxonomy (NCBI): domain Bacteria; kingdom Pseudomonadati; phylum Pseudomonadota; class Gammaproteobacteria; order Pasteurellales; family Pasteurellaceae; genus Parahaemophilus; species Parahaemophilus parainfluenzae. The sequence goes on along the minus strand of NZ_UGHY01000002.1, from coordinate 1,572,321 downwards.
TGTTTAAGCAAAACGAGCAACTGCAACAAGAAAAAGTAGTAGCTCAAACTCAAGTGAAACATTTTGAAACGAGAAAAAAGAATGAAGAAAACAACCGCACTTCTGATCGCAATGGGCTTATTGACCGCCTGCAACAACAAGGCGATCTCCGTGATTAACCCAAGCTGCTCAGGTTTTGGGGTAATTAAAGCCAGTCGCCAAGATACTACCGAAACACTCCGTCAAATTGCGGTGCATAACGCGACCTATCGGGAAATCTGCAAGGAGACGAACAATGACCATTAACGTGGAATTTTGGCACTTGGTCGGGTTGTTGCTGTCGTTTCTCGGTTGCTGTTTTGGCTTTGCCAAGATTTTAGTATCGCAGTTCCAAAACAGTTTGAGTGAGCGCCACCAAAACCAGCTTAAAGTAAACGACAAAGTGGAAGAATTGGAAAAGCAATTCAACCAAATGCAGTCGAGTCTGCCGCTCGTTTATGTCCTGCGTGATGACTACATTCGTGGGCAAACGGTGCTGGAAGCTAAAATGGACGCCCTACACAAAACCTTAAGTGATTTATACAAAATGGAGAGTGCAAAATGATGGAAAAAGCCCGCCGAGAAGGTATGCGTTGGCACTTGCTCAATACTTTACACAAAGCCATGCCATACACCACCAGCGAACAATTTTTGCGTGATGTGATGGCAGGCATTTACCCAAATGTAACACCGCACGAAATCCGCCAGCAGTTGGAATACCTTTCCGACCGCAAACTGGTGGAACTGACCAAACAACCGCACGGCGTGTGGTTTGCAGATATTAACCGCTTGGGTGTGGACATTGTGGAATACACCATCGACTGCCAAGCCGGTATTGCCCGCCCTGAAAAGTATTGGGCGTAAGGGGAAATTATGGCACCTCGCTCAAGTATTGAAAAACTGCCCGAAGATGTTCGCCGCTGGCTGGAACGCGCCTTAACTGAGAACGGTTTTTCAGGTTATGTGGAATTGGAAAATCTCCTGCGTGAGAAGGGCTATCAAATCAGCAAGTCGGCAATTCATCGTTATGGCAAACAAATTGAAAGTCGCCTGAAAGCGATTAAAGACGCGGCAGAAGTGGCAAAGCTCATTACCGAGCAGGTAGACGATGAGGGAGATAGCCAATCGGACGCCCTAATGCGGCTGGTGCAAACTGATTTAATGAATTTGCTGATTGAAGCCCGCAATGTGGAAAGCCTAAGCGTAAAAGACCGCCTAAAAGCACTGGGTATGATTGGCAAAAACATCGCCTCAATGACGACGGCAAGTGTGAAGCTGAAAGAATATCAAGCCGAACACAAAGCCAAAGTGCAGGCAAAACTGGATGAACTCGCACGCACCGCCGAAAAAGACGGCTCAGATTTACCGACACTCGAGCGTGTGCGACAAAGTATTTTGGAAATCTATGGTATCAACCAATAACACCGTTTTATACGATTACCAAAAACGCTGGCTGCAAGATGATAGCCGTTTCAAAGTGGCGATGTTTAGCCGTCAATCGGGCAAAACCTTTACCACCACCTTTGAAATTGTGCTGGATTGTTTGGCAGCGGAAGCTCGGGAGAACGCACCCGATGGGTCATTTTATCGCGAGGCGAACGCCAAGCGAAAGAAGCCATCAATGAGGGCGTAAAACGCCACCTTGAAGCCATTGGCGTGGCGTGTGAAATTGCTGAAGTGCCTTTTAGCCCAACCATCAATGCGTTGGAAGTGATTTTCCCCAATGGTTCCAAAATCACAGCATTACCAGCTAACCCCGACACTGCTCGTGGTTTTTCGGCGAATGTGTTTTTAGATGAATTTGCGTTCCACGCCGACAGTCGTGAAATCTGGAAAGCTCTGTTCCCTGTCATTTCCGCAGGCTGGAAGTTACGTGTGGTTTCAACGCCTAACGGCAAGGGCAACAAGTTTTACGAGTTGATGACCGACTTGGAGAATACCGAATGGTCACGCCACACCGTGGATATTTACCAAGCGGTGGCAGACGGTTTACCGCGTAATATCGAACAACTCCGCAAAGGTTTGAATGATGAAGATGCGTGGGCTCAAGAGTTTGAACTCAAATGGCTTGATGAAGCAAGCAGCTGGCTTTCTTACGACTTGATTGATGCCGTTGAACACGAACAAGCAGGCAAGCCTGAACTTTATCAAGGCGGTTCGTGCTTTGTGGGAATGGATATTGCGGCTCGTAACGACTTAACCGTTATTTGGGTGATTGAATTGGTGGGCGATGTTTATTGGACGCGTGAAATCGTGGAACTCAAACGTGTGCCATTGCGTGAACAACTTGCCGAACTCAACCGCATTATGAAGCAGTATCACGTTGTGGCAGGCAATCTTGACCAAACAGGAATGGGCGAAAAAATGGTAGAAGATGCCCAAGCTGAACACGGCAAACGCATTGCAGGCACGCTGTTTAATTTATCGACCAAGCTCAAAATGGCAACTATTGGCAAAACCGCCTTTGAAGATCGCAAAATTCGTATACCGCAAGGCAACAGCAATTTGCGAGAAGATTTACATAAACTCAAAAAAATTACAGGGGCAAACGGCACGCCACGCTTTACCGCTGAAAGCGATAGCAACGGTCACGCTGACCGCACTTGGGCGTGCTTTTTAGCATTAACTGCGGCAACCGATGCCGTGATGCAGCCTGTAATGGCACACAGCCGCCGACCGCGTAAAAGCAAGGATTTAACCGTAGGATATTAACGATGACACCAAAGAAAAAAGACCTAATCGGCATCATCGCCAGCCGTGCCAACGCGGTGGATTATTGGGCGTTTATGCACTACCTGCCGAACCCCGATCCTGTGTTGAAAAAAATGGGCAAGGATATTTCGGCTTACCGTGAAATCCTATCCGACAGCCACGTAGGCGGCTGTGTTCGCCGCAGAAAAGCGGCAATCAAAGGGCTAGAATGGCGCATTACCCCAACAGGCAATGAAAAAACGGATGAGATTTTAACCGCATTTTTCGACCGCTTGCCGATGTCGCATATTATCAGCCAAATTTTAGATGCCACGTTGTTTGGTTATCAGGCGTTGGAAGTGATGTGGGAAAGCAAAGACGGCTTGTTGTTGCCTGTTGCCATTGTCGGCAAACCGCAAGAGTGGTTCGTCTTCGATGAGGAAAACCAACTTAAACTTCGTACCAAAGAGAACATCAACGGCGAAGAACTGCCACCTTATCGAATGTTGCTGGCAACCCAAAATGCGACCTATATCAACCCGTATGGCTTGGGCGATCTTTCGCTCTGCTTCTGGGCGGCAACGTTTAAGAAAGGAGGCTTTAAATTCTGGTTGGAATTTATGGAAAAATATGGCAGCCCGTGGCTGGTCGGTAAACACCCACGCCAAGCCCAAATTCACGAAATTGATGAACTTTTGGATAGTATGGAAAAGATGTTGGGAACCGCCGTAGCTGCCATTCCTGAAGATAGTTCCATTGATTTAAAAGAAAGTGCAAGCAAAGGGGCAAGCTCACAAGTATTCGATGATTTCTTACGTTACTGCAAATCAGAAATCGCCATTGCGTTACTCGGTCAAAACCAAACCACTGAAGCGGAAGCTAACCGAGCCTCTGCCACCGCCGGGCTAGAAGTGACGCGTGATATTCGCAACGATGACGCCAGCCTTGTGGAAGGCGTGTTCAATCAGTTGCTGGCGTGGATTTGTGAACTCAATTTCAGCGTGGACACCTTGCCAACCTTCGAGCTATTCGAGCAAGAAAGCATTGACAAACTGCAGGCGGAACGCGACAAGATTTTGACCGAAATCGGCGTGAGCTTTACCGAGCAATATATCCACCGCACTTATGGTTTTGAAGAGGGCGATATTGTGATGCAAGAAATCTCCCCTAACCCATCTTTACAAAAGAAAGGGACGGATAAGGTGGATTTTGCCGAGCCAATCCCCAAAAGCGTGATTGAAACCATTGGCGAACAGTTGGAAGTGGAAGGCGAAGCCGTTGTTGAAACTTGGCTACACGATATTCGCGACCGCTTAGGGCAAGCTGAAAGTTTGGAAGATTTTCGCAACCAACTTGATAGCCTAATCCCAGAACTCAGCTATGCCGAATATGGCGAACTGCTAGCGTGGGGTTCAACTGCGGCACAGTTTGCAGGGCGACAATCCGTAGAAGATGAGCGTGTCAAGTCCCCCTCTTTCGTAAAGAGGGGCTAGGGGAGATTTGTGAATGAAATTCACTTTTGAAAATCAAGTCAAATACTTTGAGAAAAAGCTCAATCTACCAACCAACAGCTATTTGGACGTATTGGGCGAAGAACACGACTACTTTTTTATGGTCGCAGGAGCAAACCGCAATGAGGTGCTACTTGCCTTTCGTGAAGCGGTAGATGAAGCCATCAACAACGGCGAAACACTGGAAGGCTTCCGCAAGCGTTTTGATGAGGTTGTCGCTCGCACAGGCTGGGATTACAACGGCGGCAGAAATTGGCGAACCCGTATTATTTACGACACCAACGTTTATGCTGCTTACAATCGCGGACGGTTGCAGCAGCATTTAGACCTTGCCGATGTGATGCCTTATTGGGAATATCATCACCACGACAACGCCCATCCACGCCAAGAGCATATTGATTTGGACGGCACGATTTTGCCGGCAAGCGATCCATTTTGGCGTTATTACTACCCCATTAAAGCCTATGGCTGCCACTGCACCGTGACCGCCCACGATGAGGATGATTTGAAAGAGATGGGTAAAACCGTCAGTCCATCGCCTGAAATCAAATGGGAAGAAAAACTAGTAGGCACACGTTCCGGCAATCCACGAATGGTACGTGTACCGAAAGGCTATGATGTAGGATTTCAACCGCATAATTTTGAACGCTTGACTGCAGGGCGAAATACGGACGTGGATCAGCTGTTGTTCAATAAGT